>CAZZWP010000143.1:0-6726 GCA_964657965.1 uncultured Rudaea sp. | reverse complement strand
CCATCTAATCGATCCTATCTCCGGTTCACCGGCGCGATCACGACTCTGGGGCCAGAGCACGCGAGCAGGTTTTCGCCATGGCAGAGATTGCTCGCCGACGACCGCGCCGGTTTTTTTTACTCTCTTACACGCCGCGTCCCGCGTCAACCGTCGAACCGCCCGTGCGTTCCGTCTTGAGACAAACCTAGCCTGACCAGGCGTTGCGTCCCAAACGGAGAACACCATGTCGGCAGCGGCACTTCGCACATGAACACATTTCCGCGCTACCTCCTTATTTTGCCGGCCATCCTGATTCTCGCCGCGGCAGCTGAAGGCGTTTACTTGCAGAAGGTTCGTCGACAAGCGTACGACTGGCGGGCGTACTTCGCCTCGCTAGGCGATGCCGTCGGCAGAGTCTTCATCAACCGCATCATTGGATTCGGTATAGCAGGCACGGTGTTCGGTGTCGTAGCCAATTTTCGAATCGCGACGATCGCGATGAACCATTGGTGGTCATGGCTGACACTGCTGCTGGGGCTGGAATTTTTGTATTACTGGATGCATCGCGCCGACCATCGCGTCCAATGGCTATGGGCCACGCACGCCGTGCACCATTCGACGAATGCCTACAATCTCTCCGCCGCCTATCGACTCGGCTGGACCTCCGGCATCAGCGGAAGCTTTCTTTTCTTCGCACCGCTGGTCTGGGTCGGATTTCCTGTGCAATCCGTTCTGATCGCGGCCGCATTGAATTTGCTCTATCAATTTTGGCTGCACACCGAACTCGTGCCGCGACTGGGTCCACTCGAATGGATCCTCAACACGCCCATGCATCACAGAGTTCATCACGCGCGCAATCCGGAGTACATCGACAAGAATTTCGGCGGCGTGCTGATTATTTTCGATCGCATGTTCGGCACTTTCGCACGTCAGCAATCCGATGTTCCCTGCGATTACGGTCTCGTGCATCGCATGACAAGCTACAACCCGCTACGAATCGCAACCCATACGTGGGCGAGCCTGTGGCGGCAATTGCGCCGTGCGGCGGGCGTACGCGACGTCGCGAAAGTGTTGCTCGGTCCGCCCGTTTGACGATCAGGCAATTCCGGCGATCTGCCGGAGTGCCTGCTCGAAAACGTCCGGCGGCTGTCCGCCGGAAATCAAATGACGTTCGTTCACGATGACCGCCGGTACACCCTGAATGCCGTTGGCGATATAAAACTGCTCTTGCTTTCGAACATCGTCTGCGAATTCATTGGAAGCCAGGATTTGATTCGCGCGTTCGATCGACAATCCCGCTTTTTCCACCGCGCGGATTAGCACGTCGCGCTCACTCACATTTTCGCCTGCCGTGAAATAGGCGTCGAACAGCGCATGTTTCAGCGCGCCGCCCTTTCCTTCGAGATCGGCCCAATGCAGCAAACGGTGCGCGTCGAACGTGTTGTACGTGCGGCTGCGCTTGTCCATGCGGAATTCAAAACCGAGCACCGCGCCGCGTGCGCGAATATTTTCCTGATTCTTGGCGAACTGTTCCGGGGTCGAGCCGTATTTTTTGCGAATGTGCTCGGCGATGTCCTCGCCTTCCGGCGCCATCTGCGGATTCAGCTCGAATGGCTGGAAATGCATAGTCGCGTGGACTTTGCCATCGAGCCGCTGCAACGCCTCCTCGAGTGATCGCAAGCCGATCACGCACCAAGGACAGACCACGTCCGAAACAAAATCGATCCTGACCTTCACCGGCGCACTGGCCGAACCATTCGAAGCAGACATCGCAATCCTTCGTTAAAACCAGGCGGTAAACATTGGTGCTAAGCAGCGGCGATCAAGCGCTGGACTTATTTATCGAGATAAGAAGGTTTGGCTTCCGTCAGATCCTTGCCGATCCGCACGGCATCCTCGACACCGGAATAATAGCGATGCATGCGATCCAGCATCCGATAGCCGCGCGCGTTGTAAAACGCCAACGCCGTAGAGTTATTCGCGCGCGCTTCCAGCCAGATCAATTCGATGCCGGCCGTGCTCGCCGAGCTTTCCAGCCAGTTCATCAGCGCGGTGCCGGCACCCTGTCGTCGAAATCGTGGCGTGACGGCAAACAACATCAAATGCGCATCGGTGTCCTGGTATTTCATGATGCCGAAACCGACGACATCGTGGTCCCTCGTCGCCACCGCCACATTCGTCTCACGATTGCGGATGCTGTGACCGACGCGATGCGGCGTCCAATTCCAGCTTAAACCCGTTTCGATGTAATCGCGCGACATTCCGGCGATCTTCGACGCATCGTTAGGCTTCGCCAATCGGATTGAAAACGGATCGCTCATGTTTTACGAACTGGGTTGCGTAATCGTCCGATTCAATGGGTCCGAACGATGGATATCACGTCAGCGCAAACGTCACGAGGAATTGGATCGCGCGATAAATATAGATGTTGATCGCAACGACCGCCGCCAGCATCAGCGTTGCGGCTATCGTCGCCGATAACCAGCCCACCTCGTATGCGCGGCGCAACGCCGCCACCGTGTAGGTGCAAATCGCGGCACGCATAAACCAATCCAGTGCGGGATCGGGAATCGCCCATGTCGTCGGCACAAGAAAATTCCATAGCGCAGAACCCTGCACGACGATTTGAAGCATCAGCAATGTGAACGCGAAAAAATGCAGCGCGACGACAAAATGTTCGGCGAAATAGCGATGCTTCCGCGCGAATATCATCATCAGCACCAGCGCGACGAACGGCATGTGCAGAATCACCAGCGCCTTGCTGATGTCGTCGGCCTTCGCGTTGTAAGCCTGCCGATAGTCGCGATACGAATACCCGTTAGCGCCATTCGACTCGGCGCGCGCCTTCGCATCCCGTTCGCGCACGCGCTCGTCGATCAGCGGCGACGTGAATTTCGAATGCGCCTGCCCTTCCGAAACACGCTGCGAATCACTGAGTTTTTCATCCGGTCCTTCGGCGAGCTGCCTGATCCGCGCCGTCACTTGGGAATTGAATTGCAAGGACACGTCGCTGCCGTGGAGTGGCGCGACGAAATAAATAACGCACACCGCAAGAAACAACGAAATCGGTGAAATCCAGCGCGCGCGCCGGCCCTGCATATACTCGTGCGACAGCAATCCCGGTCGAAACAGCAACGCAAACACGGTGCGCCAAATGCGGCTATCCAGATCGGTGGCAGTCGTCAGCAATTCATGCGCGAGATGACCGAAACGCCGATCGCTTTCGACGAACCGTTTCTGGCCGCAGCGCTGGCAGAAGTTACCGGTAAGCGCCGCGCCACAATTGCGGCAAACGTCTGGAGAAATATCGTTCATTGGTGAGAATAGTGGCGCGAACCGTTTGGATTGACCAGCGCATCGCCTCGACGATGCTTCCACCATGACCTTCTGCGTTTTCCATCCCGCAAAAACTCGTTTACGCTTGGACGATGAAACCAGAATCCAAACGCCGAGCCGGTCCGCTCATTCGCGCCGTCGCGATGCTGCAACTGAAACTCCTCATCGGCGCGGGCCGCGATTTATTGCTTAGCCCAATCACGATGGTTGCGGCTTTCATCGATCTCGTCCGCATCAAGCATCACGAACCGCAATTTTTCCGCAGCACGCTAAAAATCGGTGAACGCACGGAGGAATGGATCGATTTGTGGTCGCACGCGCGCGACGGCGATGAGGAGCCGCGAGAAAACGTAGACAAATTGCTCGCGCGTGTCGAGCAAGTGGTACGCGATCCGCAAACCGGTGCGCGAAGGGCGCGCGTGCTGAAGCGATGGGCGGAGCGTCAGATCGCCCGCGCCAGAAAACGTGCAGCGGGAAAAAACACGGACAATGCGTCGATCGCATCGGCTAGTGCAAATTCGACAGCGGATCCTGGCGCGTAAGCTCGGCTAATCGCTTCGTTGCGCGATCAATGTCGCGCTGCTCATAACTGTCCGGATCGGATTTGTCGACGAGCTGCAAGTATTTCCCGAGCGCAAGCTTGCAGTGCTTTTCGTCCTTGCCGTGATCGAGCACGGCGCTCAACAGCCAGGCGCGCGGATTGTTGGAGTTTTCGGCCATCAAACGATCGACGATTTTTTTGGCGTCGTCCGGCTTGCGCAGTGCGCCAAGATAAAGGTTCACCAATTCGGTGTTCGCTTCGCGATTGTCGGGATCAATCTTGACCGCGGCGAGAAACGCAGCCTCCGCTTCAGGCGCTTTGTGCTGTTCCTGATATACCCATCCTTTGTAATCGAGCGCTTCGACGTTGTTCGGTTGCTGCTCGAGAACAGTATCGACGCTTTCCAGCGCAAACTCGGGCTTACCCAATGCCTGCCACGTCAACGCGCGTCGAAACAGCGGCTCGAAACGTCGGCTGAAACGATACGATTGAGAACTGAAACGAACCACCGCTTCACGGTCTTCGGCGCGTTCGGCGGCGTCCGCTGCGCCGTCCATGACGCAAGCGACGGGTCCGACTGCGGCCGCGCGTCGATACGCAGCAACGGCCACGCGCGCATTGTCTTTCGTCGTTTTGCAGGAGCGACAAAATTCCGCCAATTCCGCGTCCATGCAGTCTGGTCGCGCGGCCAGCCGTTTCAACAACGGGTTTTCATCGGCGTGCTGCATCCCGCGCTCGATGATGCGCTGCCGGTCTGCGGGTGTTCCTCCCCATTGTGGCGCGAGCGCGTCCAGCCAGTGATCGTAAATCCACTGGTCGGCCGGATCGAGATCGAGTGCTTTTTCCGCCGCATGGGATAGCAGACCGTGTTCGCTCGTCAGTTGCGCCAGCGACATGAGACTCGCATAGGCGACGATCAGGCGCGGTGACCGTCGAACCGCCTCTTGAAGATCGGTGCGTGCTTTTTCCGCCAAGTCGCGCATCGCTATAAAATTACTTTCAGGTGTGTCACGCACATATCTGGTTCCGCGTGCACGCCATGCCTGCCGCAGATAACCCACGCCGCGCCCCGCCAGTGCATAAGCGCTGTCGGGATCGGCCTTGACCCACTCGTCGGCCAGCTCCGTGCCGCGATCGTTGTCGAATAACTGACGAAAAACCCAGATCAAAAAGCCATGTTGCCCCGGCTCGTAGTTTTTGCTCAGATATCCATCAAACATGGCTTTGAGCAATGGCGCATGGCCTTGCTGCAGCTCCGCGCGCAGTTCTTCCCCGCTGATGGCTTTGCGCAAACCCAACGCGCAATACGCGTCGACAATTTTTCGGTCCCACGTGAACTCCGGCGGGTCGGGGTAAGCCATACACCTTGCATAAGGATCGGCTATCTTTTCCGCCGTTTGAATCGCGGCGAATTCACGAATCAATGGGTCGGACGCAGTACGCGTCGGCATGACTTCGTCATGATCTCTGAATGCGAAAAATAACGTGGCCGCCACCGCGACGCATGCCAGCAAACCTAGCAAGAGATTTCGGCGCACATTGTTCTCCTGCGGTTACACCATCGGTAATTTCAATTTCTGCTCTTTCGCGCACTTGATGGCAATGTCATACCCCGCATCCGCATGCCGCATGACGCCGGTAGCCGGATCATTCCATAAAACGCGCGCAATGCGTTTGTCGGCGGCTTCGCTACCGTCGCAAACGATCACGACACCCGAGTGCTGCGAATAGCCCATGCCGACGCCACCGCCGTGATGGAAACTCACCCACGTCGCACCACCGGCCGTGTTCAACAACGCATTGAGGATCGGCCAGTCGGAGACGGCGTCGCTGCCGTCTTTCATCGCTTCCGTTTCGCGATTGGGCGATGCGACGGAACCGGAATCCAGATGATCGCGCCCGATGACGATAGGCGCTTTGAGTTCGCCTTTTCGCACCATCTCGTTGAACGCGAGTCCGAGTTTGTCGCGTTGACCTAATCCGACCCAACAAATGCGCGCCGGCAATCCCTGAAAACTGATGCGCTGTTGCGCCATATCGATCCACCGATGCAGAGACGGGTCATCGGGAATCAGTTCTTTCACTTTCGCATCGGTCTTGAAGATGTCTTCAGGATCGCCGGATAACGCGACCCAACGAAACGGGCCAACGCCGCGACAGAAAAGCGGCCGCACGTAGGCCGGCACGAAGCCCGGAAAGTCGAACGCGTTGGCACAACCTTCGTCCTTCGCCATCTGCCGGATGTTGTTGCCGTAATCGAATGTCGGCACACCCATTTTTTGGAACGCGAGCATCGCCTCGACATGAACGCGCATCGATTTTTTTGCCGCATCACGTGTTCCGTTCGGATCGCTCTTGCGACGTTCGAACCATTCATCGACCGTCCAGCCGATAGGCAAGTAGCCATTGACGGGGTCGTGCGCACTCGTCTGATCGGTGACCGCATCCGGCTTCACGCCGCGCTTGACCAGCGCCGGCAAAATCTCCGCCGCGTTACCGAGTAAGGCGATCGAAACGGCCTTCCCTTCATTTGTATACTTTTTGATTCTTGCCAATGCATCGTCGAGATCGGTCGCTTGTTCATCGACGTATTTCGTACGCAACCGCATATCGATACGGCTCTGCTGACATTCGATATTGAGCGAGCACGCGCCGGCGAGACTCGCCGCGAGCGGCTGCGCGCCGCCCATGCCGCCGAGTCCCGCCGTGAGAATCCATTTGCCTTGCAGATTTCCTGCGTAATGCTGCCGTCCCATTTCGACGAACGTTTCATACGTGCCCTGTACGATGCCTTGCGAACCGATGTAGATCCATGAACCGGCCGTCATCTGGCCGTACATCATCAGGCCTTTTTTATCGAGTTCGTTGAA
>CAZZWP010000142.1:2955-6797 GCA_964657965.1 uncultured Rudaea sp. | reverse complement strand
AATCCTTCGCGCCCTGGCGCAGACCCCACACGCGATCGGTTTCCATCGATTTCGTCGTCACGATGAGAATCGGAATTTCTGACGTTTCCGTCTCGCGGCTCAGCGTCCGTGTCGCCTGGAAGCCGTTCATGCCGGGCATGATCACATCCATGATCACAAGATCAGGCCGCTCGCGCTTGGCCATTGCGATACCCGCTTCGGCACTCGCCGCACTGCTGACTTTGTACCCGTTCTTCTCCAGCAATGTGGTGAAGACGCGCACGTCCGTCGGCGAGTCGTCGATGATCAGAATATGCGCCATTCGTTGCCCCTATGCTCCGATGGCCGATTAATTACTTGTTGCTGACATGACGACGGATCGCTCCCAGCAACTCTTCGCGCGTAAACGGTTTAGTGAGGTATTGCTCGGAGCCGACGATGCGGCCGCGCGCCTTGTCGAACAGACCGTCCTTGGAAGACAGCATGATCACCGGCGTCGACTTGAACATCTGGTTGTTCTTGATCAGCGCACAGGTCTGATAGCCATCCAGACGCGGCATCATGATGTCGACGAAGATGATGTTCGGCTGCTGATCGGAAATTTTCGCGAGCGCCTCGAAACCGTCAGTTGCGGTGATGACTTCGCAACCTTCTTTCTTCAAAAGCGTCTCGGCGGTACGCCGAATCGTTTTGGAGTCGTCGATGACCATGACCTTAAGTCCGGCCAAGCCGCCATCTTTCGCTGTCTGTTCCACGTACTACCCCCAAACTTCGGAGTGCCCATTACGCGCGCTTTTTGTCGAAGCGCGCGCAACCACGTCATGTGATGAAAGCCGCTTTCGCCCGAAAACCGGCGGCTGACCACGCTGTTTAACCAATACTTAGCAAACCTGTCAAGTAAATCCGCTAACCACGTATCGTTACTCGAAAAAGTTCGCCTCGCGTTCGCCCCTTTTCGGCTCCGGAAATCGACCCGGAAGCACATACCGTCGATGGTAGTATAGCGTTGACCTGACCCGACCGCCTCGCTCAAATATGGAAGATTTGCAGCACTTCCCGTGCCAAGCGAACCCCTTGAACGACCGAATGAGCCGATGAGCCTGACCGTTGCCGTACTGATGGACCCGATCGAGTCCATCCATATAGAAAAGGATTCGACGTTCGCCATGCTGCTGGAAGCGCAGCGGCGCGGCCATGACGTGATGTACGTCACGCCGTCGAGTCTGGCCGTTCGCGACGCGGCGCCGTGGGCGCACGCAGCGCCGGTGGCGGTAAAGGACGATCCGAGCGGCTGGTTCACGCTGGGTGATGCGCGTTGGATCGACTTGCGCCAAGTCGATGTCATCCTCGCGCGCAAAGATCCGCCCGTCGATTCGCAATTTCTCTACGACACGATGGTGCTCGAACTGGCGCAGATGGGCGGTGCGCTCGTCGTCAACGATCCGCGTGCGCTGCGCGACGCGAACGAAAAATTGTTTTCGCTGCATTTTCCACAATGTATACCGCCGACCGTTGTCGCGCGCGACGCGAAGACGATCAAGGCATTCGTGCAAGATCACGACGAAGTCATCCTGAAACCGCTCGACGGCATGGGTGGCCGTTCGATTTTTCGCAGTCATCGCGGCGATCCGAATCTCAACGTGATTCTCGAAACGCTAACCGAGAACGGACGCAGTTTCACGGTCGCGCAAAAATATTTGCCGGAAATCAAAAACGGCGACAAGCGCATCTTGCTCGTCGACGGAGAGCCGGTTCCCTACGTACTTGCGCGCATGCCGCAAGGCGATGATTTCCGCGGCAATCTCGCGCGCGGCGGCAAAGGCGTCGGCCAGCCGATCAGTGAACGCGAACGCTGGCTCGCCGCGCAAGTCGCCCCGGAGTTGAAAAAGCGCGGCATGATTTTCGTCGGTCTCGACGTCATCGGCGATTGGCTCACGGAAATCAACGTGACCTCGCCGACGTGCATCCGCGAACTCGATGCGCAGTTCGGATTGAACATCGCAGGGCAGTTGTTTGACGCGATCGAGAAGCGTCGCCGATGACGCCGCGCAAAGTCAGCAGTGGCGACCGACTCGGCGTCACGTTGCTGTTTTCGGTGATCGCTCACGGCGTGCTGGCCTTGGGGCTCACGTTCGAATATGAGAAGACACGACCGAGCCTGCCGTCGCTCGATGTGATTCTTGTGCAATCGGCGTCCGGCGAAAAACCGACGAAGGCCGATTTTCTCGCGCAAGCGAACAACAGCGGCGGCGGCGAACACGAAAAAGCCGTGCGGCCAAGCGAGCTCGTGTCGAGTCCGATTTCAAAAAATGAATCCGGCGTCGCGCCGAAACCGATGCAGGCATCCGCGCCGAAGCCGCAGCCGCCGACGCAACGCGAATTGCTCACGCAACAGAAATCAAAATTCAGTCTTCAAACCGAACACGAAGTGCCCGAGCAACCGCCGCTTCCGCAACCGACCGTGCGCGACGTGCTCGAGAAAAAACTCGAGATGGCGAAACTCGCCGCGGAGATTCAACAGGAATCGCAGGCGTACGCGAAACGTCCGAAGAAAAAGTATATTTCCGCGAACACGAAGGAATATCAGTACGCGGCATACATGTCGGCGTGGGTGGCGCGGGTGGAGCGCATCGGCAACCTGAATTATCCGGACGAAGCGCGGCGCGAGCAGCTGCATGGCGAACTCGTACTTACCGTCGCGTTGCGCAAGGACGGCACGATCAAAAGCGTCGATGTGATCGAGCCTAGCGGCCACAAAATCCTCGACGACGCAGCGATCCGCATCGTCAACCAATCTGCCCCGTTCCCGCCGATTCCCACCGAAGACGGCGTAGACGAACTTTACGTCACGCGCACCTGGCAGTTTCTACCCGGAGACATCCTGCGCAATCGCTGAACAACGGTTTTTCCGCATCGCGGCAAAATGCGCCGGCGCGGTAGAATGCGCGCATGGAATCGATCAGCAGCCTGACCAATCATCTACTGATCGCAATGCCGAGCTTGCGCGATCCGACCTTTCGACGCAGCGTCGCCTTCGTCTGTCAGCACAGCGACGAGGGTGCGATGGGTTTGCTCGTCAATCGTCTGTCGGAATATCGTCTCGGCGATGTGCTGGCGCAAATGAATATCCAGGCCGAAACCAGCCGCATCGGCGATGCGCCGGTGCTCATCGGCGGTCCCGTCCAGCCGGAGCGTGGCTTCGTGCTGCACACGCCGACCGGTGAATGGGAATCGTCATTCAAGATATCCGACCGCATTTGCGTGACGACGTCGCGCGATGTCCTCGTCGCGATGGCTGCTGGAAAGGGTCCAGACAAAGCGATCGTCACGCTCGGCTATTCCGGATGGAGTCAAGGGCAGATCGAAACCGAACTGAAGGACAATGCGTGGCTCACCGTCGATTCGGACGAGCGTATTCTTTTTTCGACAGCACTCGAACAACGTTGGGAAGCAGCGGCGGCCCTGGTCGGCGTCGATATCGCCAGCCTCACGGATTACGCCGGGCATGCCTAGAAACTCCGCGACGCCGCTGCCGATGACAGAAGCCGACACCGGATCGACGACGTATTCCAATCGTCCGACGCTGACCGTTCTCGGCTTCGACTACGGCGGACGGCGCATCGGCGTGGCGGTCGGCAACACGTTCACCGGCGATGCGCGCGCGCTCAGTGTTATAGGCAATGGGGATAATGGCGTGGATTGGCCGCGCGTCGAGGCCGCCGTTCGCGATTGGCGCCCGAACGCCTTGCTCGTCGGACTGCCGCTCATGCTCGATGGATCGGAACAGGCCACTAGCCGCACCGCGCGCGCTTTCGCCGCGCAGCTCGGCGAACGTTTCAAATTGCCGGTACACCTTGTCGACG
>CAZZWP010000142.1:0-2945 GCA_964657965.1 uncultured Rudaea sp. | reverse complement strand
TCGACGAACGACTCAGCTCCGTCGAGGCCGCATCGCGTTTCGCGGATAGGCGCGCGCGCGGTCAAGCGCGGCGCAAGAACGCCAATGAACTCGATGCGATCGCCGCACAAATCATCATAGAAACGTGGCTCAAACAGAACCCACAATGACGAATACGCATCAAATGCAAACCGATGCGCATGGCAATCTGCGTCACCTACTGACGCTGGATCGTATGCCGGCCTCGCAAATCACGGCGCTGCTGGATCGCGCCGAAGCGCTGCGCGAACAAACACAAAACGGCGCGAAACCGCTCGACATCCTGCAGGGCCGCACCGTCATCAATCTTTTCTTCGAGCCCTCGACACGCACGCGAACGTCTTTCGATCTCGCTGCCAAACGGCTAGGCGCGAACGTCATCAATTTCGATATCGCCAGCTCCTCGACGACAAAGGGCGAATCGCTGATCGACACGGTTCATACCTTGGAAGCCATGCGTTGTGATGCGTTCGTGGTACGCCATAAAGAATCCGGCACGCCCGAGTACATCGCCGAAATCCTGCATTCCGACGCCAGCGTGCTGAACGCCGGCGACGGCAACAACGCGCATCCGACGCAGGGACTTCTCGATGTATTGACGCTGCGCCGACACCGCACGGATTTTTCCACGCTCACCGTCGTCATCTCCGGCGATATCCGGCATTCACGTGTCGCCCGTTCCGACGTGCACGCGCTGCACGCCCTGGGCGCGAAAGAAATACGGCTATGTTCGCCGCCGGAACTTGCGCCGGAAGCCGGCGATTTTCCACAATGCCGCATTTTCCACAATTTCGACGAAGCCGTCGAAGGCGTCGACGTGGCGATCATGCTTCGGCTTCAAAAAGAACGCATGCAATCCGCATCGATCCCTTCGGAAAGCCACTATTTCGAGCGCTATGGCTTGTCGAGACAACGTCTTGCCCGCGCGCACCCACGCTGCTTGGTCATGCATCCGGGTCCAATGAATCGTGGCGTGGAAATCGCCTCCGATGTTGCCGATGGTCCGCAATCGCTGATTCTCGAACAGGTTTCAAACGGCGTTTTCGTGCGCATGGCGGTGCTCGCCGAATTGATCGGGACCGCGAAAACCGCCTAGGCGTGATGCATAATTAGCGCGAGCCGTCACCGCAACGCTTGCAGTTGCATACAAAATAGGGAAATTCGTCATGCGCCTGATTCGCCGCCTCGCCCTGCCCGCGCTTTGCGCGACGTTACTCGCCGCGTGCGGCAAGCAGTCCACCGACAACGCCGCGCCGCTGGCTTTCGTGCCGGCCGACACGCCGTTCGCGTACGCCAACATAGAACCGACACCCGCTGCGGTGACGGAAGCCTGGGCGCAGCGCATGAAATCGTATTGGCCCATGCTGATACAGATGTATCAAGGCATGCTGGCCCGCGCCGGCACTGATCAAAAAGATCCATCGGCGGCTCACGCGCTCAAGATCGCCAATGCGATTCTCGATGAATTCAACACCGACGATTTGTGGGCGCGCCTGCGTTCGATGGGCCTCAAGCCAGACGCCCATTTCGCGTTCTACGGCGTCGGCGTGGTGCCGGTGATGCGCGTCGAACTGGCCGATCCTGTCGCATTCAAGAACGAGATCGCAAAAATCGAGGGGAAAATCGGCGAGAAAATTCCGACCGCGAAGGTCGGCAATCAAGACTATTGGCTGGTCGGCGATGAAAAAGCGTCCGGCGTCGCGGCGATCGAAGGCAACCATCTGGTGCTCACGATATTGCCGACGCAATCCGACGACTCGTTGAAGCAGACGATTCTCGGTCTCACCAAACCCGCGCAAAATCTCGGCGACGCTGGCACATTGCAGGCGATCGACAAGCTGTATGGCTACTCCACCTACGGCACAGGTTTCATCGATTTCGTTCGATTGACGGAACGTTTCAGCAATCCGGCCACCGGCACCGACGCGGAAATGGCGAAAGCGCTGGGGACGCCACTGACGGGCACCGATCCTGCGTGTCGCGCAGACTTTCTTGAGATCGCGCACAAATTTCCGCGCGTCGTCGCCGGCGTGGAAGAACTCGCGCCGCAACGCGTTCGCGTCGGTGCGCAGTTTGAGATCGATCCGTCGATCGCGCAGCCGCTGAGCGCAGCACTCGGCGCTGCCCCAGGCACCGGCGCTGCCGGCGAAGGTGTGATGGATATCAGCCTGTCGCTGCCGATCTTGAAACTGAAGGATTTCTGGATCAAGCAAGCCGATGCCGTTGCCGCAAAACCGTATACATGCCCGCACCTGCTTTCGTTGAACGAAGGATTCGCCGGTTCGCGCGCGAAAGCCGATGTCACGATCCCGCCGCCATTCAGCGACATGACGGGTGTGCGATTCACGCTGGACAAATTCGAGATGAAAGACGGCGCGTCGATTCCTGATGTCTCCGGAAAAACGATGTTGCGCACAACCAATCCACTTGCCGTGTTGGCGATGGCGCAACTCGCCGTGCCGCAATTCGCCACGTTGAAAGTGGAGCCGGATGGCAAAGCGGTCGCCTTGCCGCCTGGCGTATTGCCCGTGACGATGCCGCCGCTGGCGGTTGCGATGACGAACGATTCGTTGGGACTATCCAGTGGCGCGGGCGAAGACGCCACGCTCGGCGCTTATCTCGCCGAACCGGCCGCGAAAGATCCGATCTTCATGCGCATGCACTTTACCGGCAAGCTTTATGCGCTGATGTCCGACATGTTCAACAAATTCAAGGCCACGATGCCGCCGGACAAGCAAGCGCAAATCGATATGCAGACGAAAATATTCGCGACCTACGAACAATGGTTGAAATCCGGCGACGTCACATTCACCGCGAATCCGCACGGCATCGCGATTCAAGAAATCGTCGAACAAAACTAGCGTCTAGCTCGAGCTCTCATCTCAAATGCGCGACAACCTTCACGGCGCACAGGATGTGCGCCGTGG
>CAZZWP010000141.1:0-6877 GCA_964657965.1 uncultured Rudaea sp. | reverse complement strand
AAGGATGCGTTATCAGCCCGGCGTGCATGAAGCGCGCTGGGCTTTTTTTATGCGCGGACGGTTTCCCTGTTACGCGACAAACGCACGCGCAGAAGGCGGCGCGTTTCGGAATCGCTATTGTCCGGCGCCAGAATCAAATCGATTCGCCGACCATCGCTTTGACGGAGGTTGAGCACGATCCACGCGCCGCGTATCGCGGAGCCGAGCAGTTCCGCGACGGTTTCGTCGCCATTCGTCGACATTAGCCGCCAATGGCCGGCGACGTGCCACGTGACGTGGCATGGTGCAGCACGGATCAACCGTCGCACCGCGAATGCCGAGTAAGTCAGCACAAGCGCGGCACAGAACGATTTCGCCGCAAGCGTCATTGCGCACAATGCCAGCGCCAGCAGCGCCAAGGCCACCGCGACAGCAATCGCGCCGATCAGCCAACGCGAAACGCGATAATCAAACGTGATGACGGGTGCGGATTTCATCGATGATGCGCTTCCATGCGCGGTTGTCAGGCTCGTGGCGTCCGCTGAACCAGTTCCATAGGTCGGGATCTTGTTGATCCAGCAAAGTGGAAAATGCCGCTTTTTCCACATCGGACGCCTGCGCGTAGCGCGAATCGAGATACCATGTCAGCAGTTGATCGAGCTCGCGCATGCCGCGCCGGCAATTCCAGCGCAAGCGCGATTCTGCAACGCTCATCGGGCCAGACCGATCGCCAGCACGAGCCAGAACGCGACCAGCGTGAAGAATCCCGACACGAACGCGTAGAAACGATGTCTCACGCGGTTATACGTGCACTGGATATAGCTGTGCACGAGACGCGTCGCGACGAACAGCCACGCCAGCGCCAACGTGAGCCAATTTACCTGCCCGGTTTGCGCGGCGACGACCAGTCCGAGATAAAACAGTACGGGCAGCTCGAAAAGGTTGCGGTAGTTGTCCGCACCGCGGCTGTCGGTCAGTTTTTCCACGACGTCTTTCGACATCGCTACGGCTTGCGGCCGGATTTTTTCGAGCTTCATCTGCGCGACGCGCATGCGGAACATGCGCACCGCCACGATGAACGTCAACGCGGCCATGACGACCGCCGGCCAATAAATCAAACGGACATCTAACGTGTTCAAACGCCCTTACGCTCGACGAGCAACTGCTTGATCGCGCCGATCGCTTTGGCGGGATTCAGCGATTTCGGACACGTTTTCGCGCAATTCATGATCGTGTGGCAGCGATAAAGTTTGAACGGATCTTCGAGATCGTCCAGGCGCGCGCCGGTGTCTTCATCGCGCGAATCGGCAATCCAACGATAGGCTTGCAACAAAATTGCCGGGCCGAGATAGCGATCGCTGTTCCACCAATAACTCGGGCACGACGTCGAACAGCATGCGCACAGAATACATTCGTAAAGCCCGTCGAGCTTTTCGCGATCTTCCTTCGATTGCAGACGTTCCTGATCCGGCGGCGGTGCGCTTTCGGTGCGAATCCACGGTTTGATCGATGCGTATTGGGCATAGAAATGCGTGAGATCGGGCACGAGATCTTTGACGACCGGCATGTGCGGCAGCGGATAAATCTTGACGTCGCCTTTGCAGTCGTCGATCGCTTTCGTGCATGCCAGCGTGTTCGTGCCGTCGATATTCATCGCGCACGATCCGCAGATGCCTTCGCGGCATGAACGGCGGAATGTCAGTGTTGGATCGGTTTCGTTCTTGATCTTGATCAGCGCGTCGAGAACCATCGGGCCGCACGAGGACATGTCGACGTCGTACTCATCGATGCTTGGATTCTGATTGTCGTCCGGATTCCAGCGATAGATGCGGAATGTACGCACCTTCTTCGCATCCGGTTTGGCCGGATACTTTTTGCCTTTTTGCACTTTGGAATTTTTCGGCAATGTGAACTCAGCCATGATTGTCACCGGATAGCTGCGTGGCGTATGTCGCGTTCATCAATAGGTCCTCGCCTTCGGCGGCACGGGATCGACTTCTTTCGTCATCGTATCCATGTGAACCGGACGGAATTCGAAACTCGTTTTGCCTTTGTCGTCGACGCTGACGAGCGTGTGTTTCATCCAGTTCGTGTCGTCGCGATCTTTGAAATCCTCACGCGCGTGCGCGCCGCGGCTTTCGGTGCGTTGTTCGGCGGAGTGCATCGTCGCGACGGCCTGGCCGAGGAGGTTTTGCAATTCCAATGTCTCGATCAAATCGGAATTCCACACGAGCGAGCGATCGCTGACGCGCACGTCCGCGAACGCATCGAACGCCTCTGAGATTTTTTTGCTGCCCTCTTTAAGAGTTTCGCCGGTGCGGAAAACGGCAGCATCTTTTTGCATGATACGTTGCATCGTATTCCGCAAATCCGCTGTCGGTGTGTTGCCTTTCGCATTGCGTACGACGTCGAAGTTGGCGATGGATTTGTCCGTCGCCGATGCGGGCATGTCTTTGTGGCGCTCGCCCGGCTTGACGATTTCTGCGATTCGGTTTGCGGCGGCGCGGCCGAAGATGACGAGATCGAGCAGCGAGTTGGAGCCCAGACGATTCGCACCGTGCACGGAAACGCAGGCCGCTTCGCCCACGGCGAATAATCCCGGCACGATTTTGTTGGCGTCGTCGCCGGACTTGATGACGACTTCCGCGTGATAGTTGGTCGGAATACCGCCCATGTTGTAGTGGACGGTCGGCAAAACGGGGATGGGTTCTTTCGTCACGTCGACATTCGCGAAAATGCGCGCGGTTTCGGAAATTCCCGGCAGGCGTTCGTGAATGACTTCCGGACCGAGATGCATCAAATTCAAATGAATGTGATCTTTCTGTTCGCCGACCCCGCGACCTTCACGGATTTCGATCGTCATCGCGCGACTGACGACGTCACGCGACGCCAGGTCCTTCGCGTTCGGCGCATAGCGTTCCATGAAACGCTCGCCTTTGTTGTTGGTGAGATAACCGCCTTCGCCGCGCACGCCTTCGGTGATCAGGCAGCCGGCGCCGTAAATTCCCGTCGGATGAAATTGCACGAATTCCATATCTTGTAGCGGCAGACCGGCGCGCAACACCATGCCGCCGCCATCGCCGGTGCACGTATGCGCCGAGGTCGCGGAAAAGTACGCGCGCCCGTAACCGCCCGTCGCGAGCACGACAGCGTGCGCGCGGAACAAATGCAGCGTGCCTTCCGACATATTGAGCGCGAGGACGCCGCGGCACGTGCCGTCGTCGTCCATGATCAAATCGAGCGCGAAATATTCGATAAAGAATTGCGCTTCGTGTTTCAACGCCTGTTGATACAGCGTGTGCAGCATGGCGTGACCGGTGCGGTCGGCGGCGGCGCAGGTGCGCTGCGCCGTGCCTTTGCCGTAATGCGTGGTCATGCCGCCGAACGGGCGCTGATAAATTTTGCCCGTTTCCGTGCGGCTGAACGGAACGCCGTAATGTTCGAGTTCGATCACCGCTTTCGGCGCGTTCTTGCACATGTACTCGATGGCGTCTTGATCGCCGAGCCAATCCGAACCTTTGATGGTGTCGTAGAAATGAAAGCGCCAATCGTCTTCGCCCATGTTGCCGAGCGCGGCGGAAATTCCGCCTTGCGCGGCAACGGTGTGCGAGCGCGTCGGAAACACTTTCGTCAGGCACGCCGTGTTGAGACCTTTTTCGGCCAGACCGAACGTCGCGCGCAATCCCGCGCCACCGGCGCCGACGACGACGACGTCGTACTTATGCTCTTGAATTTCGTAAGCCTTCATCAGAGTACTCATGCCAACGCCACTCGGATCACGGCAAGAATGGCAGCGACTGCGCCGATCACGCAAAGAAATTTGACGAGCAACTGCGTCGTGATTTCGAGCCAGCGCGTGTGGACGTAATCTTCGATGACGACTTGCAGACCGAGCTGCGCATGCCAGAAAACGGCGCCGACGAAAATGATCATCAGCAACGCTTGAACAGGATGATGCAGCGTCGCGCGGGCATGCGCGTAGTCGCTGTGCAGCAACGTCAACGCAAGCCAAACGAGCCAGATGACGAGTGGCACCAACGCGACCGCGGTGATGCGCTGGACGATAAAGTGATGCGTGCCGCCCCGCGCCGAGCCCCAACCGCGCACGCGTTTGATCGGCGTCTGCAAATCCGCGTGTTTCACGTGGCCGCTCATGCCACACCTCCGCTGAATACGTAAAACCACGTGGCGATCGTCAACATCAAGCTGAGCGCGACGACGGTCCAACCCGTCGCGTACGCGCGCGGGATTTCAAAGCCCCAGCCGATATCCCACAGCAAATGTCGTACGCCGTTGCAAAGATGAAAGAAGAGCGACCACGTCCATCCGATCATCAGAACGATTCCGAGCGGCGATGCGCAAAATCCCCGCACGGTGTTGAAACTTTCCGGACCACCCGCGAGACCGATCAACAGCGCGCAGAGGAGAATCGTTCCGACCGACAACGCGATGCCGGTAGCGCGGTGGATGATCGACAGCATCATCGTCAGCTGCCAACGATAAATGCCCAGATGCGGCGACAGCGGTCGCGCTTTTTTTTCTAAGACGGGCGTTGCGGTATTGTCCATGGCTGGCCTTTAGAAATCGATGCAACGACCGTTTTTTTCCCAATCGCCATAACGCGTGGGGTCCAATCCGCCACGCCCACCGATTTCTTCGGGAACGCTCGCGGCTGGTTCGGAATCTTTTTGAATCGGCGTGCCATCCGGTGGCGATTCATTGTGCGGAGAGGCGTGTTCGGGCGTCATCGGCGTAACGTAAACATCCCATTGTCGACGTTGAAATGCGGTGAATGCATCGTCATTTACGATTGCGGTACCGCTTCGGTCGTATAAGTATAGCGCCTATACCAGCGCCTTAAGTAAGTGATCACTCATGCCAATCCAATTGCCGTCGATGGGGCTGATCGAATTGACCGGGCCCGATGCGGTCGCATTTGCGCAAGCGCAGTTCTGCAACGATGTGCCATCGCTCGGCGACGGTCGCTGGCAGTGGAATGCGTGGCTGTCGCCGCAGGGTCGCGTCCGATTCTTTTTCCATCTCTTACGCGACGATGCACAGCATCTGCGCTTGTTGATGCGAGGTGGCGACCCGATCGAATTGCGCGATGCGTTGAAACGTTTTGTGTTGCGATCGAAAGTCGACATTCGCGTCGCGGACACCCTGCATATATATGGATTCGATACGGTGGCCGATCTCGACAGCGATCGACCGTCGGGAAATTCAATCGCTACAAACAATGACGCGAGCACGATCGCCCTATCCGTCGACCGGTTCATTTCGATCGAGCCGCGAGAACGATCGGAAGCTCGCCTTGACTGGTCGAAGTGGACGCTTGCCGATATCCGTGACGGATTTGCAACGATCGCGCGTGAATTAGAAGACGCCGCCCTGCCGCAATGGCTGGGACTGGATCGGCTAGGCGCCGTGAGCGTCAAGAAGGGTTGTTATCCCGGTCAGGAAATCATGTCCCGTTTGCATTTCAAAGGCGGCAACAAACGCGGTTTGGCACGACTTTTAATCCATACAACACACGTTCCCGCTGCAGCTTCGTCGATCGCGCTAGGTGGCGAATCGGGGCACGTCGGTCAACTCGTGATGGCCGCTGCCGTTGATGATTCCAATTGCGAGGCATTAGCCATCCTTTCGCATTCTGTGAGCGATCAGTCTCTCGTGCTAGATGATGAATCTCGCGCAAAAATCGATATCGTGCAGCGATTCACCTGATGTAATTGGCTTAGCCAAATTACGAATAAATAAACTTTTTCCATAATCCCATTTGCCGCATTACTCCCATTATCTAAACGTATACTTTTTCGATTTAACAAAATCGTGCAGAACGTGCGTTTCGCATTCGTTCAGGAAAAACACGTTTTTTTAATGACATCGACGCGCGATATGCGATAATCCGCGCCCAATGGCCAGCTCAGCTTTGGCCATCGTTTTGTTAGAACGGCATTCGCGCAACTCAGAAAGCGCGCCGAAAGCTGAAAAGAAATTCCGGCATTACGCATCGAGCGTGTTGCCTACGCTGTAGCCCACGAGACGTGCGCTGCGGCGGGGATCGAAATGATCCCTAAATCATTAGGGAAAGGGCCACAGAGCCCGCCGAAAAATTTGGATGCAGCGCTTGCACCGCTGTAGTTGCACCTCAGGCCGGCGCGAATTCCGCGACGCCATGGGCGCAATGACGTTTTCAAGTTGTTGAGGCGTTTGATTGATGAAATTGGCTTTTATTCTCTGGCTTGCATCTATGTTTCAGCAGCCGGTCGCCGACCGTGCATGCCTTGCCGCCACGATTTATCTGGAAGCGCGCGGCGAGACCGTGATGGGACAAACCGCCGTGGCGGAAGTGGCGCAACGTCGCTTGGAAAGCAAACAATGGGGAAGCTCGTTGTGCGCGGTACTGACCGCACGTGGACAATTTGCTTTATCCACAACTAAACAAAGTTACATTGTTAGCGATGTGGACGCGTGGCGTCAGGCGTGGATGGTGGCGGGAATGTCGATGTTGCAGTGGTCGCTGCCCCCGGAGCTGCGGGTGACGTTGGTGCCGAATGCGGATCATTTTTTTGCGTCGGATACGAGTCCGCCGAGTTGGGCCAAAGGTGCGCCGTTGGCGGTTATTGGCGATCATCGGTTTTATCGGGTCGATTAAGTTCTCAGCTTGCCTACGCTCTTAGCTTGTCATTCCAGCGAAAGCTGGAATCCAGCTCTAATCTCTTAGCTCGTCAGCAAAGGGTGGACTCCACGCTTCGCTCTATGCTCGTGATTCCGGCGAAGGCCGGAATCCAGTGACTTAGTTCTCGCCGATCGTACGAAAGTCAAAGCTTTCACTCGCTCCGCGAGCGAGTCACTTTCTTTGCTGGTGCAAAGAAAGTAACCAAAGAAACACCTT
>CAZZWP010000140.1:0-6926 GCA_964657965.1 uncultured Rudaea sp. | reverse complement strand
GCACAGATGCGGTCGTTGTTGAGATTGGTCAGCTGGAAGCTGGCCAGCGCCGATCCATCGGTCATCTGGGCGGAAATATCGTAAGTGCCCGGCGTGCCGTTGGCGACGGCGGTGACGCCGGCGAGTCCGTCGCTATCCGTCATGACCATCACGACCGATCCGCTATCGGTGCCGTTGGAGAGCGTCGACGAAGGACCTGATGCCGGCGCGACGAAATTGATCGCCATGTTCGGCAGCGGCGTGGTTCCGTCGCTCGTGACTTTCAACTGGAGCATGCACGAGAACGCAGCTTCCACATTGGTGTCCTGATTATTGCCGCTCGTCGTGACGACGACCGGCGTCATCGCCGTCGTATTGGTCAGAACGAACGTGGCGTCCGTTCCGACACCGGCACTGGTGGCCGTGACGTTGTACGTGCCCGCCGTAGCGTTTGCCGTTGCGTTGACGCTTACCAGGCCGTTGGCATCGGTGGTCGCTGTGGCGCTCGGTGCGAACGTGGCGCTTGCGCCCGATGCGGGAGCACTAAATGTCACCGATACATCAGGTACGCCATTGCCAAAGGCATCTTCGATCTCCGCCGACAGCGGAACGTTGAACGCGGTAGAGACCTGCGCGTTTTGCGGTGTTCCACTCATTGCCACGGCGGACGCCGGAGGACCGGCATCGTTGGTCAACGCGAACGTGGCCGATGACGTAGCGCCGACCACCGTTGCCGTGACCACGTGATGGCCCGCGACCATGTTCGCCATCGCATCGACCGTGGCGACTCCGTCCGGACCGGTGAGGGCCGTAGCACCATTCGGGAAATTCGCGCTTGCGCCCGAGCTGGGCGAGGAGAACGTGACCGTCACGCCTTGCAACGGGTTGCCGTCGGCATCGGTCACCGTTACACCGAGCGGTGTTGCGAAGTCCGTATTGACGGTAGCGTCTTGCGGCGTTCCCGTCGCACTGCCGACGGACGACGGGCCGCCAGCGGTGTTCGTCAGGTTGAATGTCGCGGGCGTGGCGACGCCACCGACCGTCGCGGTCACGACGTAGCTTCCCGCGATTCCGTTCGCAGTCCCCGTGACTTGGGTTTGTCCGTTGAGGTCGGTCGGCAACGGGGTCGACAAGATGACGCTCGGCCCGGATGTCGGCGCAGAGAATGTGACGTCCACACCTTGCACGGGATCACCTTCGGCGTCGAGGACGGTGACGGAGAAAGGCGTAGCGAACGCCATATCGACCGTTGCACTCTGCGGCGTCCCACCCCCTGGAGCGATGCTTGCGGCCACGGGATTGATCGCGCTGCCGCTGAGCGTTACGTTAGTGAACGACACCGCGGTGAGCAGATTCGCCGTCACAAGATTCTGCGGTTTCGCAAACAGCCGAACGCCGATGTTGCCGCTGACAGTCGCGCCCGTGTCGTAAGCTAGCGTCAGTTTGTAACGCGTACCGCTGAGCAGCGTCAGCGATACGATCGACCCCGTTGTACCCGTCGTGGCCAATACGCTGGTGCCTTGGGTGAGCGCGATGCCCGCATTACCGGTGTTCAGGACACCGACATCCAACGGAGCGCTGGCATCGACGTCGGCGGTCAAGACATAGTGTTCGTTGGCCTCGTACGCGGTCGTCAGCGATTGGCTGAAGTATCCTGAATTGTCGACGATGCCTAGCGCGTTGACGCCGAGCAAACCGCTGATCGTCGCCGATTGATTTTTTATCGTTAGCACCGGCGGCGCTAACAGATTGGCTGCACCTTTATAGGTCCCGTTCCATGGACCGCTTCCGATGGCACCGCTGCCGAAGCCACCGATCAGTCCGCCGCCGATGTGCCCATTATTGGCGGTGTCGGAAAAATCGCCGTTCGGTACGGTGATCGGTGCCGCCATACTCGACGTCGAAAATCCCAACGCCGCGACCAACATCACTAGTGAGCAAGCGCCGAAGGCGCGGGAGCGTCGAATATGGGCTTTATTGTTGCCGACGCCATTGTGGTGCTGTCTTGCTATGTTGCTAACCATGACTTTCTCCTGTTTGTACGTTTAACTCCACACAACTAAAAAAAACGAACGTCCACTTAAAAAATTGGTTCGCTTCGTTGGGTGGTCAGGAGAGAGGTGATTTGGATACTTTGCGCAATCGGGCACTCCGTCCACTGTCAATACAGACAGGTCGGACGAAGCGCGAAAACGTTTTGAAAAATTTTTTACGAGGAAAATCAGCTACGTGGTTTTTTTGTTCAGCGCGTCTTTACCATCGCGCTGGGTACATCGCTTGCATCGGCATGAAGATAAACCCTCATCCGGATGTCTTGAAAAAATGTGCGAAACCGTGTTGCCGTTTTTTGATTTGGCGATTTTGCGCAACCGTAAGTTGCCGCTTCTGCGCATTTGCCGACTTCGCTTGAATACATCCGTCGAGACCGGTACTAAGCATGCTCGACAGTGAAAGGAAGGCCGATGCGCAATCGCAATCTATGTTTCCTATCGTTCTTTATCCCCATGGTGGCGACTGCCGCTACTTCGCGCAACACCGCGCGCGACGAAAAAGAAGTTCGCCGCGTGGAAGCGGAGCTTTGTAACGCATTCGAGAAGGGTGACACGAAAACGCTGCGTCGCGATCTGGATCGTCGCTTTACGCAAGTGACGTCACACGGCGAAGTGACCGATCTGGAACAGAATCTCGCCGAAGTCGCCAAGCGCGATCCGTACTACGACGAGTTCCGCAATCACGATCAAACGGTGCGACTCTATGGCGACGCGGCAATCGTCATCGGCATTACGACGACGAAAGGAAAAACAGGTGGCGAGTCGTTCGACATGGATTTCAAATACACGGACACGTATATTTTTCGCGATGGCCGCTGGCTTCTCGTCGCCAGTCATGCGACGCGGCTGAAAAAATAATCACGCCTCGACGCGCTCGCGCAGTGCGACGGCCGCCGCCGGGTTGCGTTCTTTTGCCGCGCTGATGAAATAGATAAACACGTCGCGCGATTTCGCCGGTGGCTGTTGCTTTTGCACGTAATGCAAATCGTCCGGCGCTTTTCCTTTCGCCCACGTCAGCGCATTCGACGCCCAGCGATCCAACGCCTTAGCCGCGTAACCCGTGACGACCGACGACTTGCTCCGCATCAAGCGCGCGTAGACAAAATCGCCGGTGAGGTCGGCGAACGATGGATAGTCCGGCGAATCCGTATACACCGTCGGCAACGAATGTTGTCTTGCCAGTTTCAAATACTCGTCGCACATGAAACTGTCGTGGCGCACTTCGAGAACGTGACGCATCGGATAACCATTCAAATCGCGCGGCAGCAAATCGAGAAACGCGGCGAAGTCATCGCGCTCGAATTCGCGATACGGCGGGAATTGCCATGAAATGGGACCGAGTCGATCGCCGAGCTCCGCCAAGCCGCCGAACACGAAGGCTTGAATCCCGCGCGCAGCATTGGCGAGTTTGCGACCTTGCGTAATCGCACCCGGCGCCTTTAAAGAGAAAACAAAATTGTCCGGCGTTTCGCTGCGCCATTTCGCATACGTCGTGGATCGCTGCGCCGAATAAAACGTGCTGTTGACCTCGATCGCCGTCATCTGTCGGCTGGCATATTGCAGTTCGTTCTTTTGCGTCAGCTTCGCCGGATAAAACGTTTCACGCCACGGCGCGAATTTCCAGCCGCCGATGCCGATTCGAATATGCGCTGGTTTCGTCGCCGTCATGTCCCGTCCTTCCATGGATCGTATGTTCCGAAATACCACAGATGTCCTTCGATATCCCGACAGCTGTATCCCTTTCCGCCGTAATCTTTTTCTTCCAACGGATCGAGAATTTCGGCACCCGCTGCTTGAGCCCGCGCGAAATGCGCATCGGCATCGTCGACGATGACGCAAGGACACTGCGTTTCGCGTCCGCCGATTTCGTTCGGTTGCGCGTAGCGACTGCTCCACGCATTGCCGTTGCCGGCCGACCCGATCATGATCATGCCGTTGCCGAATGTCAGCTGCGCGTGATGCACGGTGTCGCCATCGGCGTAGACCGTCTGCTTCTCGAATCCGAACGCGGCGCACAACCAGTCGATCGCTTTCAGCGCATTCCGATACCGCAGACTGGGAATGATCGTCGCCACCGTATCTTTCGCTAAACCGGTCATGAAATCTCCTTTATTTCGGCAGGTTCAGGGGTTGTCATATCATGCGCCAACGGACACACTGTGCGCGTCTCATTATAGGAATCGACCGTGGCTTCATTCGAGTTGTTCAAGCGGTTCTTCGGGCCGCAGGAGCGGCGTGAAAAACCGCGAGTCAACGCGCGTGAAGGAACACGGGTACTCATCGTCGACGATTCTCCGACCATCGTCGCGCTGCTCAGGAAAATTCTGCAGCAAAGCGGTATTGCGACGCTCGAAGCCGGCGATGCCGAAACCGGCCTCAAAGTCGCGTTGGCGGAAAGGCCGAATCTGATTTTCCTCGATATCGTTCTTCCCGGCATGAACGGGTTCGCCGCGTTGCGACAGTTGCGACGCGATCCGGCCACCCGCGAAATCCCGGTCATCATGATCAGCGGCAACGAGCAGGCCACCGAACAGTTCTACGCGCAACGCATCGGCGCCGACGATTTTATGAAAAAACCGTTTTCCCGTTCGGAAGTTTTCGCGCGCATCGAGCGCCTGCTCGACGCCGAGCTCACGCCCAAACGCCCCGCGCCATCGATGACGCAAACTCCGGCGCGCTGAGCGCAGATGCGACGGCGGGTTTTTCCGACGATTCTGATTGCGGCGACGATTTTTCTTTCGCTCACGCTGATCGGCTGCCAACCAAACGTTCGACCGGCACCTGAAACGCATCCGGTTCAACCGCCGCCGCGCGCATCGCTGGGTCGATTCGAACCTGTCGTGGGCCGCGGTGCTGACACCGTCGCCGAACTGCGCGCGGCGCCGGCGCCGGCCCAGCCGGACTTTACCGAAGGTACATCGGTAGCCGGCGACGAGCGCGTTCTGTCGGCAAAAGGATTCGTCAAAATCGCAGACGGCTATTACGCCGGCATCGATGCGGATGCCAACGCATGGCTGCGCAAGCGCGGCATCGAAGCCGGTGCGGACAAAGTCATTTTCTACAATGTGCCGCCTGACGATGCCAGTCATGCGCCGTCGCTACACGCCGCGTACTTTGTTCGATTCAAATTGCCGTTCGGTGCGACCTTCCGCGACTTAAAAGCAGAAGAACGCGCCGACGTCGGATCGAGCGGTGTAAAGATCGGAACGGTCGTCGGCGGATCGCCGGCCGCGGAAGCGAATTTGCGCACCAACGACATTATCTTGAAAATGGACGACAAAGAAATTTTGGGCCGCGCCGATTTTGAAAAAAAGTTGCGAGCGCATACCGGCAAACGCGTGACGCTCACGATCAGCCGCGGCGGCGCGATCAGTTTGCGGGTCGTACGCATTGGCGTTCTTGCGAACTAGAACCTGTCGACGAATTCCACGGCCGCATCCAAGTTGCGCGACGTCATTTCGATCAGATCATGCACGCGATCGATCGTTTTCCGATGCGGCGTCTCGATTTCTATCCGGTAGACCGATGCACCGAGATCGTCCGGCAATTCCAACGACGTCGAATCGTCGCGTAATGTCGGCATTTCATCGTCGACTTCTTCGACCCGCTCAAGTTCATCCACACCGTTGAGTGTCGCCATGATGGCGTCGGCGGCATCGCGATTGCCGGTGACACGCAGTCGCAGAATGGGCATTGCAATCTCCTTGAAGTTTAAGTCGCCGTCGCTGGCTTTTGTATTGAAGCAGCGTGAAGATGCACGGACAATAAACGGCGCTTACGGGAGAGTTCACGTGCACAAATCAAACGCGGCGTTGCGTGCTGCGATCATCGCGATCGTCGTTGGGACAACGCAAATCTGTTTTGCCGCTGACGCGCCGAAGAAACCGCCGACGACGGCCGATGTCATTGCCGCATCGCAGCCGTCCGACTGGCATGCCCTCGATCCGCAAAACACGCTGTATCTGGATCTGCCGGCTGGACGCGTCGTCATCGAGCTGGCGCCCGCTTTTGCGCCGAATCATACGAAAAACATCAAGGCGCTGGTCGCGGAAAAATATTTCGACGGTTTGCAGATTCTGCGTGCGCAGGACAACTACGTCGTGCAGTGGGGCGATCCGCATGCGGACGCCCGCGCGGAGGACAAAGACAAACCGAAGCCGATCAGGAATGCTCAGCGCACGCTCAAGGCCGAGTTTACGATTCCACAAAGCAAAGAGTTGCCTTTTACACCGTTGCCGGATCGCGACGGTTATGCGCCGCAAACCGGATTCTCAGGCGACTTTGCCGCCGCGCGCGATCCGAAGACGAATACGGCGTGGCTGACGCATTGCTATGGAACAGTGGGCGTGGGGCGCGATCTGGATGCGGATTCCGGTGGTGGCACGGAGCTGTACGTCGTCATCGGCAGTTCGCCGCGCTGGCTCGATCGCAATATCACGGTGGTCGGGCGCGTCGTGCAGGGGATAGAGATTTTGTCGACGATGCCGCGCGGAACCGGGCCACTCGGATTTTACGAGAAGGCCGAACAACGCGTTCCGGTCACGTCGATTCGACTCGCGGCGGATGTGCCGGAATCGGAGCGGGTTAATTTGGAAGTGATGAGGACGGATACACCGACGTTCGCCGCGCTGGTCGAGTCGCGGCGGAATCGGAAGGATGAGTGGTACAAGGTGGCGGCGGGGTATGTGGATGTTTGTGGGGTGACGATTCCGGTGCGGATTGCTGGGAAAAAATAGCGCCTTTATCGGTTGTCATTCCGGCGGAAAGCGCCGCAACAGCTAAGCTGGTCAAGCTGAAATCCAGCCCTGCCGTTCCTCATTGGGTTCCGAAACGTCAGAGCGTCACTCGCTGCGCGAGCGAGTCACTTTCTTTGCGGGTGCAAAGAAAGTAACCAAA
>CAZZWP010000139.1:0-7051 GCA_964657965.1 uncultured Rudaea sp. | reverse complement strand
GGCCGTCATCTGCGCGGGCAGGTAATGTTGAATGACGCCGATCTCGAATTTTTCCTTGTCGGCCAAATCCTGACGCGCGGCGGCTTCGAACTGCTGCACCGAATCGCGACGCTGCTTGAGCATCTTTTCGAGGACGGACAACACCTGCGCGTCATCGAGTTCGATGCGCTCGTCCACTTCGCGCTGCTTGATCGCGGCGTTGACGAGACGGATCACGCCCAAGCGATCCTTGTCGCCGGATTTCATGGCGGTTTTCATGTCGTCGGTCAGTTGGGTTTTGAGGCTCATGGCATCACCTAATCGAAATGAGACGTGCAGAAACGAAAACGGCCGGTCGCGCATCGCGCAACCGGCCGTCGGAAAACGCTATTGACGCTAAGCGATCAGTACAGGCGACGACGCTTGGTCACGTCGCGCGACACGCGGCGCAGATGGCGCTTCACCGCCGCGGCGGCCTTGCGCTTGCGTTCCTGCGTGGGCTTTTCGTAGAACTCGCGTTTGCGAGTTTCGGCCAGAACACCGGCCTTTTCGCAGGTGCGTTTGAAACGGCGCAGCGCGAACTCGAAAGGCTCGTTCTCGCGCACTTTGACGTTGGGCATGTTGACTCCGCTGTAAACTATGGCCAGTTTTCTTGGCCGAGCCGCGTATTTTACTGTGCAAAACGAGCAAATTGCAAAGGATTACCGAAAAAATCCCGGGCCTGTGCTGGGGATTGAGACGTCCTGCGACGAAACCGGCGTGGCGGTGTTCGATCCGTCGCGTTCCGACCTCGCGCACGGCCTGCTGGCGCACACGCTGTACAGCCAGATCAAGATGCACGCCGATTACGGCGGCGTCGTGCCCGAACTGGCCTCGCGCGACCACGTGCGCAAGCTTCTGCCGCTGATCCGGGAGACGCTGAAAAACGCCGGGCTATCGACGCGCGATCTGCGTGGCGTGGCTTATACGGCAGGGCCGGGCCTAATCGGTGCGCTGCTGGTCGGCGCTTCGTGCGCTCGCTCGCTGGCGTGGGCGCTCGATGTGCCGGCCATCGGCATCCATCACATGGAAGGGCACTTGCTGGCGCCGCTGCTGGAGGCCGATCCGCCCGAACCGCCGTTCGTCGCACTGCTGGTATCGGGCGGCCACTCGATGCTGATCGAAGTCGCCGCCATTGGCGATTACCGGTTGCTGGGCGATACGCTCGATGACGCGGCCGGCGAAGCCTTCGACAAAACCGCCAAAATGATGGGCTTGCCGTATCCCGGCGGTCCGGCGCTGGCGAAACTGGCGGAATCCGGTCACGACGGACGTTTCAAGTTTTCGCGGCCGATGACGGACCGTCCCGGACTGGATTTCAGCTTCAGCGGACTGAAGACGCAGGTGTTGCTCGCGTATCAAGCGAATGCCGAAGAAAAAGACGCGAAGGCCGATATCGCGCGTGGATTCGAAGACGCCATCGTAGACACGTTGCTGATCAAATGCCGGCGCGCGCTGGCGCAGACCGGCAACAAGCGATTGGTGATCGCCGGCGGTGTCGGCGCGAACCGGACCTTGCGTGCGCGGCTCGCCGATGCCGCAATCAAGGATGGATTTCGCGTTTACTTCCCGCGCCTGGAATTCTGCACCGACAACGGCGCGATGATCGCGCTCGCCGGCGCGCTGCGCTTGCGCGCGGGTTTGCACGACGACGCGGCAATCAAGGTGTCACCGCGCTGGAATCTGGAAACGTTGGCGGCATTGGAATCGGCCTGAATGGATATCGTGTTCATCGAAGATCTGCGCATCGAAACCGTCATCGGCATTTACGATTGGGAACGAAAAATCAAGCAGACGATCGCCATCGATCTGGAAATGGCGTTCGACAATCGCAAGCCCGCGGCGACCGACAAGATCGACGACACGCTCGACTATAAAGCCGTCAGCAAGCGTCTCATTGCATTTGTGGAAAATTCCCATTTTGAACTTGTGGAAACATTGGCCGAGCGGTGCGCGGAAATCGTGGCGAACGAATTCGACGTTTCGTGGCTGCGGCTGAAACTGTCGAAACCCGGTGCGGTGACCGGATCGAAAGCGGTCGGCGTGCTCATCGAGCGCGGCCAGAAACCCGGATGACGACGGTTTATCTGAGTCTCGGTTCGAATATCGATCCGGAAAAAAATCTGCGTGCGGCGATCGCGGAATTGCATGAAACGTTTCACGACGTCGTCGCATCGCCGACGTACCGTTTTCCCGCCGTCGGTTTCGATGGGCCGGATTTTCTCAACCTCGCCGTCGCTTTCGATACGGCCATGGGTCCGCGTGAGCTAAACGACTGGCTGCACCGGCTCGAAGATCGGCACGGCCGCAAGCGCGACGTGCCGCGTTTCTCGAGCCGAACGCTCGATGCCGATATCGTGCTTTACGGTGACGACATCACGCAGGGTCCGGGCAATCTCGAGATTCCACGCAAGGAGTTGATGCTGGCGTTCGTGATGCAGCCGCTCAACGATATCGCGTCCGCTGCGATGCATCCGCTGTTGAAGCGTTCCATCGGCGATCTTTGGCACTCGGGCGCGGCGGACGGGGAACGCGGAGAGATCGTGACGCTCTGAGCTTCAGACCACGAGCGAGCGGCCACCGTCGACTTTCAGAATTTGTCCGGTCGTGAACGTCGCGTCGCGGATGAGAAACAACACCGCCTTGGCGATTTCTTCGGGCGAGCCGGTTCGCTTCAGTGGCGTGCGGGCGATCAGGTCGTCCTGATTCGTATAGGTCTGCCCGTTGTCCGGCCACAGAATCGCGCCGGGCCCCACACCGTTGACGCGAATGTCCGGCGCCAATTCGCGCGCAAGCGATTTGGTCATCATCGCCAGCGCGGCTTTTGCCATGCTGTAGATAGGATGCCGCGCAAGCGGTTGCTCGGCGTAGATGTCGACGATGTTGACGATGCAGCCGCACGATTTTTTCAGCGCCGATGCGGCTGCTTGCGCGAGAAAGAACGGCGCGCGTGCGTTGCTTGCGAAAAGCTCGTCCCATTGCGCGGCGGTCGCATCGCCGATCGGCGTGGGAAAAAAAGCTGATGCATTGTTGACGACCGCGTCGAGTCGGCCGAATCGCGAAGTACACTTTTCCACAATATCGGAAAGTGCAGAAATATCAGACAGGTCGCCTTGAATGCCGATCGTGCTGTCCGGCTGCAACGGCTCAAGCTCGGAGCGCAGGGCGTCCATTTCGTCGCGCGAATGGCGATAATGCAACGCCAGATCGTAGCCCGCGCCGTGCAGGACTTTGGCGATGTGCGCGCCGACGCGTTTGGCGGCGCCGGTGATCAAAACGACGGGACGTTCGATAGTCATATCCCGATTGCAGCCCATTTGCGGAGATTTTTCCAGCGTGAAAGTGGATTTGCCCCAACCCACGGCGGAAGAACGCGCGCATAGCGAGCGACTTTTCGAGCTGATCCGCAACGAAATTCGCGTGAACGGCGGCGCGATCCGTTTCGACCGCTACATGGAACTGGCACTTTATGCACCGGGTCTGGGTTATTACAGCGCGGGTGCGACGAAGTTCGGTGCCAGCGGCGATTTCGTCACTGCGCCGGAACTCGGATCGGTCTTTGCGCGCTGCTTGGCGCGCGCGATTGCCCCTGCGCTGCGCGACGAAGGTAGCGAGATTCTCGAGCTTGGGCCGGGCAGTGGAGCGCTCGCTGTCGAACTTTTATTGGAATTGGAACGCCTGAGGGCACTGCCGAATCGCTATCACCTGCTCGAGCGCAGCGCCGATTTGCGCGAGCGGCAGCGACGGGCATTCAATGAATGCTGTCCGCATTTGGAAACGTTAGCAGTTTGGCTGGATTCACCGCCGACGTCCGCATGGCAGGGGGCGTTAATTGCGAACGAAATTGTCGATGCGTTGCCGGTGCGCTTGCTCGAATTGAATGCAAACGAGGTGTTCGAGCGTTGTGTTAGCCTCGACGAGGATCATCGTGTCGTCTGGCACACAGTGCCTGCCGACTCGTCGTTCAAGCGCGATGTCGGTCGCGTTCTCGGCGACGCGCGGCGCACACTACCGCAGCCGTATCGTTCCGAAATCTGCGCGATGCTCGCGCCGTGGTTTGACGAAGTGACGCGAACGATGCGCAATGGCAGCGCTTGGTTCTTCGATTACGGTCATCGACATGATGACTACTACGCGCCACAGCGCCGCGAAGGAACGCTTAGCTGTCACTACCGGCACCGTGTCCATGACGATCCGCTGCTTCTGCCGGGCCTGCAAGACATCACCGCTTGGGTCGATTTCGACGCGTTGGCCGACGTGGCGCGATTGTCAGGATTTCACATCGACAGCATGACGACGCAAGCGGACTTTTTGATTCGCTACGGTCTTCAAGATATTTTCGATAGCGAATACGCCGCTGCCGGCGACGAAGCTCAACGTTATCAACTGGCGCAAGAAGTTAAACGGTTGACCTTGCCGACCGAGATGGGCGAATCGTTCAAAGTATTGGCGATGCGACGCTCTGATCGCGCGCGATAACGAGCCAGATTTTCCGAGACGTTCAATTACTGTCGCCGGCATCGGACTGCAACAGGACAGCAAGCGGACTTGCTTGCCGTTCGTCTCCGCGCAGGCGTAGGATCGAAAGTGTGAGTCCGCGCCGGGGAAAGCGGATCGGTTCCGGCGAGGTGTGTGAATGTTTTTCAAATCGATTCTTTGGGTTTCAGTTTTACTCGTCGCGACGATTGCCGCCTTGCCGATATCTTTGGGCGCGCAGTCGTTGCCGAGCGTCGCGATTGCTCCCGGTGATCTCGATCCTGCGTCGTCCACCGCGCCTGACGTCGTCATCGTCGATTCTGTCGACGCAAAAATCCACGCACAACTGCGCGACGCGCTCGGCGCCAGCGCGCGGGGCATTTCCGCGGGCGAAGCGACGGCGCGGTTGCCGTCGGCGTTACGAAATGCTGATCAAGTGTTGGTCGAAGTGCGGTTCGTCGAGGGCACCAATGATTCACTCGCCACGCTCGAACGCCACGGCGCGACGCGTCGCCACTCGATGGGCGCCGTTCTGCACGAAGCATGGATGCCGTTGAGCCGCTTGCGCGAACTCGCGGCGGAACCCGACGTCGTCGCCATCAAGCCGGCGCGGCTTGCGCGGCCGGTCATCGGCAGCAAGACGAGTGAAGGTGTCGCCGCCGGCAATGCGAATTATTGGCAGACGTTTGTTCCGTCTTATGACGGCACCGGTATCAAGATCGCGATGATCGACACGTACGACAATTCGAAAATCGCCAGCTTGCAGACGAGCAAAGACTGGCCCGCATCGACCAAGCTCAATTGTTTCGATGTGAAAAACATCGTGACCGATCCGCCGTATTCGGCCGTTACGTGCACTGGCCCCAGTTTCGGATCAGGCGGCGGTCAGCACGGCAACGCGACGATGGAAATCGCTTACGATGTCGCGCCGGGTGCCAATTTTCTCGCCTACGACACCGTCACCGTTGGGGATTGGTACAACGCGATTCTCGATGCGGCGCACTTGAACGGCGCCGGCAATTCGCTGGGTACGGTCAAGGCCAACATCATTTCCGCGTCGCTGGCCGCGCCACTCGACGGCAAAGGCGACGGGACGGCCTTGCCCGGCTCGATCGCGGAAGCGGCCGGCTTCGCGAAAACGCACGGCGTGCTCGTCGTCAACGCGGCGGGCAACGAACAGGAAAATCACTGGGGTGGTTTGTTTGCGCTGTCGACGAGCGGCAACGGGTTTCACACCTGGAGTGGCAGCAATACGATTTACAACCCATTCGGCGATGGGGCCGGCCATGTGTTCTGCATTCCAGACGGCCAAAATATTTTCGTCGATATGTATTGGAACAATTGGACAGGCGCCAATCCCGGTCTTGGTCATTCGGTCTACCTCTATCAGAATATTTCGACCACCAGCACCGCGAACTGGGAAAACGTGGCGATTTCGGACAGCCCGGACGCGCCGACGAATAGCCGTCCGGAACAGAGTCTCCAGTACGTAGCCAGCGGCGGCGCGACATTCGGCTGCCCCGCGAATTCGGCGGTGTATGCGATCGCGGTGACGAGAAACTCCGGAAACACCGCGACTTACAATCTGCAGGTATTTGCGACAACCGATGAAGACGCGCCGATTTACTACCGCACGCCGGCGCGAAGTCTCGATTTTCCCGCAGATTCGCCGAACGTATTGTCCGTCGCCGCGATCGATGTCGCGAACACGACCGCCACGCCGCTAGAACCTTTCAGTTCCGAAGGTCCCGTGCTCGCAACCGGCGGCGCATTGCCGCCCAGTCCGAATCCGCTCACCGATACCAATCTGAAACCGGATGTCGCCAGCTTCGACAACGTTACGACGGTGACGTATGGCGCAGGCGGAAAAGATCCAGCGCTGGCGACAGCGTTTCTCGGCACGTCCGCCGCCACACCGCACGTCGCGGGAATGGCTGCGTTGTTCATGGAACGATTCGGTGTGCAGACGACATCCGCCAATCTCACCACCGCCATCATCACGCCGCTCCGCACCATTGCGAGCACCGGCTCGAACGATCTCGGCACGACGGGCAAGGATTATCAATACGGTTACGGCAGATTGAAATTTCGAAAGGAAGCTGGACTATCGTTTCTTCAACAACCGACGAATACGCTTGTGAACAGCACCATCACGCCCGCCGTGACCATCGGCGTGATCGACACCGAAGGCAAGTCTGATATTTACACGCTCTACGACAGCGTCAATCTCAGCATTGGAACGAATCCCGGCGGCGGGACGTTGACCGGCGGCGGCACGATGCTACTGACACAAGGCGTCGCCACTTACTCAGCGTTGAAGATCAACAAGGCGGGCACCGGCTATACGCTCGCGGCGACGTCAACACCCAGCGGACTCACGGCGACGAGCAACGCATTCAACATCACCGCCGGCACTGCCACAAAACTGGTGTTTACGGTGCAGCCGTCGTCCGTGATGTCAGGCCATGTGATCAGTCCGACGGTGCAAGTAAGCGTTGAAGACACGAACGGCAATGTCGTCACAACCGGGTCGTTTGCCATCACGCTGAAGAAAACG
>CAZZWP010000138.1:0-7099 GCA_964657965.1 uncultured Rudaea sp. | reverse complement strand
GGTGCGCTTTCTGTTCCTGTTCCTTGCCTTCGGCGATGGATTTTTCCGTCTCTTCGCGCGATTCGAGTTTCTCGCCGAGCAGTCGCCGCACGAAGACGTAGAAGATCGGAATGAACAACAGGCCGAGGAACGTGGCGAACAACATGCCGCCGATGACGCCGGTACCGATCGCGTGACGCGCGTTGGCGCCCGCGCCGCTGGAGATCGCCAGCGGAAACACGCCGAGCATGAAGGCGAACGATGTCATCAAAATCGGGCGCAGTCGCAAGCGGGCCGCATCGATAACCGCCGCACCCAGCTTGCGGCCCGATCGCTGTTCCTCGACGCAGAATTCCACGATCAGGATCGCGTTCTTCGCCGCCAGACCGATGATCGTCAAAATGCCGATCTTGAAATAGACGTCGTTGCTCAGTCCGCGGAAATACGTCGTCAACAACGCGCCCGTGATGCCCAGCGGTACGACGAGCAGCACCGCAACCGGAATCGACCAGCTTTCATAAAGAGCGGCGAGGCAGAGGAACACGACAAGAATCGATAGTGCATACAACATCGGTGCCTGATTGCCGGAAATGATTTCCTGCAAGCTCTGGCCCGTCCAGTCGAAACCGAAGCCGGGCGGCAAATCGTGATTGATGATGTTGGACATCGCATCCATCGACGCGCCCGAGCTGCTGCCCGGCGCCTCGTTGCCGACGATCTCGATCGACTCGAAACCGTTGTAGCGGATCAGCGCGGGCGAGCCCATCGTCCAGTTGGTCTGGACGATATTGGATAGCGGAATCATCGAGGCGACATTGTTCGGCGTGCCGCCGATGATGCTTTGCGTGCTGGACGTCGAGGTCGTCGATGTTTGCGCCGTGCTCGGCAGGAAGAAACGCGACAAACCTTCCGTCGATGCGCGGAACGGCGCGTCTGCCTGCATATTCACGCGCAGGACGCGACCGCCATAGAAAAAGTCGTTGACGTACACCGGCGCGAGCATCAACTGAATAGCCGTATAGACGTCCGTCAATGACAGGCCCATCGACTGCGCCTGATTGCGATCGACGGTCATCTGCAATTGCGGCGTATCGGGCAATCCGTTCGGACGAACGCCGGCAAGGATCTTGTTCTGCTCCGCCGCTTTTCCAAGCACGATGTTCTGCGCGTTGATCAAGGCGGCATGGCCGGCACCGGAACGATCTTGCAGATACATGTCGAAACCGCCGAATTGGCTCAGGCCGCGAATCGTCGGCAGATTGACGACGAATACCATCGCTTCCTTCACGCCGCCATAGAGCTGGCCCTGGAACTTATGAATAAGATCCATCGCCGAATCTTTGCGGTCATCCCACGGCTTCAAACGAATGAACGCCATGCCGACGTTTTCGCCGCTGCCGACGAAACTGAAGCCGGAAATCGCGAATACGTCGGCGACTTCCGGATCCTTGCGCACCGTTTCGGAAATCTGATCGAGCACGGCATTGGTGCGCTGGATACCCGCGCCCGACGGCAGCGTCGCGATGACGACGGCGTAGCCTTGATCTTCGTCCGGCACGAAGCTGGTCGGCAACACTTTGAACATGATGCCGCACACGACGCACACGACGAGAAATACGCACATCCACAACACCATGCGCCGAATCGCGCCGCTGACGTGATTCGTATAGGTGTCGCGCACCCAGTCGAATACGCGATTGAAACCGCGGAAGATGAAATTCTTCTGTTTGTTCGGGTCGACGGGTTTGATGATCGTGGCGCACAACGCGGGCGTGAAGACGAGCGCGAGAAAGGCTGAGAACGCGGTCGACAGCGCGATCGTCAACGCGAACTGCTTGTAGATGACGCCGACCGAGCCGGACTGCATCGCGCTCGGAATGAACACGGCCATCAACACCAGTGCGATCGCCACGACAGCGCCGGAAATCTGCTCCATCGCTTTTCGTGTGGCGTCTTTCGGCGATAGTCCTTCTTCGGACATTATTCGCTCGACGTTCTCGATCACGACGATCGCATCGTCGACGACGATACCGATCGCCAGCACCATGCCGAACAACGTGAGCTGATTGATCGAAAATCCGACCGCGTACATCGACAGGAATCCGCCCATCAATGCGACGGGGATGACCATCGTCGCGATGATCGTCGCGCGGAAATTCTGCAGGAACATCAGCATGACGATGAACACGAGCACGATGGCTTCGGCCAGCGTCTGTACGACTTCCCGGATAGAAATCTTGATGAAATCCGTCGTGTCGTACGGCAGTTTGTACGTCACACCCGGCGGGAACGTGGGTTTCAATTCTTCGAGTTTCGCGATCACCGCTTCGCGCACGTTGAGCGCGTTGGCGCCGCTCGACAACTGAACACCGAGGCCGGCCACACCTTTACCGTCGAACGTGGATCGGAAGCCGTACGAGAACGGCCCCAGTTCTACGCGCGCGACATCTTTCAGGCGCACGGACGTGCCGTCCTTGTTCGTGCGCAGGATGATGTTCTGGAATTGCTCCGGCGTCGTGAAACGACCTTCGGCGATCACGGGCGCGGTGAAGCCGCTGCCCGCCGGTGCGGGTTCGGCGCCAATGGAGCCCGCAGCGATTTGCACGTTCTGCGCCTGCACCGCTTTGAGCGCGTCGGCGGGCGACATCGCATAACCGTGCAGCTTGTCGGCGTTGAGCCAGATGCGCATCGCGTATTCGGAACCGAGCTGACGCGTCTGACCCACGCCTGGAATACGCGCGATCTGATCGGACACACTCTGCGACATGAAGTTGTTCAGCGCGTACGAATCGTATTGACCGTCGTCCGACGTCAGCGCGAAGAACATCAGGAAGTCCGGATTGGTCTTAAGCACCGTGATGCCTTGCTGCGTGACCTCGGTCGGCAAACGCGGCGTGGCCAGCGAGACGCGGTTCTGCGTCTGTACCTGCGCGATGTCTGGATCGGTGCCGGGCTCGAAGGTCAGCGTGATCGTCGCCGCACCGCTCGCACTGGAACTCGAACTGAAGTACATCAATTTATCGATGCTAGTCAGCTGTTGCTCGATGACCTGCGTGACGGTTTTCTCTACCGTCTCCGCGTCTGCGCCCTGGTACGTGGCGCTGACGGCGACCTGCGCGGGCGCAATCGCGGGATACGATTCGATGCTGAGATTCAGCGTCGCGATCACGCCGCCGAGCGTGATCAGGATTGCGAGAACCCACGCAAAAATGGGGCGGTCGATAAAAAAACTGGACATGACGCTGCGCCTTTAGTGATTCGCGGGCGCAGATTTGTCGGTCTGCTGTCCGTTTTTCGGTGGGTCGCTCGGTTTCTGTCCCGGCTGTTGCGCAGCCGGTTGTTGACCCGAAGCTTGTTGGCCGTTTTGGCCATTCGACTGACCGCCCGCCGGCTGGCCGCCTGGTGCGTTCGGCCCGCCGCCTTGCTTATTGGCCTGATCGGGCGACACGGCTTTCGCCGGCGCGCCGGGTTTCACTTTCTGCACGCCGGCCACGACGATCTGATCACCATCGGCCAACCCGTCGGTGACGATCCAATCGTTGCCGTGCAAGGTGTCAGCGGTGATGCGCTTCTGCAGCACTTTGCCATCGGCTCCCACGACGAAAACGAACGGGCCGGTCGCATCGCGCTGCACGGCGGTTTGCGAGACGAGCCACGCGTGAGCGAGCGTGCCCAGCGTCAACCGCACGTTGATGTACTGGCCGGGCAGAAGAATGTGATCGGGATTCGGCACAACGCCACGTAGGCTGACCGCCCCGGTCGATGCATCGACGGCGACGTCGGAGAAGTCCAGCGTGCCTTCGCTGCCGTACGGCGAGCCGTCGCTGCGCAGCAGTTCGATTTTCGCTTTGTTCTGATCGACCAGTTGCACGCTGCCTTTCGTGGCGGCCGCGCGCAGCGAATCGATGTCGCCGAACGCCTGCGTGAAGTTCACGTAGACCGAATCGATCTGATCGATCGTCGTCAGCAGCGTGGCATCGCTTTGTCCGACCAACGCACCTTCGGTGACTTGCTGTTGACCGGCACGCCCGGAAATCGGCGCCGTGACGGTCGCGTAGCCGAGACTGATGCGTGCGCTGTCGACGGTTGCCTGCGCTTGTTTGACGGCGGCAGCGGACGTGCGCTCGGCGGCTTCGGCATTGTCGCGATCGGTCTTCGACAACAGACCTTTGTCGGCGACGGAACGCGCGCGATCGGCGGCGACGTGGTTATTCGTGTACGTGGCCTGCGCCGAGGCGAGATTCGCCATCTGCGCATTCAACGCAGCCTTCAACGGTGCCGGATCGATCTGGAACATCGGCTGGCCTTCCTTGACGTCGGTGCCTTCCGTATACAGCCGTTTCTGCAAAACGCCCGCGACGCGTGCGCGAACGTCCGCCGTGCGTGTGGCGCTGAGACGGCCGACCAGATCGCGCGTCAGCGGCACGGCCTGCGCCTGCGCTTTGACGACGCCCACTTCCGGCGGCGGCGGCGCTTGCTGCTGTTGCTGCTGGCCTTTGCCGCAGGCGGCCAACGCCAGCGCGGCGGCAATGAGGATGGTCGACTTGCGCAACGAAAAGAAGGTCATATCTCGATCCTGAGAATGGCGGATGCCGGCGATGCGGCTGAACGAGCCCCGGACCTGATTTTATCCGGGAATGGCGGCGAAATAATAAACCGGCCGGTTAAGATAATAGGACAGCCGGCCCCATGCAATGGGTCTAAGGTAATTAATCGACGTAATCAGTGGTGCTGGTGCGCACCGGATAAATAGTCCTCGCTCTGCATTTCAATTAAGCGACTTTTCGTTCGTTCGAACTCCGCGCTTAGTCGATCGCCTTGATAGAGATCGCCGATCGGCACCGCCGCGGCGATCACGAGATTGACCCCGTGATCATAGAATTCGTCGACGAGATTGATGAATCGCCGCGCTTCGTTCTCGGCTTGCGACGTCAGTTGCGGAACGCCTGAAATGAGCACGGTGTTGTAGCTTTGCGCAAGTTCGATGTAGTCGGACACCGCGCGCGGGCCGGCGCACAGCGCGTCGAATGAAAACCAGATCACCGCGTCGGAACGTCGCTTCACCGCGATATCGCGTCCGTTGATCCGCACCGGCGTTTCCTTGCGGCGCGATCCCGGCGCGATATGCTCGAACATTGCGGCCATCGATTGTTCGGCGGCTTCATTGTCAGGCGCGAAATAAACGCCGCTTTGCGTCAGCATGCGTAGACGAAAATCCTTCGCCGATTGTAATTCACGAACCTCGCAGTTCTTTTTCAACAGCGCGATGGCAGGCAGGAATTTCGCGCGCTGGAGTCCGTTTTTGTATAACGCGTCCGGCTCGATGTTCGACGTCGTGATCAAGGTGACGCCGCGCTCGAACAGCGATGCGAGCAGTCCGGAAAGAATCATCGCGTCGCCGATGTCGGTGACAAAAAATTCATCGAGGCAAAATAGTTGCGCCTGCTGGGCGAAATGATCGGCGACATCGCGCAGTGGATCGCTCTTGCCTTCCAGCTTAGCCAACTCGGCGTGCACGCGACCCATGAAGCGATGGAAATGCAGGCGCAGTTTCTTTTCGTGCGGCAACGATTCGAGCAGAAGATCGGTGAGAAACGTTTTGCCGCGCCCCACAAATACATACCGCGAATCGGTTTCGGCGATAGGCGAAATTGTATACTTTTCCACAACCCAGCGTCGCGTCGTTGCGAAAATTCGTCGTGGATGCGATCCAGTGCCGATAACACCTCGCGCTGTGACGGATCGTCTTCCCATCGGTTTTCGGCCACGCCGCGTGCATACAGCGCGCTGGGTGCGAGATCGTCAGTCGCCATCCGGCGGCGAATCCATGGTGCCGTCGATACGCGGCGGGAGGTTGGTACGGACACCCTCCTTGATCACGTCGCGTAGATCCATGAGGCGGCGGTGAAAGAAATGCCCCGTCTCGGGCAGGCGTACCAATGTGGGCGGATCGGTATGCGCCGCCACCCAGGTATAAACGGCTTGCGGATCGACGACATCGTCGGCTTCGCCTTGAATGATGAGCCACGGGCACGACGGATACGTGAGCGCATCGAAATCCCATCGTCCGATCGGCGGCGCGATAGATATCAGTTGTCGCACCGGCAATTGCGACGCCGCGCGCGCAGCGACATACGATCCGAACGAAAATCCCGCGAGCCACAGCACGTCGTCCGGACGCACGCGTTGCGCCCATGCGGCGATGGCGAGCACATCGTCCGTTTCGCCGCGACCGTCGTCGAACGTTCCTGCCGATGCACCGACGCCGCGAAAGTTGAAGATGATTGTGGCAAACCCAAGCTCGCGCAGCGAACGCTCGACCATCGTCACCACTTTGTTGTGCATCGTGCCGCCTTGCAGCGGATGCGGATGACAGATGATCGCGATGCCTTTGCGGGCGTCTTTCACGTCGGGCGAACTGGCGACGGCTTCGATCGCGCCCGCGGCGCCGCGCAACGTGACGTTGGCGGAATCGGATGGAAACGCGGCGGGCAGTTCAGTGGCGGACATGATCCGGCCAGAAAGAATTCATGGAATACGCGGCGCTATTGCGCCCGCGTCACTTAACCTGCGAAACCATCCATTCAACGGTGGCCTTGACCTGATCGTCGGTCAGCGAGGCATTGCCACCCTTGGCCGGCATCAGCTTGCCATCCTTGCCCTGATAGCCATTGATGGCGTGACTGATCAGCGTCTGCAAACCTTCCGCGACGCGTGGCGCCCATGCGGCTTTGTCCGTGATCAGGGGCGCGCCGGTGGCGGCATTGGTGTGACACGTCTGGCACAGGTTTCCGAAAATTGTCTTGCCGTCCTTCGTACCGCCGTAAGCGACTTGCGATTCGGCGGCTTTCTTCGTCGCTTCCTGCGCTGCCAGGAGCGCCGCCTTGCCCGTGTCGCCCGCGTAAACCGCGCCGACGGGCGCTACGCGCGCGACCACTTGTTTTTCCTGATCGGGAGCGGTCGCCGCCGGATGCTCGGTGTACAAATGCATCGCCAGGAAAATCAAGGCGAACATGACCAGCACCAAAAAGCCGATCACCATCGAAAAATGGCGGAGGAAAACGCGGTCGCTTTCGGGAATAGGGTTGGTCACAAACTCACCCAGCAGTCATTCGGAGCC
>CAZZWP010000137.1:0-7213 GCA_964657965.1 uncultured Rudaea sp. | reverse complement strand
CCGCACGCGCCAGCGCGCGACCGTCCGCGCCCGCGATCGGCGCTTCGCCGGCGGGATAAACTTCCGTCAGCACGAGCACGTCGACATCCGACAACACGTTCGCAAAATCGTCGAGCAAGTCGCGCGTGCGCGTGTAGCGATGCGGTTGAAACGCGACGACGAGACGGCGCTCCGCCCAACCGCCGCGCGCCGCCGCGAACACCGCAGCGAGTTCGCGCGGATGATGTCCGTAATCGTCAACGAGCAACGCTGTGCCTTGATCGAGCGCTAACTCGCCCCGCACCTGAAAGCGACGCCCGACACCTTGGAATTCTCCCAACGCGTGCGCGATCGCTTCGCTATCGACGCCGAGATGCCAACCGACCGCCGCCGCCGCGAGCGCGTTCTGCACGTTGTGAAATCCCGGAAGATTCAACGTCACCGCGGTGGCGTGCTCAATGCCCGGCAAATGAAGCGAAAAGTGCATGCGCGAGCCATCCTGGCGAACGTCCGTCGCGCGTACATCCGCATTTTTTTCGATCGCGTAGGTAATCGTTCGGCGCGCCGTGCTCTCGGCCAGCTCGGCCACTTCCGCATCGTCGACGCACACCACGGCAATGCCGTAGAACGGCAACCGATGCAGAAAATCCGCAAAGGCTTTTTTGACTTGCGCGTAATCGCCGCCGTAATTTTCCAGATGATCGGCGTCGATGTTGGTGACAATCGCGATCACCGGATTGAGCAGCAGAAACGACCCGTCGGATTCGTCCGCTTCCGCGACGAGATATTCGCCCGTGCCGAGCCGCGCGTGCGTCCCCGCCGCCAACAACTGGCCGCCGATGACGAACGTCGGATCGAGGCCGCCTTCCGCGAGCACGCTGGCGACGAGACTCGTCGTCGTCGTCTTGCCGTGCGTTCCCGCCACGGCGACGCCGCGCCGGAACCGCATCAGCTCGCCAAGCATCTCGGCGCGCGGCACGATCGGCACGCGACGCTCACGCGCGGCGATCAGTTCCGGATTGTCGGCCTTGATCGCGCTCGAAACGACGATCACGTCGACATCGGCCACATTTGACGCATTGTGACCTTTGTGGATTTTTATACCGAGATCGTGCAGACGGCGCGTGACCGTCGAATCCGCTTTGTCCGATCCGGAAACGGCATAGCCGAGATTCTTCAGGACTTCGGCAATACCGCTCATGCCCGCGCCGCCGATACCGATGAAATGCACACGCCGGAAATCCTGACGGATCCAGTCGCGCGGTTTGCGGTTCTCGATGGGAAGCGTGCGCGCGATCATGCCGCGGCCTCGATGCAGGCATCGGCGATGCGCGCCGCCGCGTCAGGTTTCGCGAGCATCCGCGCCGATTCCGCCATCGCCAGCAATCGCGCGCGGCGTTCGGCTTCGTCGCCGCGCAACAGCGCGTTCAACGCGCCGCCAAGAGTCGCGGCGAATCCATCGCCTTCCGCCACCAGCCGCGCCGCGCCGCACGCCACAAGCGCCTGCGCGTTGTGCGTTTGATGATCGTCGACGGCAGCGGGAAACGGGACGAGGATCGATGGCAATCCAACGGCGCACAATTCTGCCAGCGTCAATGCGCCCGCGCGGCAGACGACGACGTCGGCCCACGAATAAGCAGCGGCCATGTCGTCGATGAATGCGTCGACTTGCGCATCGACATTCGCGCTCGCGTACATCGCGCGCGTTTTTTCCAGGTGCTTCGGTCCGCATTGATGGCGCACCAGCGGACGTTGCGAAGCATCCATGCCGCCAAGCACGTGCGGCAGCGCCGCGTTGATGCCCTGCGCGCCCTGACTGCCACCGAGAATCAGGAGACGCGTCGTGCCCGTCCGCCCCGCAAAACGCTCGGCGGGAGCCGGCAGCGCAGAAATTTCTTTACGCACCGGATTGCCGACCCACGCCGAATTCGTGAGCGCGCCGCTGAATCCACTCAATACTTTTTTCGCGAAATGCGACAACGTGCGATTCGTGACGCCAGGCACGCTGTTCTGTTCGTGGACGACGAGTCCGACACCGGCGAGCCACGCCGCGATGCCGCCCGGGCCCGACGCGAATCCGCCCAGCGACAACGCGCTGCGAGGACGCACGCGACGCATCAGTCGCCATGCTGCAAGCACGGCGCGCGCGAGACGCAGCGGCGCGCCGATCAACGTCCGCCATCCCTTGCCGCGGAGGCCGCCGATGTCGAGCGTTTCGATCGACAATCCGGCCTTGGGCACAAGACGTGTTTCGAGTCCGCCCACACTGCCGAGCCACAACACGGGAATATTGCGTGACTGCAATTCCTGCGCGACGGCGATACCCGGAAAAATGTGTCCGCCCGTGCCGCCGGCCATGATGAGAATCGGCGCCGTGTTCATGCGCGCACCGCCGTGAATGAAACTTCCTCGGGCGTCGATGGTTCTTGCACGCGCGTGACTTCATAGCTGATGCGCAGCAGAAAACCGATGGCCGCGCATGTCATCAACACACTCGATCCGCCGGAACTGATGAGCGGCAGCGTCAACCCTTTCGTCGGCAGCACGCCGAGATTGACGCCGATCGATACCAGCGTCTGCATGCCGAGCCACAGCGCGATGCCGAATGCGCAATATCCCGCAAAGCGCTGACCCCGTTCGACCGCTTTCAGACCGAGCATGAACGCCCGGCCGACCAATGCGGCAAAAAGAAAAAGTACCAAAAGTATACCGGCGAGCCCGAGTTCTTCCGCGATCACCGCCAGGATGAAATCGGTGTGTGCTTCGGGTAGATAAAAAAGTTTCTGCACACTGCCGCCGAGTCCGACGCCGAGCCATTCGCCGCGGCCGATCGCGATGAGCGCCTGCGTGAGCTGGAAGCCGTCGTCGAACGGGTGTTCCCACGGATTGAGGAACGATGTGAGACGTTTGACGCGATAATCCTGCGTCAACGCTGCCCATGCGAGCGCGGGCATTGCGGGAATGGCGAGATAAACCAAGTTGCGCATGCGCGCGCCGCCCAGCCAGACCATGCCGACGGACACGCCGATCAACAGCGCCGCGCTGCCGAAATCCGGCTGCGCGAGAAGTAGCGCGACGAGCACGATCGCCACGCCGATGGGTTTTACGACGCCGAACAATTTCCCCTGCACGCTGGATTCGTGCCGGACGAGATAGCTCGCAATGTAGACGATGAACAGCAACTTCACCGCTTCCACCGACTGAAATCCCACGAAGCCCAGACGAATCCATCGCCGCGCGCCGTTGATGCGCATGCCTAAGCCCGGCACGAACACGAGCAGCAGAAGAATGATCGAGAACAGCAGCAGCGAAAACGCGTTGCGTTCGAACCATGCCAGTTCGGTGCGCATCATCACCCCGCACAGCGCGACGCCGAGCGTGAGAAAAACCAGATGGCGAATCAAATAGTAGAACGAGCCGACGTGCTGACCGTCGGCGATCGCGATCGAGCTCGACGACACCATGATCACGCCGAGCGCGGCGAGTCCGCACGCTGCCAGAATCAGGCCGAGGTCATAACGGCCTTTGGTTTCGTCGATGCGCTTGGCTTGTGTGTTGAATCCGAACATCAGCGCACCTTCAACGTGGCGAGGCCGATGAGGACGAGCACGACGCTGATGATCCAGAACCGCACGATCACGCGCGGCTCCGGCCAGCCTTTCAATTCGAAGTGATGATGGATCGGCGCCATGCGGAAAATGCGTTTGCCGGTGAGTTTGAAACTGGCGACTTGCAAGATCACCGACGCGGTTTCCATCACGAACACGCCGCCCATGATCAGCAGCACGATTTCCTGTCGCACGATCACGGCCACGCAACCGAGCGCCGCGCCGACGGCCAGCGCGCCGACATCGCCCATGAACACCATCGCCGGATACGCGTTGAACCACAGAAAGCCCAGTCCGGCACCGGCCAGCGCGCCGCAGAAAATGCACAGCTCGCCCGCGCCGGGCACGGCGGGAATCTGCAGATACGTCGAGAAGATGCTGTTGCCTGCGGCGTATGCGAAAACGCCGAGCGCGGAGGCGACGAGCACGGTCGGCATGATGGCCAGACCGTCGAGACCGTCCGTCAGATTCACCGCGTTCGAAAATCCGACGACGATGAAATAGCCGAGAAACACAAACACCGATCCGAGCGGGATTGCGATCTGCTTGAACAGCGGCACGTACAGTGCGATCGCGGAGGGCGAGGTCTCACTCATCACAAAAAAAATGCCGATCGCAGCGGCGAGTCCGCACACCGACTGCCAGAAATATTTCCAGCGCGCGGGAAGTCCGCGACTGTCTTTCAGCACGAGTTTTTTGTAATCGTCGTAAAACCCGATGATGCCGAACGAAAGCAGCACACCGAGCGTGATCCACACATAGCGATTGTGTAGATCGGTCCACAGCAACGTGGCGACGACGACGGCGAGAATGATCAGCGCACCGCCCATCGTCGGCGTGCCGGCCTTCGACAAATGTGATTGCGGCCCGTCGCTGCGGATCACCTGCCCCGCTTTCACGGCGGCGAGTTTGCGGATCAGGTCCGGCCCGAGCATCAGCGCGACGACGAGCGCGGTGAGTGCGCTCATGATCGTGCGGAACGTCACGTACTGAAATAGATGCAGCGAGTTGAATTGTCCGCGCAGCAGTTCGGCGAGTTCAAGCAGCATCGCGTGCGACCTCCGCTGCTTCGCCTTCGCCGCGCAACGCGTGGACGATGCGTTCCATCGCCGATCCGCGCGAACCTTTCACGAGCACGCGCACGCCGGGTTTCACGTCGGCAGCCAACGCCGTCACGAGCGCTTGTTGCGTATCGAAATGTTTCGCTTTAGCGCCGAACGCTTTCGCCGCGGCGGACGAAAGATCGCCGACGGTATACAACTTCGCGATGCCGCTGTCGTGCGCGAGTTTTCCTGTTGCCGCATGCAGCGCACGCGCGTCTGCGCCGAGTTCGCGCATATCGCCGAGTACGAGCCACGCTTCGCCGGGCTCACTCATCAACGTCGCGATGGCTGCGGCCGTCGAACCCGGATTGGCGTTGTAACTGTCGTCGATCAAGGTCCAACCGCCCGGCATCGCATAGCGTTGCAGGCGTCCTTTGACGGACGGCGCAGATTCCAGCCCGCGCCTGATAAGTTCCATCGACACGTCGAGGGCAATGACGCACGCCGCGGCGGCAATTGCGTTCTGTACGTTGTGACGGCCGTTCAGCGGCAAGCAAATATCGATGCGACCGTTCGGCACCACGAGTTCAAAACTCGTATCCGCGCCGAGACGAATATTTTCCGCGCGCACGTCGGCATCGCTGTGCGTGCCGAAGCGGATGATTTTTCGCGTGCCGGCGAGATTGCCGAAGAACGTCGCGAACGCATCGTCGGCGTTGATGACGGCGATGCCTTGCGCGGGCAGCGATGTATACAAATCGCCTTTTGTCTCGGCGATACCTTCGAGCGAACCCATGCGCTCCAAGTGCGCCGGCGCGATGTTGTTGACGAGCCCGATCTCCGGCCGCGCGATGGCGGCGAGGTACGCGATGTCGCCGTGCTTGCCCGCGCCCATTTCGAGCACGGCGAATTCCGCGTCAGCGGGCAAATTCAGCAACGACATCGGCAAACCGATTTCGTTATTGAGGTTGCCCGCGTTGACGTGCGTCTTTCCGTGCAACGACAGAATCGAGGCAAGCAAGGTTTTGACCGTCGTCTTGCCATTCGAGCCCGTGATGCCGACCACGCGCGCGCGGCGTTGCGCGCGAATCGCGCTGGCGAGATCGCCGAGTGCCAGCGTCGTATCCATGACGACGACTTGCGGAATGTCGATCGGGATTGGGCGCGCGACCAACGCCGCAGCCGCACCGCCTTGTTTCGCGGCCGCAACGAAATCGTGCGCGTCGAAATTCTCGCCTTTCAGCGCGACGAACAAACCGCCTGCGATCGGCGCGCGCGTGTCCGTGAAAATGCCTTGCACGCCCACATTGGCGCCACGCACGCTGCCGCGCGTCCACATGGCGACGTCGGAAAGTTGCAGGCTCAGCATGGGCGCGACTCCAATGCTTCGCGCGCGACGATCGCGTCGTCGAACGCGTGCTTGACGCCGCCGACTTCCTGATACGGCTCGTGTCCTTTGCCCGCGATGAGCACGACATCGCCCGTGCGCGCCTCGCAAACGGCGACGCGGATCGCGGTGGCGCGATCGCGCATCACGCGCGCGCGATCGCGCTGATGAATTCCGGCGAGAATCTGCGCGACGATGTCATCGCCGTTCTCGCCGCGCGGGTTGTCGTCGGTGACGATGAGCCGATCGGCGAGACGTTCCGCGATCGCACCCATTTGCGGCCGCTTGCCTTGATCGCGTTCGCCGCCCGCGCCGAACACACAGACGAGTTCGCCGCCGGTGTGTGCGCGCAGACTTCGCAGTGCTTGTTCGAGCGCATCCGGCGTGTGCGCGTAATCGACGACGACGAGCGGCGCATCGCCGCCGCCGAGACGATTCATACGTCCCGCGACCGGCTCCAGCCGTGACAACGCATTCTGGATTTGTGTAAACGTATACCCGAGCGCACCGAGACACCCTGCGACGGCCAGCAGGTTGTAGACATTGAAATGCCCGAGTAGCGGCGTGGCGATTTCACCGTCACCCCACGGCGTTATTAGACGAAACTCGATTCCGCGATCGCTCGTGCGAACTTTTTCCGCACGCACGTCGGCGGCGTTGTCGATTGCGTAGCGAATCTGTTGGACATCGTCCTGTAATTCTTCTGCGAGATGGCGTCCGAACGCGTCGTCGACATTGATGACGGCCGCGCGCAGGTTTTTCCATTCGAACAGTTTCTTTTTCGCCGCGCCGTATTCTTCCATCGTGCCGTGATAGTCGAGATGGTCGCGCGTGAGATTGGTGAATACGGCGACATCGAAGTCGACACCGTCGACGCGATGTTGATCGAGCGCGTGCGACGACACTTCCATTGCTACATGCGTGGCGCCGGCGTCTCGGAATTCTGCGAGCAACTGTTGCACGCTGATCACATCCGGCGTCGTGCGCGATCCTTCTTTGATCTCACCGACGAGTCCGGCGCCCAGCGTTCCGATCGTCGCGGCGCGTGCGCCGAGTGTTTCGAGCGCGGCGGCGAGTAGTTGCACGATCGACGTCTTGCCGTTCGTGCCGGTGACGCCGATCATTTTCAATTGGACGGATGGACGTCCAAAAAACCGCGCGGCGATTTCGCCCAAATGCTCACGCAAACGATCGAC
>CAZZWP010000136.1:5176-7326 GCA_964657965.1 uncultured Rudaea sp. | reverse complement strand
CCCGTGGACGAACGCGCGCACGGCTGCTTCGCCGCCGCTTAACTCGAAACTCAGCATCGCGCCAAAGCCACGCTGCTGACGACGCGCCAGATCGTGCCCTGGATGCGACGGCAATCCCGGAAAGTATACTTTTTCGATCAGCGCGTGATTGTGCAGATGCTTGGCGATGGCTGTCGCATTCGACTGATGGACGGCCAAACGCGGTTGCAGCGTACGCACGCCGCGCAGCGTAAGAAAACTATCGAACGGCGCGCCCGCGAGGCCAAGGCAATTGCACCACCACGACAACTGTTCGCCGAGCGCTTTGTCCTTCCAGATAACGGCGCCGCCGACGACGTCGGAATGCCCGTTCAGATATTTCGTCGTCGAATGCACGACGATGTCCGCACCGAGTTGCAACGGACGTTGAATCGCCGGCGATAGAAATGTGTTGTCGACGACCACCGTCGCCCCCGTCTCGCGCGCCAGCCGGGACACATGCGCGATATCGGTGATGCGCAGCAGCGGGTTGCTCGGCGTTTCGATCCAGACGAACTTCGGTTTACGCGACAGCGCGGACGACAGCGCAACGTCGTCGGAAAAATCGACGAATTCGACGTGATACAAACCGCGATCCGCCTGCGCCCGGAACAACCGATAACAGCCGCCGTAGCAATCGTGCGGCGCGATGATCAGATCGTCCGGTCGCAACTGTGCGGTGAGCAGCGTGATGGCTGCCATGCCCGATGCCGTCACGATGGCACCCTCGCCGCCTTCCAGTTCGGCCAGAACATCGGCGAGCGTATCGCGCGTGGGATTGCCGGAACGCGTGTAATCGTAATCGCGCTTTTGGCCGAATCCTGCGAAGCTGTAATTGGTCGACAAATAAATCGGCGGCATGATCGCGCCGTGCGAGGAATCGGCATCGACGCCTGCGCGAACCGCTTGAGTGGCAATGTGATTGCTCATCGCGTGTGCTCCAGCGCGCGGCGCAACAGGTCGGCGACGATCGTCTCTTCCTTCAGGAACGCATCGTGGCCGTAGTGGGAAGAGATTTCGACGAGTTCGCAAGGTCCCGCGCACGTCGCCGCAAACTCGCGCGACAACGCGGGCGGGACGAGCAAATCCTCGCGCACGGAAAACACCGTCGTCGGCACGCTTATCGCGGCCGCGTCGATGCGATGCGAATCAAGCGACGTACTCAGGCACCGATACGACGTCGCGTTGAAGCGTTGAGCAAAGTACTGACCATGGTGCGCCAGCCATTCGATCGCGCCATTGGATTCGGCAAAACGTTCTTCGAAACCTTGCGGCGTGCGGTAACCGATGATCGCCAGCGCGCGAACCAGCGCCAGCGCCGCGGTCGAATTTTCGCCGAGATCGAGGATCGAACGCTGCACGTCGCGAAGCGCGAGCGCGAACTGCGAAGGACGATGTGCCGCGCTGAGCAAAACCAGACGGCCGACCCGACGACCGAGCAGCGCCGCCAGATGTTGCGCCACGGCGCCGCCGTAGGACGCGCCGACAATGGCGTGTACATGCCGAATACCGAGGCGATTGAGCAGCAGCAAGAGCGCGCGCGCCTGATCGGTCGACGAAATCGCCGGAAAATCATCGCCGGCTTGCGGACCCGTCGATTCATCGCACCCGCCGATCCAATCGATGCTGAGCAATCGGAAACGTTCGATATCCAACGCTTGTCCCGCGCCGCATTGTGCTTCCCACCAGCCGGCGCCGCCAAAACCTGAGCATTGACGATGCGCGGAAATGCCACCGAGAACCACGACCAGCGGCGCCGAATCCGGTCCCACGCACTGCCACGCCAGGCCGGCGTTCGAAATCGAATCGCCGCCTTCGAGGACGAACGGATCGGGAAGTGCGAGAACGCCCTGTTCGCAGCGGATTTCGCGCGCCTCGGATTCGCTTGCCGGGCGTATTTTTTCAGCGTTAGTCATGCCGCACTCCGTTTCAGAGTGGGCATCCTAAACGTTTGGCCATCCAGACGTCAAGACGTATAGACGTCTATTTAAAATTCTTAGGCCGTCTCAGTGGCGGTTGCGGCGCGTGGCCTCGTCGAGCCGATGAAGATTCCCAGCAGCGACAGCGCCAGTCCGATCCAGTCTTCCGTACTCGTCGGGCGTCCGAACAGAAGCACATCCAGAACGAACGAC
>CAZZWP010000136.1:0-5166 GCA_964657965.1 uncultured Rudaea sp. | reverse complement strand
GGGCAATTGCGGCATCGCCTGCGCGATCAACACCCAGCCGAGCACTTGACCGAACAGCCCCAGACCGATCAGCGCCGACCACGACTGCGCGTCGGGAATGGCGAAACTGTCGCCTTCGATCAACACCGCCACCGCGAGCATCGCGGCGGCGAGCAGGCTGTTGAGACTGAGCGTACGGATCGGATCGAGGCTGCTGCGGCGCAGTTGCGCCTGTCGCAAGCTCAGCAAATAAACGGCGTAAGCGACGCCCGTCAGCAATCCGAAATAGACGCCTAAACGAAATTGCGGCGTAAACGAACTCCAGCCCACGCCGACCAGCAGCCAAAGACCGACCAGAGCGAGCGAGACGCCGAAGACAAAGCGCGCATGCAGCCGTTCGCGATAAAACAGCACACCGACGATCGCCATGATGAACACCTGAAAATTCGCGACCAGCGTGGCGAGGCCCGGACCGATATCACGGATGCTGCGGTGCCAGAGCATCAAGTCCGCGCAGAACGCCAACGCGGGCAGAAGCAACCACAGGACGTCGACCCACGCGAAACCACGCAGCTGCTTTCTTATCGCGAGCAGCGCCACCAGCATGATGCCGCCGAAGAGCATGCGATAAAACGCGGATACGGTTGGCGGCACATGCGCCCAGCGCACGAAGATACTCGTGGTGCTGATGAGCGCCGCACCGCCGGCCATGCGCAGCATGGCGCGGCGCGGTAAAACAGGCGTCACGGCGTCGTCTGCTCGTGCAGCACGGCGATCGCTTCCGTCGCGGCATCGGCGAGCCAGTCGTGCAGTGCCGGTAAGGCCAGCATCGAATAGACGTATGCGCGGGACGTTTCATCCAGCGTCACGCCGTAACTCACGAAACGGAAGATCACCGGCGCGTACATCGCATCGGCGATGCTGAAATCCCCGAACAAAAACGCGCCGCCTCGCCCGAATCGGCCGCGCGACTCGCGCCAGATCGACTGCACGCGCGCGACATCCTGCGTGGCGGCATCGCTCAACGCGACATCGCGCACACGCTTGCGGCAATTCATCGGCATCTCGGAGCGCAGCGCGGAAAAACCGGAGTGCATTTCGGCGCTGATCGATCGCGCAGCCGCGCGCGCGACGGGATCCGCCGGCCAGCCGCGGCCGCCGAGCAACGTCTCGTTCACGTACTCGGCAATTGCCAGAGAATCCCACACGTGCACGTCGCCATGGATCAACGCAGGCACGCGGCCGCTGGGCGAATAGTTGCGTATGCGGCGATAGAACTCCGGCGTATCCAGCGGCAGTTTGATTTCGTCGAACGGAATGTCGAAGTAGTGCAGCAACAGCCAGGGCCGCAGCGACCACGACGAATAATTCTTACTGCCGATGACGAGCGTCGGCTGCGACGCCATTTACGCCGGTTCCGCAAGAAAGTCGCCGTCGTCCGGTGCGGCGCGATACTCGGCGAGATCGGCATCGACGCGTTCGGCGATCCGGCACGCGCGTTCCCAGTCGATTTCCGACACCATGACATTGATCAAGGACATGGGCGGCAATTCGCCGATGGCGCCCGTGAGATATTGGCCGGCGACGAACGCAGGAATTTCTTCATGCTCCAGTGCGTTCTTCACCAGATTCGCATCGATGATGTTTTCGGCGCGATAGACGATCTTCACGCAAGCTCCATGACGGCTTCGCTCACGCTACTGCAATCGGCGCGGATCGTAAAGCGCTCAGTGCAGCGTCTTGGCGACGGCCCTGGCCGCCGGTGTCAATGCGAAAACCGCCAGATCGCCGTCGTCGTAAACGGGCGCGCCGAGTTTTTCCTGTATCGCCGGCAGGCATGCGGGAACATCGGGAAAATCCTGTCGTGGTGCCGGCCACGCCTGCCGGTGCATGACGAGGAAATCGCCACCGACCTCACCCCGCAGCAACGCGGTGAGATGGACGAAATGGTCGAGATGAATGCCGCTGTCTTCGCCGAATTCGCCATAGCCCGGCGATCCACAGACGGGGCCGACGAAACCGATGCGCACCATCTGCCGATGCACGGTTTGATAGAGTTCTTGCGGATTGTAGTTTGATCGCAACGACCACGGCGCTTCGATCAGCGTCAGCGAACGGGCCGGCTGCGCGGCGAGTTTCGAATAGAAATCGGGGATCGCTCCGGTCGGCGAGGTCGTTCGTATCAGATTGCGCGCTGGATCGTAGTCGAACTGAAAATATGCATGCGCCATGAACTGGTTCGGATTGTATAAATATCCGGGCATGGGGCCGGCGACGAAGAGTCCGGTCAACGCGAGTCCGGCGATCGCAGCGCGCGGACCATCGGAAATTTGTGCCAGCGCCAGGCCAATTCGCTCGGCGACAAACAACAGGAGAAAGGGAACAATCGGCTGAAGGTAGCGTCCGTACGTCGCCGGATTTTGCACCCATGCCGGCCGCAGAATACCAATCGCGATCGCACCGCCGAGCGCTATCGTTCCGATATAGGCCGCGAATCCACGATCGCGACGCCACCAGGCGATAAATCCAGTCACACACAACGCGCAGATGACGCCGAACAAGAAAACGTTGGAGATGCCGAAACACACCAGCAGTGTGCGATAGACGCTATACGGCGAGAGATACCCCGTTCCGCTTTTGCTGCTGAGCGAATTGGCGTCGCCAAGGAAAGGCGGTACGAGCGCAACCGCGAGAAGTGCGACGGTGATCAGTCCGACCGCAATAAGATCGCCTAACTTTCTCCATTCAACCGCAGCGGGCCGTCGCACGATATCGCGCGCTGCACTCAGACCGAAAAAAACGAACGGCAGCAGCGTGAACGGCAACGTCACGATATGCAGCCATCCCGCAAGCGACGCGCAGACGACATAGAGCGCCGCCCAGCGCATACGTTTATCGGCGCGCAGTTGCCATTCGCGAAACGACATCACGGCGATAAAAACCAGCAGTGTCGTGATCGCATACGGCCGCGCGATGCGGCTGTGATACGTCATCATCGGCGAGATCGCGATCAGTCCCATCCACACGGCCAGCGTGGTCGGATTCGCCTGCCGGCGCAGCATCCACGGCGCGACGAAGATCAGCGCTATTCCACAGAACAACATCGGCCAGCGCATGTCCAATTCGGTGAGGCCGCCATGCAGCGTGCAGAACTTGAAGTACAACGTGAGCGGAATGCTGTAATCGGCCAAGCCGAAATGCGATGCGATGTCGGCGTAATTCGAGGTCAGCAATTTCTTAATCGCATGCCACTCGTCGTCAACGATGATTTGCGATGTGAGCTGCCAGCAACGCAGCCCGATGCCGACGATCGACACGACGGCGGCGAACACGAGCCATACCGGTCGAACGTCGCGCCACCGCGTTGCGATCAAGGCGGTGAAACCGGCGCGACTTGGCGCGGCAAGCGCAGTTCGGACGATGTCGACAGAAACGCCGGCCTGGCCAACTTCCACTTCCACAAACGGAAAACCGCGCTGGTATACAAAACGCCCAGCCCGTAACGCACCGAACGACGAAAACTGATTTGACTGGCTTCGGGAAAATAGCGCGTGGGACACGATACTTCGCCGATGCGCATGCCAAACGCCACGGCTTGCACGAGCATTTGATTGTCGAAGACGAAATCGTCGGAATTCGCGGCGAGCGGCAACGTCTCCAGAACGCGCCGCGAAAACGCGCGGTAGCCGGTATGGAACTCCGACAGCTTCGTACCGAGCAGCAGGTTTTGCACGAACGTCAATAATCGATTCGATACATATTTATAGAGAGGCATGCCGCCCGACAACGCGGTTTTGCCGAGGATGCGCGACCCGAGCACGACGTCGTAAATACCCGACGCGATCATCCCCGCCATCGCCGGGATCAGGCGCGGATCGTATTGATAATCCGGATGCAGCATGACGACGATATCCGCACCGTCGGCCAAGGCCAGCGTGTAGCAGGTTTTCTGGTTTCCGCCGTAGCCGCGATTCTGCGGATGCCGATGCGCGCGGATCCCGAGCCGTTCGGCGACGGCCAATGTCGCGTCGTCGCTCGCATCGTCGACGAGCAGGACGGTGTCCACGACATCGTGGGGAATAGCGCGGTAGCAGTCTTCCAGCGTTTTCTCGGCGCGATAGGCCGGCATGACGACGGCGATTTTTTTCTGCTGCAGCATATGTGCATTATCCCGTGGCGCCGCCGACAGACCAAGCGTTATGGGCTTTCCGGCGCCCGCCCGGTACACTTGCCGACCCTTCGATGTTGCGTTGAACCATGTCCGAGGAAACTCCGCGTCACAATCATTTCATCCGCCAGATCGTGACCGAGGACTTGGCGTCCGGCAAGCACGACCATGTCGTCACGCGCTTCCCGCCGGAGCCGAACGGTTATTTGCATCTGGGACACGCCAAGTCGATCTGCCTGAATTTCGGCGTGGCGGCGGATTTCCGGGGTGTCTGCCATCTGCGTTTCGATGACACGAATCCGTCGAAGGAAGATATCGAATACGTCGAGGCAATCAAGGACGACGTGCATTGGCTCGGTTTCGAGTGGGACGAATTGCGTCACGCGTCGGACTATTTCGGCGTGCTGTACGAATGCGCGCTGAAACTGATTCGCGATGGCAAAGTATTCGTCTGCGATCTGACGGCCGATCAGCAGCGCGAGTATCGCGGCACGTTGACCGAACCGGGCCGCAATTCGCCGTATCGCGATCGCAGCGTCGAAGAAAATCTCGACCTGTTCGCGCGCATGCGCGCCGGCGAGTTCGACGACGGCGCGAAAACGTTGCGCGCGAAAATCGACATGAGCAGCGGCAACATCAATCTGCGTGATCCGACGCTGTATCGAATCCGCAAAGTGACGCATCAGAATACCGGCGACGTGTGGCCGATCTATCCGATGTACGATTTTGCCCATTCGCTGTCCGACGCCATCGAAGGCATCACGCATTCATTGTGCACGCTCGAATTCGAAGACCATCGCCCGTTGTACGACTGGTGCGTGCAGAACGTCGATCTGGAACATCATCCGGAATTACTCAAATCGCTGGATATCCCCGGCACGCATCAGCCGGTGAGTACGCCGCAGCAGATCGAATTCGCGCGCGGAAATCTCGACTATACGGTGTTGAGCAAACGCAAACTCATCGCGCTGGTCCGCGACAAGCTCGGTCCGGTCGCGGCATTCAAGCGCGCGATCGTC
>CAZZWP010000135.1:0-7497 GCA_964657965.1 uncultured Rudaea sp. | reverse complement strand
CCGCGCAGGATCAGCGGTCGGTCGAGCAGCCCGGAGAAACGCACTTCGGTGTACGCGGTGCGCGCCGGCACGTCGCGCTTCAGGCTGGCGACGAGCGCCGCCGCGTCGACAGCGGTCGTCGCGGCAACGTCAGTGGACGCCGCGGGAAGCGACGGGCTCGACAACAGCATGCCGAGGCACAGCAGGCGCGTGGGTCGCGTCGAGCGCAGCCGTTTCGTCGACGCCGTCCGTGCGCAGCGTGACGACACTCCCGACGCCCGCCGCCAACATCATCACGCCCATGATGCTTTTCGCGTTGATTTCGCGTCCGCGATGTACGAGCCACGCGTTGCACTGAAAACCCTGCAACGTCTGCACGAGTTTCGCCGACGCGCGCGCGTGCAAACCGAGTTTGTTGGTGATGGTGACTTCGCGTTCAATCATGGTGTTCACACATGGTCGATGTGGATTCCCGAGCGACCGCCGCTGGCCGCCGTTTGCGTGAGTTCGTCCAGCGTCTGCTCCGGATAATTCAGCACGCGCAACAACATCGGCAAGTTGAGGCCCGATACGCGCCGCACGCTGAGCCCGATCGAATGCAAACGCTCGGCGACATTACTCGGCGTCGCGCCATAAACATCGGTGAGCACCAGCACCCCGTCGCCACGATCCAGCGCGCGAACGCGCGCAGCCGTGTCACCCAGTGCCACATCCGCATCAGTGCCGGGCGGCACGGCGAGCGTGTCCAGCGGAAGCGAAATCCGACCGAGTATGTGCCGTGACGTGGCGATCAATGCAGCGCCCATCGCTTCGTGTGTGAGTAAAAGTATACCGACGCTCATGCTGTCGACCGTCAATCCAGTTCGCGATGAAAGGTGAGCACTTGGTCGCGCTCGGCGCGAAAATGCTCGGCGAGACGTTCGCACAGATAGACAGAGCGATGCCGCCCGCCCGTGCATCCGATGCAGATCGTCACATACGATCGGTTTTCCGCCTCGAAACGCGGCAGCCATGTATCCAAAAACGTTTCGACGTCGTGCAGGTAACTCATGACATCGGGTTTGTTTTCCAGCCACGTGCGAACGGCCGCATCGCGACCGGACAATGGCCGCGTCTGCGCATCCCAATGCGGGTTCGGCAGGCAACGCGCGTCGAACACGAAGTCCGCGTCCGGCGGCACGCCGCGTTTGTAGGCGAACGACTCGAACAGCAGCGACAACGGTCCATCGGCCATGCCGAATTCGGTCGCGATGAGCCGGCGCAACTGGTGCACATTGAGATCGCCCGTGTCGACGACGCGATCGGCAATCGACGACAACGGTTTCAGCAATTTGCGTTCGCGCGCGATCGCATCGGCGAGCGACACGCCTTCGCCCGTCAACGGATGACGGCGCCGTGTATCGGAATAACGTTTGAAGAGAACATCGTCGCGCGCGTCGAGGAAAATCAGGCGATGTTCGATGCCTTGTTTCGCGACATCGGCGAGAACCTCCGGGAGAATGTTGAGATCCTTCGCGCGATTGCGCACGTCGATGCCGACGGCGAGGCGCGGATAAAGTCCGGCCTGCGCGACTTCGGCCACGAACGCGGGCAATAACGAGCCAGGCAGGTTGTCGACGCAGTAATAATCCAAATCCTCGAGCGTGCGCAGTGCGATCGTCTTGCCCGAGCCCGACATGCCGCTGACCACGATCAATCGCGTGGCGGCGGGTTTCGTATTGTCGGGCGCGGCGGCCATCACCAGGGCGGTTGCTTGCGCATTTGATGCGCCTGACGATCGAGGAACGTCTGCGCCGGATCGATGCCTTTCGTTTTCAATACGTGATTGCGCACCGCGGCTTCGACCAACACCGCTAAGTTACGACCTGGTGCGACGGGAATCGTCGTCTGCGGAATTTTGGTATCGAGCACGTCGCGATAACTGTTGTCGCCGTAGATGCGTTCGAGACCGCCTTGTTCGATCGGCTGCGAACGCGGCGTGATCTGCAGGTGCACGATCAGCCGAAGATATTTGGACGGCTTTACGGCCGTATGACCGAACATCTCGCGCACGTTGAGGATGCCGAGACCGCGCACTTCGAGCAGATCCTGCAGGATTTCCGGACACGATCCGTCGATGACATCCGGCGCGATCTGCGTGAACTCCGGCGCGTCGTCCGCAACGAGCCGGTGTCCGCGCGTGATCAGTTCCAACGCAAGTTCACTCTTGCCCGATCCCGATTCGCCGGTGATCAAAACACCGATCGAATAAACTTCCATCAGCACACCGTGCAGCGTCACGCGCCGCGCGAGCATGCGCGCGAGATGATATTGCAGATACGTGAGCAACTCGTGTCCGCGCTGACTGCTCTGCCAGATCGGCGTGCCGCTTTCGTTGGCTGCGTCGCGCAAGTCGGACGGAACCGCTTGATCTTTCGTCACGACGAGCGCGGTGGGATTGAATCCCATGATCTTCTCGATCATCTCCCAGCGCTGGCGCGAATCAAGGCTATCCAGCCACGCCAGTTCTTCCGTGCCGATGATCTGAATCTTGTTCGGATAAATGATGTTGAGGTAGCCGGCGAGCGACGGCCGACGCGACTGTTTTTCCGCCGGCACGATCGCGCGCGACTCGCCACGCTGTCCCGCCGCCCAGCGCAGCGAGAGGCGGGTGCCGACTTTGTCGAACAGTTCGCGGGCGGTGAGGCGTTCCATGGGTGCAATGTCGCAGGAACGCGGGGGATTTTCCACTGCCAGCGGTTGCGCGCTGGTAGGGAAAAGATTTTTTCAGAATGCCGTGAGAAGGCGGTCCAACTGAATGTCTTGGCTTTCGCGGTCACAATGAAAGTTATCAGCAGTGAGGTTCCACGGTGGGTCCCATCCAAAGTACGCGTTCAACTTCCAACTCAAAACCATGCCGTCATACACGGTCTCGGTGTGAACGTTCGCTAGTGGGGCCATATTCCAACCAAGACTTTGACAGATAAAAAATGAAACGTTGAAGCTCGATGGGGCGGTTTCTGATGAGCCTAAATCCGATATTCGCGTGACCACTGCGTTGCTATAAGACCAGTAATCTTCGCCGAGAACCGATACTTGCAGCACCGATAGCCCTTCAATGAATGCGACGCGAGATCGCACTTGCTCTTCGGGACTGAACGCCTCGGAATACGGTAGCAGAAGTTGTGATGCATAGACAAAGCGATTTCGGCTGGACGCGGGGTTTCCGAGCTCGTAGGTGAAAAAAATCAGATGCTTCGGGTCTAGCTTTTGATCATCGGCTGATTGGCCAGGCTTAGTGATATCGGTCGGGCCCGTGTCGGGCTTACTCAACGCCATGGTGACTTTCTTATAAAGCCAGATCGAGTTTTCCACGCCCGTATATATGCTCAGGCCCGTTGCGGTCGCGCCAAGTGTCGCGATCGCGGTAACCGGATTCGACAAAAGCGCAGATAGGGCGCCTTCAGAGACGGCTGTTGTCGCTAGCGCGCCCGAGCCTGCAACGACTAAACCTGCGCCTAATTCAGTTGTGCCGCTTGACGAGCCGCCTGAAATCTTTGCGGTTGTCAGGTCATCCGGCACATCGAAATAAAGAACGAGATTGTCGTTGTCGTAATGACTGCTGTACCAATCATCTGGTAGGCGAGGGTTTTCGAGGACATAGAGTGAATCGTCGTCGCCTTTGAGTACGAGCTTCGTCGCAGTCGGAACCGGGTACAACAGATTCTGTCCGCTCACTTTGATCGTGTCACCGGATTGAAAAGTGCCGTCTGGGCCAGTTCCGGTATTCAAGATGTCTGTGATCTTGGGCAATTGCTGTATGCATGTGCCTTTCCGTGCGGTGCGCCACGTCATGCGCCCGCCCGATGCCGGAACGTTCTCGGTTTGCACGACGTCGCCCGTCTCGGAATAGAAGAACAAATCGATATCGACATCTGGCGTCAGCGAAGCGCCGAGATCACCAAAGTTCACGTCGATTTCGTTGTCACTTTTCGTCGTGAGTGAGCTGCTGAAGAAACGTTGATTGCCTTGCTTCAGCGCTGCCGATTGAATGTGGGACTCGGCGAATCCCGATCCAAAGAAACGAAACGATCCGTTGACCAGGTAGGGCCACACTTTGTACTGTGCCGCGTCGAGGTAATAATCTTTGTTCGTACATTGTGAGTAGGCTTCTTCGTTGACGAAGTTAACTTTCTTCGCACACAGCTCAACCGTCACTGAATCGTTCGCGATATTCCACGAGCGTGGCACTTCCTGCCATTGGTCGTCGGCTTTGATGAAGGGACGCCACCGTCCGTTGTCGAGTTTCCCATCTTGCGGCAACGTAAGCGTCACGATGCTGCTGTCGGCGTCGTAGCGAGCGAAGCCGCTGGCCGGAAGGTCGACGACCGTACCGTCGCTCTTGATCCAGCGCACCCCTTGAAGCCGATCGGCGCCGGGAAAATTGGTAACGCTTACGGCGATTTGCTTCGGCCACCATCCGCCATCGTTCGTATTCGGCAAAATGCCGCATTTGCCGCCGGCCGACCAGTCGTAGTTCGTCGATGTGATACCGAACGGGCTGACGATATTCAAATCCATCGAGGCCGACGCATTCGCGTTGTAGACAGTCAATGTGTACTGACCGATATCGAGCGTACTCAAGCCCGGAACGACCACACCGTCCTTGCTGATGTCTTTGACGTTCTCCGCAGGATTTGCGGGAAAGATGCCCGTCACGATGCGAGTGGCTTTATTGCGAACGACGACATATCGCACACCGTCGTTGATGCCGACTCCTAACTGCGAACCGACTAGAACAGCACTCGTCTCGCCTTTCGGAAGGGTGTTGCCGATATCCGTCAGTCCATCGGAGATGAAACGGCCGACCGTCAGGCCATCGAGGTGAGGAACGGGCGACACATACGTTTTAGCGACATCCGGACGAAACAATGCGAGATGCGTGACGTTTGCATCATCCATTGCGCCGTCTTGATGGTCGAGCATGATGAGCGCGCGTTCGGTAGTCGAAGCGAAATTTCCCGATGCAACAAAAGGTTTGTGCGCAACGCCGCCCGCCATCGTCGAAAATGCTTGAAAGCGACCGTCGTCTAGGTTGTCGAAGAACGGCGCGAATTGCGTTCCGCTTGGCATGCTTATTTCGCTGCTGTAATCGAGCATGAGAAGGCTATAGCTGTCACCCCATTGCACCGTCGGCGCAGCACCGCCATCTAATGGCAAGTGATGCCACGATGTCGCCGCGACACAGGGATCCTGCGTTCGGCAATAATCCGACATCGACATCAACGCCGAACCCGAATTAAGCTTCGTCCAACTCAACCAACCGCCGACTTCGCCATTGCGGTTCAAATAGTCCGGAACGGATTGTTTGACCACGCTGCCCGCGTTGCTGGGCGCGTAGTACACGTCCATTCCGCCGGCGGTGATCATCGCGATTTGTCCCGTGCTCAACGTCGCGAACGTCGATCCGCTTGAACGCTCGTTGCCTTCGATGGTGGGCATCGCGTTACGACGTCGCATCAGCTTCAGGGCGTTGTCGTGGACGAATTCGTTCATCTGCTGTCCGCCATCGAGCCAGATCGCATCGGAGCCGTTGTCACCCGCGCCGGCAACAATTTGCAATCCCGGTGATGCGTTTGGACGAAACACGGCGGGCTTATATGTTTTGCCGCCATATTCAACGGGTGGATTCCAGCCGTCCATCGCGAGAATGTCGCTGCCGGCATCGCTGAAATTCGATCCCGCACCGATCGCCACACGGAAGTTGTAAAGCGATGTGTTCGCCGGCATGCCGTCGCTCCAGCCAACGCAACCAGGCGAAGCGCCGCCGAACGAAAGATCGCAGTTGGGCCACGCAACCCGTTGGGTAAATGAGTCGAATCCGCGCTTGGTGCCTTTGGTCGGATAAATGATGCCGAGCGATTCGTAATTGCGTTGATTGAACGGACTTTGATCCGTGCTCGTCGGATCCGGTTGCAAGCTTCCGTGATATGCCACGATCGATTTGCGTCCCGAACCGTCACCGAGGTCCGCTGCTGTGACGTAGATCGGAATGCCGAGAACGTCGCCGCCAACGGCGCGTTGTGCCAACGGACTCAAGATTGTCATCGATGGATCGGTGGGGAGATTCGTGTCGGGAATGAATACGAATGGCGCCGGCGCATTGGCGCCTTGATTCCAAAGAACGAAAATTTCGCCTGTGGCCGCATTACTCGCCAACAAATCCAGACTGCCGTCGCCGTCGAGATCAACGGCTTGAATATCGCCGCCACCGCTGAAGTCCGTCAACGCTACCGCCGGCAGGTTGGTAGTGTCGCCGCGGAATTTTACTTTGGCTTCCGCCGCTTCATGGTTGAAATGAGTGGTCAACGCAAGGTGCGTTTTCATGAACGTCACGTCTTCGCTCGTGGCGCGCACTTTCCCTTCGTTCACGTAAATATCGATGCCGTCCGACGCAAGGGCGACGATGTCGTCGAAACCGTCGCCGTTCACGTCGGCGACGACCATCTTCAACACGTTGCCGTCGACGGGAATGCGCTGCGGAGGCAAGAATGTTTCTTGCGGCGCCGCGATGCCGGTCAGCGGAAGAATACAAAGAGCATACAAAATAGATCGCTTTAGTAAATTCAGTGTTTGAACTCGCATGAAATTAAGTTTCCGCCTATTTTTGATTTGGAATGATCCGCACCACGACGTGGAGGAGGATCACTTTGTGGATTTGTATAAGATTGGATTGGATGCGCCGGCCTCCCCGCCGGCTAGTTGTGGGCGGCGCAAGTTACTTCGTTGGCGATGCGTGAAACGGACGTCGCAAGGACGCGTTGCGGACACGCGCTGGCAGGCCGAGTGGCGTCGGATCGATCCGGGATGGTATTTCGCTGGGTTCGCGAGAACCGCGACTTGCCGCTTTAAATCAGCGGCAAACAAATCTCGACTTCAAGCCCGCCGCCATCGGCATTGTGCGCGCGGATACGCCCACCTTGACGCTCGATCGCGCGCTTGGCGATGGCCAGTCCCAAGCCGCTGCCGCCGCTTTTGCGTTGACGCGCAGCATCGGTGCGGAAATACGGTTCGAAGATGCGTGTCTGGTCGCCGGGAGGCACGCCGGGTCCGGCATCGCGCACGCGCAGTCGCGCTTGCGTTTCGACGCGATCCAGGCGCAGGTCGATCGTGGTGCCGGCGCTGGTGTACGTGACGGCGTTGCGCACGACGTTTTCGATGGCGCTGGTCAGCAGGTCCGCTTCGGCATGCACGCGCATCGGCGCGGTTTGCGCAATGTGCAGCGAACACGGGCGCGCTTGCGCTTCGAAGGCGGCGTCGGCGGCGATGTCGGCGACGAGTTCGTCGAGCGCGATATCTTCGGCTCGCGTTTGCGAAGTGGTTTCCATCCGCGATAACTGAATCGCCTGGCCGATCATTTCTTCCAGCCGCATGGCTTCGCGTTCGATGCGGTCCAGTTGCGCGCGCGTTTCGTCGGTTTCGTGCGATCGCGCCAGTTCGAGCGCGACACGCAGGCGCGACAGCGGCGAACGCATTTCG
>CAZZWP010000134.1:0-7527 GCA_964657965.1 uncultured Rudaea sp. | reverse complement strand
GGTCGCGCGCGCGCGACGGTGCAGTGTCGCGTCCCGCTAACCCAGGGCGGCGACGCTTGCGCGATGCAGGCGCGTTTCGTTGCGGTGGCGCGCTGATTTGTCGCGTGATTTGCGGCAGAATCGGCGCATCATCCCGGGAGCTTGCCATGCTGCGTCTGATACCGCTGTTTTTTCTGGTTGTGTTGTGCGTGGGCTGCGGCGGTTTGAGCACGCAGACGGAGGGCGATGCGCTCACGGTAACGCTCAACGCGTACGAGAACGCGTTGCGCTGGGGCGGTTTCGATCAGGCGGTGAAGTACATCGATCCCGAGACGCTCAAGCAGCATCCGCTGACCGAATTGGATATCGAACGTTATAAACAATTCCGCGTGATTTCTTATACCGAACAGCCCCCCGTGCCAGTGACCAAGCACGAGATATCGCAAATCGTCGAGGTGGGCGTCGTGAACGTCAACACGCAGATCGAGCGTACGGTGATCGATCGCCAATTGTGGCGATACGACGAAAAGACCAAGCATTGGCACATCGTCTCCGGATTGCCCGATATGACGCAGCGCTGATCGCGAAACCCGCGCGTGAAACCGCGCGGGTTGTCGTTCGCCGCGCTCAAACTCGTAAATTTTGCGCAGACCGGCGCGGTGACGGATAATCCGCGCCCTTTTTCGGCACTTTCGATATGTCAGAAATTCTTCAGCACTTTCCGGAATATTTTTCGCATCACATGATGTTGGTGATGCTGGTCGTGGTGCTGTTGCTGGTGCTTGTCGGCAACGAATCGGCGCGGTTCTTTCGCGGCTACCGCGAACTGACACCGGGCGGTTTGACGTTGCTGATCAACCGCGAGAGCCCGCTCGTCGTCGATCTGTCGAGTATCCAGGATTTCGATAAAGGCCATATCCCCGGCGCGCGTCATGTCGCGATGACGCAATTCGATCCTGAAAACAAAGAATTGGCCAAGGCGCGGGAGCTGGCGGTTGCGGTGTATTGCAAGAACGGCCAAAGCTCGGCGCAAGCGGCCGCTCGATTAGTAAAAGCAGGGTTCAAGCACGTCTATTGGCTGGGCGGCGGTCTCGCCTCGTGGAAACAAGCCGACTTGCCGACAAGTCGCGGAAACAAGTGACGCAAAATAGCGCGTTACCGCGAGGCGTGAGATAATTTCGAGTCTTTTCTTTCCGTCGTTTTTAGCCCTCTTCTTTTCAAGCAGTTTTGGAGCAGTTTTATGGCCGACGAAGCCAACCTCGCCAACGGTAGCGCCGCTGCCGGCCCGCAATTGTCGTTGCAGAAAGTTTATTTGAAAGACGCTTCGTTCGAAGTGCCAGGCGCGCCGCATATTTTTCAGGAACAAGGGCAGCCGCAGATCCAACTGAATTTGTCGCAGCAGGTCGGCTCGCTGGCCGATAGCGTGTACGAAGTCGTTCTCACCGTCACGGTGACATGCAAGATCGCCGAAAAAACCGCGTACCTCGCCGAAGTGCAGCAAGCCGGCGTATTCGGCATGGCCGGTTTCGACGATCCGAATCGCGAAGCGGTGCTGTCGACGTATTGCCCGAACGTGCTGTTCCCGTACGCACGTCAGGTTGTCTCCGACATGATCCAGAACGGCGGATTTCCGCCGTTCCTCATGCAGCCGATCAATTTCGAGCAACTCTACGCGGAGCAGATGCGCCGCCGCGCCGAGGGCGCCACGCCGAACGCCTAACCTCGGCGTTTTTCGCTAGTCGTTTTCGGTCAGGGTGTTTGAACGCCCGCGCGCAAGGCTGAGTACGCGCTGGTTTCGTTCGGTTGCCGGCTACGCGCTGCAACGATGGCATTGACGACGACGGCAATGGATACGATCTCCAACATCGGAAACGGGTGGAGATAGCGAAACGAAATGATGTGCGAACACAGGGTGTGTCCGACGACGAGTCCGATTCCCACCAGCCCTAACAATATTCCCTCGTTCGTATGCCGTCGACGGCACAGAACGATGACGAGCATCGATAGCGGCAGCAACGAGAAAAGACAGCAGACGAGCCATTCACTCGTCTCCGCGAAGTAGTTGAATACCGGAGACGGTGTTTGCGCGACGCCCGTCGCGTCATAGCTGAATCGCGTCTTCAACCGTTCGAGGGTCACCTCGTCGGTACGCCGATCGGCACCGAGGTCGCTCATCAGGCGTTCGTGATAATAGGCGCCATTGAAATACTCACCGAGTGTTTGTAAACCCAATCTAACAACGCCCACGGGATCGTTCTTGATCGCATTCGTGGCCACTTGGTTTGCGATGCGATAAGCACGCGGGCCCGCGTGCTGGTTCAGAACATCGATCAACCCGCCGGCGTGCCAGATTTGTGCCTCCCGCGAACGCGGATCGTACAGCGGAATTTTGACTTCCTCGAGCAACGACGGATCAAGTCCAGTGCCGTCAAAGCTGGCGGGTGTCACCAGGGGCGCAACCAGGCCGAGACGGAAAAACCCGGCGTAGTGGATGTATCCAGGACGGCTGTGTGTCAGAGATCCATACGCGTGTTGATAGGCGCTGTGACATGCCCACGTCGCGACTATCGCCAGCAACAGTGCTCGCGCACACGCGCGTATCGACTCGTTTCGATAGGCGAGCAAAACCGTAACGGGCCCGATCGTCAGCGCGAACGGGACCAGCGCGGCCCGCAAGCTGGCGAGCAGCAATCCGAGTCCGATGCACAAGGCGAGGTAACGGATTTGCCGGCATCGCAAATACGCGAACGCAGCGTAAAGAGTGGCGACGAGGACGCACGTGCTGACCGACTCCGTCATCACCATGCGCTCGTAGAACAGTTGTGACGGATCGAGCGCAACGAGCAACGCCGCGCCGGCCGACGCCCACAGCGACACCGCGAACGCGCGGCGAAGAATCCCGTAGATCATCATCGACGTGGCCACGCCGCATAACGTCTGCAGCCAAAGCAGCGTCATGATCGAACCGCTCATGCCCGCGGTGGCGCGAATCAACAGCGGATAGACGTACGAGCGATCGGCCGGAATGTCCAGCGAGATCGCGCTCCACAAATAGGTTGACGAGTCGCCGAGAAAAACACGCACGCGGTCGTCGAGCAAAAGAATGCCCACCTTGACGATCAGGCAAGCCACGAGCACGCCCCATCCGAACGTGCGGCGCACTGTCGACACGCTCGGTGCCGACGTCCCCAATTGAGTTTTCACTTATCACCCCACGCGCACGCCATTAGGCGCGTCGCCCCGAACGATATTCTGATTGCCGCTTCGCTAAAGCTCAATACGCGGACAACACACGGACAGCGCCGGCTGAAACGACGCCGTCATCGGCATGTGCTGGAGAGCGATCGGCCCTCGCATCGGGTAATCTTCCGCTCTTGAGCAGAAACGGAAGGTATTGCGGATGAACTCCACCACGACGGTTTCCGTACTCGGCGCCGGATCGTGGGGCACGGCACTCGCGTGCGTGCTCGCGCGCAACAATGTTTCGACGACGTTGTGGGGTCGCGACGAATCCGCTATCGCCGCGATGGTGAGGTCTCGTCGCAATGAACGTTATTTGCCGGATCTCGAATTGCCGTCGGCGCTGAACATAACTGCCGATTTATCCGCCGCCGTTCGTGCGGCCGAGGTGATGCTGATCGTTACGCCGAGTCACGCGTTTGCCGATTTGCTCGGTCGTATTCGACCGGATGTTCGCGCAGGATCGTCGCTCGCCTGGGCTACGAAAGGTTTCGACCCCGGCTCCGGAAAGTTTCTGCACGAGATCGTGGCGGAGAAATTTCCGAATACGCCATCGGCCATCGTGACGGGACCCTCCTTCGCGCGCGAAGTGGCGCAAGGGTTGCCGACCGCGGTCACGGTTCACTCCGGGTGGCCCGAGTTCGCGCAACAAATGGCGCATTTGCTGCACAGTACACTTTTTCGCGCGTACACCGGCAACGACATGATCGGCGCTGAACTCGGCGGTGCGATGAAGAATGTTCTGGCGGTCGCCACGGGTGTGGCGGACGGCATGCATCTAGGACTCAACGCGCGCGCCGGCATGATCACGCGCGGTCTCAACGAAATGTTGCGTCTCGGCGCGGCGATCGGGGCACGCGCTGAAACGCTGATGGGGCTCGCCGGCCTCGGCGACTTGGTGCTTACCTGCACCGGCGACTTATCGCGCAATCGACGCTTGGGTATCGCGCTCGGGCGCGGCGTACCACTCAAGCAAGCCATCGCGGAGATCGGTCAAGTGGTGGAAAGCGTCGAGACGGCCGATACCGTGATGCGGCTGGCGAATCACTACCATCTCGATTTGCCGATCGCCTCCGGCGTGCAACGCGTGCTGCGCGAAGAAATCACGCCAGCCGAAGGATTGCGTCAGTTGCTCGCGCGCGAGCGCAAGCCGGAATATTCGCAGGAATTCTTGCGCGGGTAGCTGCGAACGTCGGGCGTCAAACCGAATCGACGATGATCGGCGGCACCGTTTGCGCGCGCCAATAATTCACCGGCATCAGACCGCCGCGCAGCAAACGCCACGCGATCATGCGCGTGATGCGTGTGACATCGCGAAGGGGACGAAAATGACTGGCGCGCCGGTCTTCGTCATAACGCGCTTCGATCGGCACCGACACGGTTCGAATGTCGTGGCGCGCCGCTTCGATCAGGATTTCGCTTTCGAAGACGAAGCCGTCTTCCGATAACTTGAGCGCCAGTTCGATGGCGCTGCGCGGATAAAACCGCTGCCCGCTCTGACTGTCGACAATGCGCTGGCCACACGCCCACGACACCCAGAAATCCGCCTGCTGATTGCCGAATCGATTTTTGCCAGGCGCGGCTTCGCGGCTCAACATGCGCGCACCGATGACGATGTGATTCGGATAACGCGCAGCGGCCGCCATCAGGCGCGGCAAATCGGCGGCGGCGTGCTGGCCATCGCCGTCCATCGTCAAAATGCCGGTCGCGCCAAGCTCGAGTGCGCGACGAAAACCGTCTAATAACGCACGCGCTTTTCCCAACGGCGCGTCGTGGCGAATGCACACGACGGAAAGATCGGCGATTGCAGCCAACGTGCCATCACTTGACCCGTCATCAACAACGATGACGTGTTTGCAGTAAGAAAGCGCATCTCGGACGACCGCGTGAATCGCGCGTTCTTCGTTCAACGCCGGAATGACGACGACACTGTCGCCCACCGGTCGGTCCATCACGTCAACCAAGGTAAAATCTCCACGTCGAGCATCAGGCGCGGCCCTGCGGCAATTCGCACCACACCCGGTTCTTTGCGCGCAATCGCCTGCAGCAAACCCAAACTGCGCGCCGCCGGATTATCACGATGCGAAGCGTGCAGGACGGACGCGTCCGACGCAAGTTCCGCGCTCATCGGCCAGTCGCTCAACGTGATTCTGATGCGCGCAGCCGCCGCCGCGTGGTGTGCGGCGAGCACAAATCCAACGGCAAATTTTGAATCACAGGGGACGACGTCGCGTAGTGGTCCCGTTGCCGGCACGTCGTAAGCCGCCATAAGCGCGGGCGCGCCCGTCGATGCGGCGATCAAACTCGTTTCGAGCAAACCGGCGCCGAATGTCGCATCGCCCGCACTGATCGCCGTCGAACTGCGCGTGCAGCCCGTGGCGATCGCCCAATATCCCGCCGGCGCGTTGTGCACGGAATTATGAAAACGGATCGGCGAAACGTCGAGCGGCGATTTCGACAAGGTCTCGCACAGATAATCGTTGATTGGCAGATCGCCACAGCTCGACGCGAACACGTGTGGCAAATCGCTTGCGGCGAGGCCGGCCATTTCACAGGCCTGTTGCGCGACATCGACGCCTAACAATACCGATTCCGGCGCACGTCGCCGTTCGGTGGGCGGCAGCAGCGACGGCGCCGGACGCAATGTGGAATTTGCCGCAATTTCCACATTGCCGCATAACGCGTCGGCCGCTTCTTTCCAGCTTTTTACCTCGGGCGACCAAACGCCGATGCCCACAATCGCAACGTCAATCGCACGGCTCACGAGCGATCACCCGCGACAAACGCCAGACAGCAGTTGTTGCCGCCAAAGCCAAATGAGTTGGAAAGCGCGACGCGAATATCGCGGCGCTGATTGTCGATAATGATTTGTGGACCGCAGACAGGATCGAGCGTCCGCGCGTTCAACGTGCCGGGCACGAATGCCCGCTGCATCGACAGCAGCGTGATGGCCGCTTCGACGATGCCTGCCGCACCGAGCGTGTGACCGGTCCAGCCTTTTGTCGAGCTGGCCCGCGTGTTCGCGGAGAATGTGCGCGCGACTAACGCTGCCTCGACGTCATCGTTTTGCCGACTCGCCGTGCCGTGCAGATTGATGTAATCGACATCGTCCGGCGTCAATCCGGCGCGATCCAGCGCGGCGTGGAGCGCAATCTCCGCACCTAAACCTTGTGGATGTGGCGACGACATGTGATACGCATCGGCGGACTCGCCGTATCCGGCCAAGTGCGGCACCGTTTTATCGGCGCTGACACGTTCGAGCAATGCGAAGCCGGCTGCCTCGCCCAGCGATAGTCCGTTGCGGTCGGCATCGAAGGGGCGACACGGGTCGCGCGACACCAGTTCCAACGCGTTGAATCCGTACAGCACACTGCCGCACAGGCTGTCGGCGCCGCCGACGATCGCCGCATCGACAAGCCCGCTTTCCAACAGGCGCGCCGCGCTCGCGAACACTTTTGCGCTGGACGAACACGCCGTCGCGATCGTCAAACACGGGCCTTCGATGCCGAACGCGGCTTGCACGAACGCGCTGAGCGAATGCGTTTGGTGAACGTCACGGCGTTGTTGCGCGGCCGACAGATGGTTGTCCGGTGTGAGTGCGCGATAAGCGCGTTCGGTTTCCTCGATGCTCGATGTCGACGTTCCCAAAACGAGCGCAACGCGCGTCGCACCATATCTTTCCAATGCCGCCCGTGCATGATCGATGAAACCATCTTGATGCAACGCGATCCAGGCGAGCCGATTGTTGCGGGCATCCCACGCGGCGAACGAGGACGGTAGCGGCGACTCTTCGAGTCCATCGACTCGCCCGATCCAACACGGTAGCGGTTGTTCGCCAAAGTCGTTGCGGCGCAGGCCGCTCGTACGCGTCTCCAACGCATCGGCGATCGAAGCCACACCACGACCCGCGGCGCAGGTGGCAGTGTAAGCAGTGATGGCAAACGGCAGGGTGCGAGGCGTCAAGCGGTTGTGCAACGAAGTTCTTGGTGCGCAAGTATAGTGAAAGTTCGTTGGCGTTCCATGCGCATCGCTGCACGTGCGCGCCTGCTAAGATTCGCAGCGGTTTTTTTAGGAGACGTCGATGCACGCGTTCGCCAGCTTATGACCGAGTCGCACATTCCCGCCGTCGGTACGTATCTGCGTGATTTGCAGGATCGATTGTGCGCGGCGTGCGAGCGCGTCGACGGCAATGCGACGTTTCACGAAGACGAATGGCAACGCGCCGAAGGCGGCGGCGGACGCACGCGTGTGCTGGCGAACGGCGCGGTGTTCGAACAGGCGGGTGTCAACTTTTCGCAAGTGAGCGGT
>CAZZWP010000133.1:0-7545 GCA_964657965.1 uncultured Rudaea sp. | reverse complement strand
CCAAAGCGGCTATAAAGGCCTCGTCATCGGCTGGCCGGAATTCCGGGATTCTCATTCCGATGCGATCTTCGCGCGCTTGCGCTCGCACGAATACGAACACCTGCCGGTTCTATTGCTGGCCGACATCAACGACGGCGGCGCCGTCAATTGGATGATGAAGCGGGCGAGCACGGGTTTGTTGCTGTGGAGCGACTACAGCGAATGCGCCGATGCTCTGCAGAAATTGATCAACCCGCCCTCGCCGCTGCTGCCGGATCTGGAGATCGGCGGTCAATCGCACCTGCGCATTTTGTTCGTCGACGATTCCGCCACGGTGCGCGTCGCTTTTCGTCGACTGCTGATGAAACACGGCTATCTCGTCGAAACGGCTGAAAACGTGGAAGCGGGTTGGAATCTCGCCAGCAACGCGCCATTCGATCTGGCCATCGTCGATTACTTCATGCCGGGCGAACCGGGCAGCGTGCTCGTGCAGCGCATGAAAAACGATCCGCGCACGCGCGGCATTCTTTCGGCGATCATCACAGGAACGTATTCGGAACGTGTGATCAACGAGTCGCTCGCGGCGGGCGCGTTGGAGTGTCTGTTCAAGAGCGAAGCGCGCGAATTGTTCATGGCGCGATTGAGTTCGCTCGCGCGCGCCGTGCAGGATCGCAAATCGGTCGACGCGGAACGCCGCCGTCTGCGCAGCATCCTGAGTTCCGTCGGCGACGGCGTGTACGGCGTGGATAATCGCGGCACGATTCAGTTCATCAATCCGGCCGCGCTGGATTTGTTGGGTTACACCGAGGAAGCCGAATTGATCGGCGCATCCGCGTTCGAAAGTTTTCATCACAGCTACGAAGACGGCACCGCCGTGCCGCGCACCGCCGATTTTCTCCTGCAATGCTATGCGAAAGGCAGCCAGATTCCCGGCTGGCAGACGGTATTTTGGACAGCCGCGCGGCGACCGATTCCGGTCGAGTGCACCGTGTATCCGATGCAGGTCGACGGACAGCGCGAAGGATCGGTCGTGGCGTTCCGCGATATTTCCGCGCGCCGCATGCTCGAAGAGGAACTGCGCTGGCAGGCCGGTCACGATGCGCTGACCAAGCTTCACAATCGCGCGTGGTTCGAGACGCAACTCGAACAAGACGTTACGCGGCTGAAAAATACCGACAATATCTCGCTGCTGATGTTCCTGGATCTGGATCGCTTCAAGTACATCAACGACACCGCAGGCCACACCGCGGGCGACCAGTTGCTCGTCGAAATCAGTCGCCGCCTGTCATCGCGCCTGCGCGCGAGCGACCACATCGCACGCATGGGCGGTGACGAATATGCCGTCATCCTGCGCAACGTCAATCGCGCCGACGTGTCGCCTATCGCCGACGAATTCCGCAAGGCGCTCAGCGCCCTGCCCTTCAGTTATGGTGGGAAAACCTATCGCGTCGGCGTTTCCATCGGGGTCACCAAGCTCGATCACAACACACCGTCACGCAGCGAAGCGATGGCGGCGGCGGACGTTGCGCTGCATCTGGCGAAACGCAACGGTCGCAATCAAGTCCACGTATTTTCGGCCGATAGCGATCAGCGCGGCCGCATGGACATGGAACTCGGCTGGACATCGCGACTCGAAAGCGCGCTGAAAGAGGACGGATTCGCGCTCGCGTTCCAACCGATTCTGCCGTTGGAAAAACTCGAATACGATCGTCTGCCGACGCAGCAGGGCGCGCTGTGGACGCGACATTTCCGCAACCACAGCACGACAGGCCAGCGCGTGTTTTATGAAGCGCTGATTCGATTGCGCGGACCGGATGGTTCGCTCGTCGAACCCGGCGCCTTCCTGCCCGCTGCCGAACGTTTCAGCTTGATGGCCGACATCGACCGCTGGGTCATCCGGCAATCCTTTCAAACGCTGCGCGACCATCACCAGGGCACTGCGCCGACGGGATTGTCGATCAATCTGTCGACGCAGTCGCTATCGAGCGGCGGCATCGGCCGCTACATCACCGACTGCATGGTCGAATTCAACGTCGATCCGCGCGCGGTGATTTTCGAATTCACCGAATCCGGTGCGCTCAATCACATCGACGCCGTGCGCCACCTGATCCAGGAACTGCGACCGTTCGGTTGCCGCTTTGCGCTCGACGATTTCGGCATCGGTTTTTCATCGTTCAGTCATCTGAAACATCTCGATGTCGATTTTCTCAAAATCGATGGATCCTTCATTCAAGATCTGCTCAACGATCCGGTCGATCGCGCCGTTATCACCTCGATCAGCAACATCGCGCGCTCGATCGGCAAGACGACAATCGCAGAACACGTCGATCGTCCGGAAATTTTGCGTGCATTGCACGCGTGCGGCGTCGACCAGGCGCAGGGTTATTACATCGGCCGGCCACGTTCCAGTTTGCGCGCGGCCAATAGTCAGATCGAACTCGTGTCCGATCAGGAATCCGTGCCGTCCGCACCGTCGAGCGTCGTCCGCGGCTGATGGCGTGTTAATCTGCGCTCATGCGCGCAGCAAGTTTTTTTTGGCACGACTACGAAACATTCGGCATCGATTCGCGACGCGATCGCCCTTCGCAGTTCGCCGGGATTCGCACAACACTCGATCTCGAACCGATCGGCGAGCCCGTCAGTTTTTTCTGCAAATTGGCGCCGGATGTTTTGCCACGGCCGTTGTCGTGTCTCATCACCGGCATTACACCGCAGCAAGTCGCGCGCGACGGATTGATCGAATCCGAATTCGCATCGCGCGTTCACGATGAACTATCTGTGCCGGGTACGTGCGGCGTCGGATTCAATTCGATTCGCTTCGATGACGAGTTCACACGCAATCTTCTGTACCGCAATTTTTTTGATCCCTACGAACGCGAGTGGAAAGACGGCAACTCGCGGTGGGATATCATCGACTTGGCGCGCATGGCGTACGGCTTGCGGCCGGAAGGTATCGAATGGCCGCGCCGCGACGACGGACTGCCGAGTTTCAAACTTGAAGATTTGGCGGCCGCCAACCGCCTATCGCACACGCGCGCGCACGACGCACTGTCCGATGTCCAAGCGACACTCGATCTCGCGCGATTGCTCAAGCAGCAACAGCCGCGTCTCTGGGATTTTTATTTCAGTCTGCGCCAAAAACAACGCGTGCTGGAATTGCTCGATTGGTCGAAGATGACACCGGTCCTACACATCTCGTCACGCTACGCCGCCGATCGCGGTTGCGTGGCGATGGTGGTGCCGCTGACGGTCCATCCCGATCAGCAGAACAAGATCATCGTCTACGATCTGGATGTCGATCCGACACCCTTGCTTGAACTGGAACCCGACGAAATCGCCGACCGCCTCTTCACACCGCGCGATGCATTGCCCGACGATGTCGAACGGATTCCGCTCAAAGCGGTGTCGATCAACAAATCACCAGCCTTGGCGCCGATGTCCGTACTGCGCGATACCGACGCCAAACGCTTACATCTCGATATCGATCGCTGCGGGCGTCATCTAGAACAATTGCGGGCCGGCAACCACGTCGCCGAAAAATGCCGGCGCGTGTTCGCTACCTTGCGCAGTGAGCAGGAGCGCCTCGATCCGGAACTGGCGATCTATAGCGGTTTTGCGTGTGATGCCGATCGCAAAGGTTTCTCCAACGTCCGCAGCACGCCGGCGCCGCAATTGAGTACCGCTGACTTCGGTTTCAAAGATTGGCGCTGCGAAGCGTTGCTTTTTCGCTATCGCGCCCGCAATTATCCGGAGACGCTCACCGCAGACGAAAACGAACGCTGGGAAAATTTTAGGCGCGCGCGCTTAACCGAGTCCACGCCATTGACGACGATCACGCTCGATGAATTCTTCGGTGAAATTGCCGTTGCCCGCGCAGAATCCGGAAATCAGGGGTCGCGCACGATGATCCTCGACCGTCTCGAAGAATGGGGTCGCGATTTGAAGCGCGAACTTTCCGCCGAATTCGTGATGTCATGAACAAAGTATACTTCTCCAAAAAAACATTCGGCTTTTTGCGCGCGCTCGGTCGCAACAATAACCGTGCATGGTTCAAGGACCATCAGGGCGAATTCGAACGTCATGTGCGCGAACCGTATCTGCAATTCATCGCCGATCTGCAAACGCCCCTTGCGAAAATCAGCACGCACTATCGCGCCGATCCGCGCAAGACCGGGGGTTCGCTGTTCCGCATCTATCGCGATACGCGATTCGCGAACGACAAGACGCCCTACAAAACCTGGGCCGCGGCACGTTTTTTCCATGAGCGCCGCCACGAAATGCCCGCGCCTTCTTTTTACATGCACATCCAGCCCAACGATTGTTTCGCCGGGGGCGGTCTGTGGCATCCCGAACCGCCATCGCTGAAACGCATTCGCGATTTCCTCGTCGACAATCCCGCGTCATGGAAGAAAGCGACGCAAAGTAAATCGTTCCGCGAACATTTCACGTTCTGGGGAGAAAACCTGTCTCGCCCACCGCGCGGTTACGATGCAAATCACGAACTGATCGACGATCTCAAACGCAAAAATTTCGCTGCGGGCACGGAGTTCACCGAAGCTGTCGCGTGCTCCAGCGAATTGATGCCGACGACCGTCGCGACATTCAAGCGCATCGCGCCGATGATCGACTACCTTTGCGCCGCGCTGGAGTTAGAGTTTTGACCGAACATCCGAACGCACGCGCGCTGCGCATCATCGCCGTCTATAAATTCGTCAAGGCAGCAGGTTTGCTGATCGTCGCCTGCGTGGCGTTCGGCCTTCTCCACACCGAGTTTCTCGACGCCATCGCCGATTGGGTCGAACATCTGCCGATTCAGAACGGCCGCAATATTTTGCAGCACTGGGTAGACGCGCTGACCGGCATGACGCCACGCCGATTCATTGTCGTCGGCGTCGCCGCGTGCGTATACGCGACGTTGTTCGCCATCGAAGGTTTCGGCCTGTGGACCGGCAAACGCTGGGCGGAATATCTCACGACCATTGCCACCGCATCGCTGATCCCATTCGAGTTGTATGAACTCGTTCGGTCTCCGACGGTGACCAAAGCAATTGTCTTGATCGTGAATATCACCATCGTCATCTATCTTTGGTATCTGCTGAAACGCGGACAGCAAAAATCGAAGGTTCCATCGAAGCGGGCGTAAAACATTTTCACGGCAAAAACTCGATCGCAATAGCGGCCGGACGGCATTCATCACGCTTCCGAAAACGAAAACGCGAGCACGTTGGCGATATTGTCTGTCCGCATCATCGCCATCAGCAGGCGTTCGATGCCTAGCGCAACGCCCGCGCAATCCGGCATGCCGCGTTCGAGCGCGGCGAGTAAATTTTCATCTATCGGCACGATTGGCAGTCCGCGTTCACGACGGCGTTCGTTGTCGCGAACGAAACGTGCGCGTTGTTCGATAGGATCGGTTAGTTCGTGATACCCGTTTGCCAGTTCGTGTGTGCCGACATAAATCTCGAAACGTTCTGCGACAGGGAATTCATCGTGCCGGATTTTGGCGAGCGCGCATTGGGTCGCCGGGTAATCCAAGACGATCGTCAACGCAGTCGGCGCGAAATTCGGTTGGATTCGGTGCGTGAGCAACAAATCGAGCCAGTCGTCGCGCGACAGTCCTTGCGGATCGATCACGACTTCGCCCAATGCCGCACGCAAGTCCGAATCGCTCGCCAAAAACGGATCAATTCCGGTGGTGCTGACGAATAGATCGCGATATGTATACTTCTTCACATTTACCGATTGACCGACGAGTTGCAGCGCCGCAGAAATCAACTCGACCGTTTCGTCGATTAACCAGCGATGGTCACGCCCCACGCGATACCACTCCAGCATCGTGAATTCGGGATTGTGTCGCCGCCCTGCTTCACCATCGCGAAAGACGCGGCCCAGTTCGTAGCAGTCGCCGACGCCGGACGCGAGCAAGCGTTTCTGCGCGAATTCGGACGATGTGCGCAACGAACGTGCACGCGCCCCGTCGTCCGATCGGCCCGAAAAATCAGTGACGAAACTATGGATGTTCGGATCGGTATTTGCGTTCGCCGAAAGAATCGGTGTTTCGACTTCAAGCACGTCGCGGCGCGCGAAAAATTCGCGAATCAACGCATATAGTTTTGCGCGTAGAGTTAATGCCGCCAGCAATTTATCGTTCGTTGGCACGAAGGAATTCTGCCAAGCGCGCTTCGTCCCAAATTTCGACACCGAGTTCCTCAGCCTTGGTGAGCTTCGATCCCGCTTCGGCTGCGGCCACGACGAAACTCGTTTTCTTCGAGACACTGCCGGCGATTTTTGCACCGAGCGCTTCGAGTTTGTCTTTCGCTTCGTCGCGTGTGAGCGAGGCGAGTGATCCGGTAAGCACCACGGTCTTGCCGGCCAGTGGCCCTTCGTTCGCGCGCTGCGGTTCGGACTCTTTCCACGTGACGCCCGCCTTGCGCAAGGCTGCGATCACCTCGCGGTTACGCGGCTCGCCGAAAAACGCCGCGATGTGTGCGGCCACGATCGGTCCGACATCTGGCACGTTCAACAAATCGGCCTCGCTCGCATCCATGATCGGATCGAGGCCGCCGAAATAACGCACGAGCGTTTTCGCAGTCGTCTCGCCGACATTCGGGATTCCCAGAGCATATAAAAAACGATCGAGCGTCGTCTGGCGACTTTTATCGATGGCGGCGATGAGATTTTCCGCCCACTTCGTGGCGATCTTGCCGGTCTTGACCGTTTCCGGCGTACGACCATCGCGCTCGTCTGCGCGACGTTTCATTTCCAGCAAATCATCCAGCGACAATTTGTACAAATCCGCGACGGACCGAACGTAATCGAAGTCACATAGATCTTCGATGTAGCGTTCACCGAGGCCGTCGATATCCATCGCACGCCGTGCGGCGAAATGGAAAATCGCCTGAACGCGTTGCGCCGCGCACGCAAGCCCGCCGGTGCAGCGTGCAACCGCTTCGCCCTCTTCGCGTTCGATCGCCGATCCACAGACGGGACAATGCGACGGCATTTTCCACGCATGCGTGCGTGCGGGACGCTTTTCCAACACGACGCTCACCACTTCCGGAATGACATCGCCCGCCCGTCGCACGACGACGGTATCGCCGACGCGTACGTCCAGCCGCGCGACTTGATCGGTGTTGTGCAACGTCGCATTTGTGACGGTGACACCCCCGACGAATACGGGCGTCAATTTCGCCGCGGGTGTCGCCGCGCCGGTGCGGCCGATGTTGACGATGATGTCCTCGACGGTCGTGATTTGTTCTTGCGCCGGAAATTTGTGTGCAATCGCCCAGCGCGGCGTGCGGCCGACGAAACCCAGATCGCGTTGCAGCGCGAGCGCGTTGAGTTTATAGACGACGCCATCGATGTCGAACGGCAATTTGTCGCGTTTCGCGCCGATTTTTTTATAGTAGTCGATCAATCCATCGACGCCATGCGCCGTGCCCGCCAGCGGGCTGACAGGCAATCCCCACTCACGAAATTTTTCGAGCATGCCCGCGTGCGTCGTGGGCAGTGATCCGCCTTCGACGACGCCGGCGGCGTACGCGTAAAACGCGAGTGGTCGCGATG
>CAZZWP010000132.1:0-7633 GCA_964657965.1 uncultured Rudaea sp. | reverse complement strand
ATCGGACACGGAACTGAAAACCGGGGCGGAACTCCACGTCGCGTCGTACGGATTGAGCGGTGACGACGACGCGCTTCTGCGCGCGATCGTCGTCGTTCTGCGCGGCCGCACGCGAGCGCCTTGGGCGATGTCGTCCATCGGCGAATCCGATGTCGTCATCGTTTCGCAGAACGCACTGCCGCTGGGCCGTAACCGTTTGCTGCAAGGCCGGCAGGTCATCGTCCTGCGCGACGAAAACGATACGTCGCCATCGGCCGATTATCTCGGACTGCCCTCGCCCATCAGCGTCATGAATGTGCTCGAAGTGCTGGAACTGACGACTGAGCGTCTCGCACGCATTGCCGCACCCTTGTTGTCGCAGATAAAACCGCCCGCAATCGTCGCACCCATCGCACAAAAGAGTGGTGCCGACGGCTCGAGTTTGGCGAGCACGATCGCGCGTCTCATGTCGGAATCGCACTACAAGCGTCTGCGCGTTCGCATCGCAGACTTCGGTGTCTTATCGATGTGCTTCACGGATCGTCGTTTTCAAATCGATTTCCCAAAAAAACTATTGTCGCAAGCGCTGCGCGCGCGGCGCTATGTGCTCACCGCCGTGTCGGAGAAAGGATTGACCGACGGCTTGCGCGCGACAGCCGAGGGTCCGCTGCGCGAGTTGCTCTGGATCACGGGACTTTCTCCGTGCGTCGAATTTCCCATCGCGCACGCGGGACATCTGCGTCTGCGCAGGTGGCCAAATTTTCCGACGCTGCCGCATGCGGTGGACCATCTTCAGCTGTGCGGATTACTGAATGGTCGAGCGATGACGTTCGATGAACTCGTCAGCGAAAGCGGCGCATCGCGCGACACGGTGCGCGCCTTCGTCACTGCAACCGTCTTGTGCGGTTGTGTCGTGATCAGCGCCGAAGCGCCGACCATCGCCGAAAATGCGGCGCCTGCGCGCACGATGATTCGGGGCGGTTTCTTCGAACGGCTGCGCAAGCGTTTGGGTTTCTGGCCGTGAGTCTCGAACACGTCATCCTGTTCGCAGGGCCGATGGGTGCCGGCAAAACGACGGCGATCGCCAGCTTGAGCGACATCCCCATGGTCACGACGGAAGCCGTCAACAATGATCCGGATGCGCATGCAAAAGAACTGACGACGGTCGCGATGGACTACGGTCAGATCACGATACACGACAGCGAGGTCGTTCGGCTTTACGGCGTGCCGGGTCAAGAGCGCTTCGATTTCATGTGGCGCATCTTCGAATCGCGCGCGGTGGGCTTGATGCTGCTGCTCGACGCCACGGCAAAAAATCCCATCGGCGACCTGGATTATTTCCTCGACAAATTCCGCGAACTGGTTCGACGCGGAGCCGTTGTCGTCGGCATCACGCAGACGGATGTCGCCGGTTCCAACGGTGTCGAACCGTATTACGCGAGACTTCGCGAACGACGCCAGTTCATGCCCGTGTACGAAGTCGATGCGCGCGACCGCGAACAAATGATCGTGATGCTCTCAAGCCTGGTGGTGATGGTGCAAATGCGCGACGAAACCGTCGGAGCGGCGTGATGGCGACGAAATTCAATCCGCGCAGCAGCAAAGTATTCCAGGCGATGTGCGTCGAGGCCATGCGGCAACTGGTTTCCGATACGCCGGGTGTCGAAAGCGCATGCCTTGTCACCGGCGACGGTTTCGAAATCGCGTCCGCGTTGAACAAAGGAACATCGGCCAGTCGCCTTGCCGCGATGACGAGTTCGATGCACGCGCTCGGCTCGGCCGTCACGACCGAGCTCAAGATGAAGGAGTGCAAGAGCGTGATCGTCGACGGCGAAACCGGCACCGTCGTGATGGTGCGCGTTCCGTCGAATCACGCGGAAATGATGCTCGCCGTCACTTGCGGCAAACGCGGCACGATCGGCGGCATCTTGTTCGCGGCGAAGCAACATGCGCAACGCATCGACGAACGACTGACGGCCACGCGATGAAACGTAGGGGAAACAACCGATCACACAGCATGCGGGCAAGCGTCGGCGCCTACACTGCTGCAACAAAGCCGCCGCAACAAACAGTGGAGTAAGCAACATGGCGAACATCAATCAAAGTCTGGAAACGTTTCTCGGCATCGACGGAGCGATGGCAGCGGCGATCGTCGATGCGAACAGCGGCATGGTGCTCGGCAAGGCCGGCAGCGGCCTCGATCTGGAAGTAGCCGGCGCGGGCAATACCGAAGTCGTGCGCGCGAAAATGAAAACGATGAAGGCGCTGGGGCTGAAAGACAACATCGAAGACATTCTGATCACGCTGGGCAAGCAATATCACATCATTCGCCCGATGGCGGACAAACCCGGTGTCTTCGCTTACCTCGTGCTCGATAAAGGCAAGGCCAATCTCGCCCTGGCGCGTCTGAAGACGGCGGAAGTCGAACAGCAGATGCAGCTCTGATTCCCGATTTCGCGTTGTTTGGATGATCCGCGCCTCCCGGACGGATCATCCCTTTTTAAAATCAGCTCTTTTGAGTTTGAGATAGTCATCCGCGCCGCGTATCCTCGCGGCATGTCGGAACACGTTCATAAATATGCCGAGCGCTTTCGCGGGTTCCTGCCCGTGGTCGTCGATATCGAAACCGGCGGATTCAACAGCGACAACGATGCCATCCTGGAAATCGCGGCGGTCATCGTGCGCATGGATGACCAGGGTATCGTCCATCCCGATCCGGTTATTTCGACGCATGTGGTTCCGTTTCCCGGTGCGAACATCGAGCCGAAGTCGCTGGAGATCACCGGCATCGATGTCACGCATCCGTTTCGTGCGGCGATCGACGAACGTCCGGCGCTGGATCATATTTTCACGCCGATCCGGCACGCGCTGCGCGAATACGGCTGCCAGCGCGCAATTCTCGTCGGCCACAACGCCGCGTTCGATATCTCGTTTTTGAACGCCGCCGTTCGACGCACGAATCACAAGCGCAATCCGTTTCATCAATTCAGTTGCTTCGACACGGCGACGCTGGCCGGTTTGGCTTTTGGTCAAACCGTCTTGAGCCGCGCCGTGCAAGCCGCGGGTTTCGAATGGAACGCCAACGAAGCGCATTCGGCCGTTTACGACGCCGAACGGACGGCCTTGTTGTTTTGCGATATCGTCAACCGCTGGAAAACAATGAGCGACTGCGTGCGCGCGCAAACCGGCGCGGCGGCTTGAAATTGAATCGCGCGGAGCCACGTTCCCCCTATGCCCATCTATGAATACGCCGCCGTCGACAAAGGGTGCCCGCATTGCCAGGCACGCTTCGACGTATTGCAAAAAATGAGCGATGAGTCGCTTACGCAGTGTCCCGAATGCAAACAGGCCGTCGTTCGCGTTATCTCCGTGCCGAGTGTCGCCTCGGGCGGATCGCACCTGCTTAAAGAGGAACACTTCTCTAAACGAGGCTTCACGCAATACAAGCGTGCAGGCAACGGCGTTTACGAAAAAACCGCGGGCAAAGGTCCGAAGTTCATCAGCGGCGACGGATAGTACTTCCGTCATTACCCTAACATCGCCGATGATGATGTAATCATCGCTTTCGTCCTCGGAGTTCACGATGCGTATCACGCTCATGCTGCCGGTTGCGCTGGCGCTGGTCCTTGCCGCTTGCCAAGGCCAGCAAACCACCCGCACCGGTTCGCCCACGCCGGAAAAGAAATCGATGTCCGAATCAGGTTATCCCGTCGCCAAAACCGGCAACCAAGTTGACGACTATCACGGCACGAAAATCGCCGACCCGTACCGCTGGATGGAAGATCTCGATTCGTCCGATACGCACGCGTGGATCGAAGCCGAAAACAAACTCACGTTCGGCCAACTCGCGCAAATTCCCGGACGCGACCGCATCCGCGAAAAACTGAGCGCGATCTGGAATTACGAAAAGTTCAGTCCGCCGGAAAAATTCGGCAATCATTATTTTTATACGCGTAACGACGGTTTGCAGAATCAATCGGTTTTGTACGTGACCGAATCGCTGCAAACCGAGCCGCGCGTGTTGCTCGATCCGAATACGTTGTCGAACGACGGCACGATCGCGCTGAAAAGTTTTTCGATCAGCGACGACGGAAAATTTGTTGCATATGGTTTGTCGTCGGGTGGATCGGATTGGGAAGAATGGCATGTCCTCGATGTCGACACGGCCAAAAACACCGGTGACGTTCTGAAGTGGGTGAAATTCTCAGGCGCGAGCTGGCGCCGCGATGGCACCGGGTTTTTCTACAGTCGCTATGACGAACCGAAAGGCGAGAACGCGCTCAAGGCCGCCAACAAATTCCAGAAACTTTATTTTCACCGACTGGGCACGAAACAGTCCGACGATCTGCTGATCTATGAACGCAAAGACCAACCGGATTGGATGTTCGGCGGTGTCGTCAGTGACGATGGGCGCTATTTGATCATCAGTGTCTCGCGCAGCACGGAACCAAAAAATCTAGTGCTGTATCGCGATCTGGCCAAGAAGAACGCCGATGCCGTCGTCGAAACGCTCATTGGCGAATGGGATGCGAGTTATCAGTTCATCAACAATTCGAAAGACAAATTGTATTTTCTCACCGACAACGATGCGCCGCGCTATCGCGTGATCGCTGTCGACATCAAAAAGCCGGAAAAAGACCATTGGTCGGAAGTCGTTCCGCAGGCGCAGGACACGCTGCAGAACTGCAACATGATCGATAACCTGCTCGTCACCGACTATATGCAGGACGCGCACACCAATGTGCGGTTGTTCGATCTCAAAGGTCATCATCACGGCGATATCGAATTGCCGGGAATCGGCACCGCCGCCGGATTCACCGGGCGCAATTTCGACAAGGAAACATTTTATACATTTTCCAGTTTCACCACGCCGCCGAGCGTTTTCCGGTTCGACCTGACGACCAAAGAGAATTCGCTGTTCCGCGCGCCGAAAGTCGCGTTCGATGCCTCGCCGTACGAAACGAAACAGGTTTTCTACGCGAGCAAGGACGGCACGAAAATTCCGATGTTCGTCACGGCCAAAAAAGGCGTGGCGATGGACGGATCGAATCCGACGATCTTGTACGGATACGGCGGTTTCAATATCCCGATCCAGCCTGGATTTTCGCCGTCGATTGCGACGTGGCTGGAACTCGGCGGCGTCTACGCCGTCGCGACGTTGCGCGGTGGCGGCGAGTACGGGCGCGACTGGCATGAGGCGGGAATCAAGACGCACAAACAAAACGTGTTCGACGATTTCATCGCCGCCGCCGAATATCTGATTCGTGAAAAGTATACTTCGCCGTCGAAACTCGCCATACGCGGTGCGTCGAATGGCGGCTTGCTAGTCGCCGCGACGGAATTACAGCGGCCCGATCTCTTCGCAGCGGCTATTCCGCAGGTCGGCGTGCTCGACATGCTCCGCTTCCGCGATTTCACCATCGGCCGCGCTTGGGAATCCGACTACGGCTCCGTCGAAAACGCCGACGAATTCGGCGCGCTGCGCGCTTATTCGCCGCTGCACAACGTGAAGAAGGGTGTCGACTATCCGGCGACGATGATCATCACCGGCGACCACGACGATCGTGTGTTTCCCGCCCACAGCTTCAAATTCGCCGCGACGATGCAAGCGGCCGATCCGCACGGAAAGCCGATTTTGATCCGCATCGAGACGCGCGCCGGGCATGGGCAAGGCAAGCCGACGACGATGCAGATCGATGAGGTCACCGACGTTTACGCCTTCATCCTCAATGCGTTCGGAATGTCCCACTAGTGTCGGTTTTATGTCGCGTTGACGTGAGAATGCATGTTCTAAACTTATGTCCGCAAATTAGTGGAATCCCGCTTCGGCGGGAACGACAATGTCTGAGCCTATGATTCCGATTCAGGAGTAACCCATGATTTACCAGAGCATTCTAGAAACCATCGGCCGGACGCCGATTGTGAAGATCAACCGACTCGCGCCGAAAGGCGTCGACATGTACGTCAAGATCGAGGCATTCAACCCGATGTCGTCGGTGAAGGACCGTCTCGCCCTCGGCATCATTCTCGATGCGGAAGCGAGCGGCACGCTCAAGCCCGGCCAGACGGTCGTCGAAGCGACCTCCGGCAATACCGGCATTGCGCTGGCCATGGTGTGCGCCGTGAAAGGCTATCCGTTCGTCGCCTTCATGAGCGATTCGTTTTCCGTCGAACGGCGCAAATTGATGCGCGCACTCGGCGCGAAAGTGATTCTCACGCCGGCCGCGGAACGCGGCACCGGCATGATCAAGCGCGCCGAAGAGTACGCGAAAAAGAACGGCGCGTTTCTCTCGCGTCAATTCGACAATCCGGCCAATCCCGGGTATCACCGCAGCACGACCGGTCCGGAAATTCTGCAGGATTTCGCCGGCAAACGTCTCAACTGGTTCGTCACTGGCTGGGGCACCGGCGGCACGCTGACCGGCGCCGGCGAAATGATCAAGCTCGCGCGCCCGGACGTGAAAATCGTCGCGACTGAACCCGAAGGGGCGGCGATGCTTTCAGGCAAAGAGTGGCAACCGCACAAAATCCAGGGCTGGACGCCGAACCTGATTCCGTCGGTGCTCAACAGGAATGTCGCCGATCAAATCATCCCGGTCAACGACCTGGTTTCTCGCGATACCGCGCGACAACTGGCGATCAAAGAAGGCATTTTCTGCGGCCTGTCGTCTGGCGGCACGTTCGCCGCCGCGCTGGAAGTCGCCAAGCAAGCAAAGCCAGGCGACGTGATCCTTTCCATGTTGCCGGACACCGGCGAACGTTATTTGTCGACGATTTTGTTCGAAGGCATCAACGAGGGAACCGACATCGAGCTCAACGATTTGTAATCGGCGACGGCGCGGCATTAGCCGCGCCGCTTTCCGCGCGACCGAATCATTCCATAAACGCTGATCACGACCCAGCACGTTTCGATTACGAACGCCGACAAATTGAAATCGTTGACCAGCGACAACAACACGGCTGCTGCGCCGAGCGCGTTCATCAATTGATACATGAACGCATCGCCGCGCAGCTTGCCGGCTTGCAGCAGGAAAAACGCCCATAGCATCACGGCGACGCCGATAAGGCCCGCGACGTCATACCAATGCAGACTCAGTCTCACGACGCGCGCTGACGCAACGCTTCAAACAACACGACGCCCGTCGCGACGGAAACGTTCAGGCTTTCGACATCGCCACGCATTGGAATGCGCGCGAGAAAATCGCACGACTCGCTCGTCAACCGGCGCATGCCCTCGCCTTCGCTGCCAAGCACGATCGCGATCGGTCCTTTCAAATCGATCGAATACAAATCCTGTTTCGATTCGCCGTCCAGACCGACCAGCCAAACACCTTGCTGCTTGATCGCCTTCAGGGTGCGCGCAAGATTCGTCACGGCGAAAAATGCGACGCGATCGGCCGCGCCGGATGCAGCGCGGCGCACCGTCGGCGTGATGCCGGCGGCTTTGTCTTTTGGAACGATGACCGCCGTGACGCCGGCGGCTTCGGCGCTGCGCAAACACGCGCCGAGATTATGCGGATCGGTGATGCCGTCGAGCACGAGCAGCAACGCGTCGCGTCCTGCTTTTTCGATCAGCGCCGACAACTCGCTCTCCGCGCGCGGCGGCGGCGCGCGATAACGCGCGACGGCGCCCTGATGCCGCGCACCGCCCGTC
>CAZZWP010000131.1:1214-7702 GCA_964657965.1 uncultured Rudaea sp. | reverse complement strand
GAACGTGTCGGTGCCGCATATCGCGGGCAGTCTCGGCGTGAGTCCGAACGAAGGCACATGGGCGATCAGTTCCTATTCGCTGGCGAGCGCGATCATGCAGCCGCTGACCGGATGGATCGCGCGGCGGTTTGGCGAAGTGAAATCGTTTTGCATCGCCGTCGTTCTTTTCGTGCTGATGTCGATGTTGTGCGGCATCGCGACGAGCATGCCGATGCTCGTCATCGCGCGGCTGCTGCAAGGTGCGGGTTCGGGCCCGATGGTGGCGTTGTCGCAGGCGTTGCTGCTCAACAACTATCCGGTCGACAAACGTGGCATCGCGCTGGCGATATGGGCGATGACGGTCGTCGTGGCGCCGATCTTCGGACCGATTCTCGGCGGCTACATCACGGACAATTATTCGTGGCCGTGGATCTTCTATATCAACGTTCCGGTCGGCGTACTCGCCGCTTTCGTGACGTGGACGCTGCTGAAGGATCGCGAATCGATAACGCAGAAATTGCCGATCGACATCGTCGGCTTGATCCTCCTCATCGTCGGTGTCGGCAGTTTGCAGTTCATGCTCGACAACGGCAACGACAAGGATTGGTTTTCGTCGCCGCTGATTCTCACGCTAGGGATTGTTGCCGTCGTCGGTCTGGCCTTCTTCATCGCGTGGGAGTTGACGGACGAACATCCAGTCGTCGATCTGTCGCTGTTCCGAAAACGCAATTTCGCCGTCGGCGTGGCGGCGTTGTCGTTCGGCATGATCGGTTTTTTCGGCATCAACGTGATCTTCCCCTTATGGTTACAGACGACGTTGAATTACACCGCGACGTGGGCCGGGCTCGCGACGGCGCCCGTGGGCATTCTGGCGTTTCTCATTTCGCCGATCATCGGACGCAACATCCAAAAATTTGAATTGCGCACCGTGGCGAGTATCGCGTTCTGCATATTCGGCGGCTGTTCGATCTGGTTCGCGAGTTTTCCCAGCGATGCATCATTCGGATCGCTGGCGTGGCCGCGCTTTTTGATGGGTGCCGGCATCGCGTGTTTCTTCGTGCCGATCAATCAGATCATTTTGTCGGGATTGCGGCCGCATGAAATCGCGTCGGCATCCGGCATTTCGAATTTCTGCCGTACACTCGCGGCGAGTTTTTCCACGGCCGCGATGGTGACCTTGTGGCAACACCGCGGCGATTATCATCACGCCGTGATGTCGGAGCACATCACGCGTACTAATACGGCACTGACGAATTATCTGGATGGACTGCACACCTTCGGCGCGTCGGTGGCGCGCGGGTATTCCGTCGTGGAAGGCGTCTTGACGCGCGAGGCGCTGACGTCAGCGGTCAACGACGTATTCATTGTCTGCGCCGTCCTGTTTTTCTGCATGATTCCGGTGGTCTGGATGGCGAAGCCGCCGTTCGGTACGGTCGCAGCGGGCAGCGGCGGGCACTGATCAGTACATGTGTTTTTCGATGCCGAGTTGAGACAGAATCTTGCTCGCGATTTCTTCGATCGATGTATGCGTCGTGTTCTGCGCCGGAATATTTTCGCGGCGGAACAATTTATCGGCCAATTCCAGTTCGCGTCGGCATTGATCGAGTTTCGCGTAACGGCTATTCGGTTTGCGCGCTTCACGCACTTGCGCCAGACGCTGCGGCTCGATCGTCAATCCGTACAGCCGCGACCGGTAAGGAGCGAGCCGCCGCGGTATTTCCAGACGTTCGAGATCTTCTTCCGTCAACGGATAATTCGCCGCTTTCACGCCGTAATGCAACGCCATGTAAAGACACGTCGGCGTTTTTCCTACGCGGGAGACGCCGACGAGAATCACCTCGGCGTCCGCGTAATTCACATCGACGCCGTCGTCGTGCGTCAGCGCGTAGTTCGTGGCGTTGATGCGTGCTTCGTATTCGGCGAAGTTGGTCATGCCGTGCGCTTTGCCGACGCTCGGCGAACGTTTGGTGCCAAGTTCGTCTTCCAGCGGACGGATGAACGGCGCGAAGACGTCGATCATCAACGCCCCGCTCGTCGACAAGATCTCTGTCAGTAACGGATCGACGACCGTGTTGACGACAATCGGACGCGCGCCGCTGGTCGTGAAGATGTTGCGGATGCGCGCGGCGGCGCCGTGCGCTTTTTCTTCGTCGTCGACGAAGGGTAGTCGGAACGTGTCGAAGTCGATGCCGTCGAATTGCGTCAGAACGGAGTGGCCGATGGTCTCGGCGGTAATGCCCGTTCCGTCGGAAACATAAAAGATAGTCCGTCTCATGAACGCAGTGTAAGCGATACGCGGCTGAAATCGTTTACGCAACCTTGTTTCGCACTGCACAACACGCGAAAATTCGCTTCTCGCCGCCGGACCCGTCGGCGTTTTCATTCCGGAGAAATTCCTTGAGCGACTTGGTGCTTTGGCTGGATCAGCTGCGTTTAACTGACTTAGGAAAAGTCGGCGGCAAGAATGCTTCGCTCGGCGAGATGATCGGAAATTTATCGAAGCTCGGCGTGTCCGTTCCCGGCGGATTCGCGACCACGTCGTACGCGTTCCAGCAGTTCATCGCGCAGAGTGGACTTGCCGATCGGATTCAGAAGAAATTGGCGACACTCGATGTCGAGAATGTCGATGCGTTGAACCAGGCCGGCGCGGAGATTCGTCAATGGGTCATCGACACGCCGCTCATTCCAGAATTCGATAACGCTGTTCGCGAAGCGTACGCGAAGCTCTGCAAAGACGCCGGTGGGAACGATGTGGCAGTCGCGGTACGTTCGTCGGCAACGGCGGAAGATTTGCCGGATGCATCGTTCGCCGGTCAGCAGGAAACATTCCTCAACGTCACCGGCGCCGATGACGTTATTCATAAAGTCAAAGAAGTGTTCGCGTCGCTCTACAACGATCGGGCGATCGCGTACCGCGTTCATCACGGTTTCAAACACGAAGACGTATTTCTTTCGGCCGGCGTGCAATTAATGATTCGTTCGGGCGTCGGTGCGTCCGGCGTGCTGTTCACGCTCGACACCGAATCGGGTTTTCGCAACGCCGTATTTGTGACGGCGAGCTACGGTCTGGGCGAGATGGTCGTGCAAGGCGCGGTGAATCCCGATGAGTTCTACGTGTACAAACCGACGCTCAAGACGGGCAAGAATGCGATTCTGCGCCGCCAGCTCGGCGCCAAGCAGGAGCGCATGGTCTACTCCGACAAACCCGGCGAGCGTGTCCGCATCGAAAAGACGCCAGCCGCCGATCGTGCCAGATTCTGCATCAGCGATGCCGACGTGCATGAACTCGCGAAACAATCGCTGGTGATCGAAGATCACTACCAACGCCCGATGGACATCGAGTGGGCGAAAGACGGCAATACCGGAAAAGTATACATTGTGCAGGCGCGACCGGAGACGGTGAAATCGCGCGGACATGCCACGCAGATCGAACGTTTTCATCTAAAAGAGCGCGGCAAGATTCTCAGCGAAGGCCGCTCGATCGGACAAAAGATCGGCAGCGGCGTCGCGCGCGTCATTCGCACGATGAAAGACATGAATCGCGTGCAGCCGGGCGATGTGCTCGTCGCGGACATGACCGATCCCGATTGGGAACCCGTGATGAAGCGTGCTGCCGCCATCGTCACCAACCGCGGCGGACGCACATGTCATGCGGCGATCATCGCGCGCGAACTCGGCGTTCCCGCTGTCGTCGGCACGCACAATGCGCTCGATTCGATTCCCGATGGCACCGAGATCACGGTCTCTTGCGCGGAAGGCGACACCGGCTTCATTTACGAAGGACAGCTCGAATTCGAAAAGGTCACGGCGGATCTCGGCGACATGCCACCCGCCCCGCTCAAAATCATGATGAACGTGGCGAATCCGGAACGGGCGTTCGATTTCGCGATGTTGCCTAACGCCGGCGTCGGTTTGGCGCGATTGGAAATGATCATCGCCAGCCACATCGGCGTGCATCCGCGCGCGTTGCTCGAATACGCCGATCAGGATGCGGAAATAAAGAAGAAGATCGACGAACGCATCGCGGGTTACGCCGATCCAGTGCAGTTTTATGTCGACCGTCTTGCTGAAGGCATCGCGACGATCACGGCCGCGTTCGCGCCGAATCCGGTCATCGTTCGCTTGTCCGATTTCAAATCGAACGAATATGCGAATCTACTGGGCGGCGCACGTTATGAGCCGCACGAAGAAAATCCGATGATCGGTTTTCGCGGCGCGAGCCGTTATGTCGACGATAGTTTCAAAGCGTCGTTCGCGCTGGAATGCCGCGCGATGAAAAAAGTGCGCGATGAAATGGGATTGACCAACGCGTGGGTCATGATTCCGTTCGTGCGCACGCTGGATGAAGGTCGCAAAGTCATCGAGGTGTTGGCGGAAAACGGACTGGAGCGCGGCAAAGACGGGCTCAAGATCATCATGATGTGCGAGTTGCCGTCGAACGCGCTGCTCGCCGACGAGTTCCTCGATATATTCGACGGATTCTCGATTGGGTCGAACGATCTGACCCAACTGACGTTAGGACTCGATCGCGATTCGAGCATCGTCGCGCATTTGTTCGACGAGCGCGATCCGGCCGTGAAGAAGCTGCTCGCGATGGCCATCCAGACGGCCAAGAGGAAAAACAAGTACATCGGGATTTGCGGACAGGGTCCATCCGATCACCCCGATCTGGCCGAATGGCTGATGCAGCAAGGTATCGAATCGGTGTCGCTGAATCCGGATACCGTGGTGGATACCTGGCTGATGCTCGCCAAGAAAAAGAAAGTGAGCTGATCCAAGCGCTGCGCCGTTTGCAATGAAACGGCGCAGCGAGAAAACTCAGAAGCCCAGAAAATCGGTCTTGCCGATCTCGACGCCGTTGTGGCGAAGGATGTTGTACGCGGTCGTCGCGTGGAAATAGACGTTCGGTAAAACGAACTCGGTGAGATAAGCCAATCCCGTAAATTTCAGATCGCCGCGACGCGTATTGATCACGATGTCGCGTTTTTCGCAATCCTTGAATTTGTCCGCAGCGATGCCGTTGACGAATTGCAAGGTCTTGTCGATGCGCGCTTTCAGTTCGGGAAACGTCGTTTCGGTATCCTCATATTTCGGGATTTCCGTGCCGCTTAGTCTGGCCGCGCCGCCTTTGGCGATGTCGCACGCGATCTGCACCTGACGCGACAGCGGAAACATATCCGGCGCGATGCGCGAACCCGTCAACACCGTTCCTTCGATCTGTTTCTTCTCGGCGAACGCCGCGCCTTTGTCGAGAATCGTTGAGAGATTTTTCAGTACGCGATTGAGCGTCGGCACGAGAACGTCGGTCATCGAAACCTGCATAGAAACTCCTGGGGTTGATTGCGGAAAATCAGCCCGTCATTGTCGCACAGGCGGCGGATGCGCCTGCCAGCAAGTCGATTTGTTCGCTTTCGGCCCTTTTTTACGTCTATTCCCCATCGACGCCGATTTCGTGTTCGGCGTCAGATCGAATCGTCCGACTGCGAGTCGTCAAACAACCGATAGCCTTTGGGGAGAATTTCTATGGCGCGTCTGCGAATGGGATGGGTATTACTGGGTCTTGCGCTGGTGTTCGCGCCCGTATTTTCGACCGTTCACGCCGCCACGATCAATGTGACGACGACGGACGATGAAGATAACGGCAATCCCGCGCCGTCCGGTAGCGACAAGGCTCCGAAGAGCCAAGGCTGTTCACTGCGCGAAGCGTTGCAGGAAATCGACAACAACGATGGCCTCGCCTACAAGGGGTGCGCCGCGGCGACGAAAAATGGCCCGAATACCATCGACCTGACCAATGCCGGCGGCACGATTACGATCAATGGTCTTGTTCCCGATCCGAACGATCACACGAACGGCACGAACAAGGTCCGCAATGGGCAGTTACCGAATATCTTCGCGGCCGCAACGATCGGCAAGGTAACGATCAAGAGCGGTGACATCACGTGTGCGGCATCTCCGAACAGCGAAAAGATTTTCATCGTCGCGGCGGACGGCGATTTGACGCTCAACTCCATGATGATCCATAACTGCGCCACCTCCGGCGCCGGTGTCGCCGTCACCACCCAAGGCGGTGTGGCGAATCTCACTATCACCGGCTCGACGATCAACAGCATCTCTAGCACCAATGGCGCCGACGGTGGCGCTATTTCGCACACGGGCGGAAATCTCACGATCGACAGCAGTTTCTTCACCAGCAACAGTTCGAGCAGCAGTGGCAGCGGCCAGGGTGGCGCAATCGCGGTTGAAGGCGTGTCCTTTCCGAATTTCGTGACCATCGATTCCACCACCTTCGGACTCAATTCGGCGGGCGAAAACGGCGGCGCGATTTATATCTCCACTGTCGATGGCATCACCATCAGCAACGACATCTTCACGGGCAACACAGCGGCCGGCGATTCGTCGAACAACGCGCAAGATGGCGGCGGCGCGATCTGGGCGACCGGGGCCGGCAAAGGCGGCGATTTGGGCGCCACCAACTTCTTCCTGATTTTCAATACGCAGTTCATTTC
>CAZZWP010000131.1:0-1204 GCA_964657965.1 uncultured Rudaea sp. | reverse complement strand
GCGCAAGGCACCGGCGGCGCGATCGTCTTGAATAGTGGCGATCTGTCGTTCGGCAATTACGATTTCACGAATCCAAAAATCCCGGGCGGCGTCGTCGCCAGCAACTTCACCGGCAACACCGCGAAAGGTGCGGCGCCGACCGGCAACGACCAACGCAGCGGTTCTGGCGGCGCGATTTTCGCCGCGGGAAATTTGAGCGTGCTGCAATCGAGCTTCGTCTCGACAATCGGCGCCAACAGCAGCGCGCACGGTAGTGGCGGCGCGATCGCATTCAACGATGCGGGCGGCGATCTGAATCCGTTGGCGGTTATCAATTCGACATTCAGCGGCAACACGGCCGATCAGAACGGTGGCGCGATCGCGAATTTGCTCGCGATGACGAACCAGTCCGGCAAGCTCATGCTGCTCAACGATACGATCGACAACAATCCGGCCAACGGTACGAGCGGGACGGTCGGTGGTGCGTTCTTCAACGCCAACGACACGGCGACGGACGTCGTCGTCAGCAATACCGCGTTAACCGACACAACAGCCGCCGGCGGTAACTGCGCCGGCCAGCCGTTCAGCGGTGTCACCGATCTGCAATTCCCCGGCAAAAGCTGCGGCAACACGATAACGACGGGCGATCCGAAATTGAATAGCCCAAGTATTTTCACCGGGCCGAATGTATTTGTGTTCACGATGTCGTTGAATCCCGGCAGCGCCGCATCGAACGCCGGGACGAATTCCGTGTGCAACGCTATTCCCGTATTCACGTTCGACGGCACGGGACGTCCGCTGATCCGGCCGAGCCCCAGTGGTTCGAATTGCGACATTGGCGCCTACGAATCCGGTAACGCGCCCGTATACGCGTCGACGCCGGGTCCGTCGTCGACGATAAACATTTCCGCGCTGACGACGACCCCGATGATGTCGACTGTCGTCATCTCCAATACCGGAACGGACGATTTGACGATCTCGGATTTTTCCACGACGGGCGGTCCGCAAATTACCGTCGCCGGCCCAACAACGCCCTTCACGATTCCGATGGGCAGCGGCACGCAAACGTTGACGCTCACTTGCGGCAACGCGACGCCCGGCAATTTCTCAGGCACGCTGACGGTGGCGCACAATGCAGTCGGCAGCCCGGCGACTTATACGGTGAACTGCGCCGTCACCGCGCCGGCCATGCCGTTGACGATCACCACCGCATCGCCACTGCCCG
>CAZZWP010000130.1:0-7920 GCA_964657965.1 uncultured Rudaea sp. | reverse complement strand
GGTGCGTCTGGATATCCAGGGGCGCGCCGATGAGATCGCGGTGATGCAAATGCTGGGTGCGGACAATGGATTCGTGCGTCGTCCATTTCTCTACATCGGATTTTGGTACGGAACGTTTGCAGGAGTGGCGAGTTTGATCTTGATCGGCATCGTCGAATGGGCATTGGCAGCGCCGCTGGCGTCGTTGATGTCGAGTTATGACCATCGCTTCGACGTGCATGGATTGTCGCTGCCGACGGTGGGTCTTGTGCTAATCGCGAGCGCGGCGCTTGGATGGCTGGGCGCGTGGATAGCAACGTCGCGTCACATCGCACTGGGACAACCGACCTAAATGGAGCACGCGCTTACCCGACATATCACCAGCGAAACGCCGCGCGTGATGGTGGTCGACGGATCGAAAGTCGTGCGCCGTCTGATCGAGCAATTGCTGAAGACGGATCTGCCCGGCGTCACGGTGTTGTCGTGCGAAACCGGTGCGGAAGCGAAACAGCATTTGGAATCCGGCGTCGTCGATCTGATCACGACGGCATTGCGTTTGCCGGATATGGATGGACTCGATCTGGCCAAGTACGTGCGCGAACACGCGCCGCAAGCCTATATTCCGATCGTTATTGTTTCCGGCGACGTCAACGAGCGATTGATCAATCGCGAGTTATCCGAATTCGTCACGGATTATTTCGACAAGTCGCTGGGCTTCAACGCGTTGTCGCAATTCATTCGCGGCTATGTGCGCCCCGAAGCGACGGTCAGTGGCGATGTGTTGTACGTGGAAGACAGCCGCGTCGTTGCGCTCGCCACGCGGCGCATGCTGGAAAAGTATGGTCTCAACGTGCAGCACGTGACGAGTGTCGAAGACGCGGTCGCGCTGCTGGAAACGGCGATGGCGCAGGGAAAAATTCCGGGTGCCGATGTCGTGCTGTCCGACGTGAATCTGAAAGGCGAACTCACCGGCGGCGATTTGCTCGACCGCGTGCGCAACGAATTCGGTTATTCAAAAGGTGAGTTGCCGGTGTTGATCATGACGGGCGACGACAATCCGCGAAATCAAGCGCAGCTCCTGCGCGCCGGCGCGAACGATCTCGTGCAGAAACCGATCGAAGAACGCTTGCTGATCACGAAACTCCTGTTCCAGATGCGTGTATCGCAGCACATCCGCAAGCGCGCCAAGGCGGCGTGAGTCAGGAGAGTCTCAAACTCGAGCCTTCGTGGAAGGCGCGCGTCGGCGATTATCTCGCGCGGCCCGACATGCAGAAGCTCTCGGAATTTCTTCGCGCCGAACTGCGCGCCGGCAAAACGATTTATCCGCCGCCGAAAAAGATTTTCGCGGCGCTCGACACGACACCGTTCGACGACGTGAACGTCGTGATCATCGGGCAAGATCCATATCACGGGCCGAATCAGGCGCACGGCCTTTGTTTCTCCGTCATGCCTGGCGTGCAGATTCCGCCGTCGCTGGAAAACATGCTGAAAGAAATCCAGAGCGATGTCGGCATTCCGCGAGCGGAACACGGCTGTCTGATTTCATGGGCTCGGCAAGGCGTGCTGCTTCTGAATTCGGTGTTGACCGTCGAACGCGGCAAACCGGAGTCGCACAAAGGCAAAGGCTGGGAGGGATTCACCGACGCCATCGTCGATCACCTCAATCGCGAGCGCGAAAACCTCGTTTTTCTGCTGTGGGGCAGCTACGCACAGGCGAAGGGGAAGCTCGTCGATGGCCGGCGTCACTTGGTCTTGAAAGCGCCGCATCCGTCGCCACTTTCTGCTCATCGGGGATTTTTCGGTTCCGGCCATTTCTCCAAGACAAACAAGTGGTTAGAAGACCACGCCGTGCATCCCATCGACTGGCGTTTGCCCCCAATCGCCGACCTTGATTTTTCCTGATCGTTGCTGTACTATTCGGTACAGAAAATCCGGTCCGAGCAGAGAACGCTGTACGGATTCACTCGAAGCTGGATTGCAACTTATGCGGCGTTTAGCACTCTAACGATAGAGTGGTTAAACGCTGTTTTCCAGGAGAGTCCATGTCTACAACGGCATTAGTGGCCAACAATCTTCCGATCCCCAATGCGGCGATCGGTAGTCTGGATGCGTACGTCTCCGCGGTTCACCAGATTCCCGTGCTGTCGCTAGAAGAAGAACAGGCGTTGGCGAAAAGTTTCCGCGGCGAGAACGATCTCGACGCGGCCAAGAAACTCGTGATGTCTCACTTGCGCTTCGTCGTGCACGTCGCGCGCAGTTACAACGGTTATGGTTTGCAGGTCGGCGACCTGATCCAGGAAGGCAACATCGGCTTGATGAAAGCGGTGAAGCGTTTCGATCCGGAAGTCGGCGTTCGTCTCGTGTCGTTCGCGGTGCATTGGATTCGCGCCGAGATGCACGAGTTCATCTTGCGCAACTGGCGCATCGTCAAGATCGCGACGACGAAGGCGCAGCGCAAATTGTTCTTCAACTTGCGTAAGTCGAAGAAGCGTCTGGGCTGGATGAACTCGCGCGAAGTGGCGGCCGTTGCGAAAGACCTCGGCGTGACAGTGGCGGACGTCCTCGAAATGGAATCGCGTCTGTCCGGTCACGACATGGCGTTCGACGCACCGCAGGACGCGGACGAAGACGACAAGCCGTCGCCGGGTGCCTATCTCGTCGACAACGCGGCCGATCCGTACCAGACATTGGAAGCGTCAAGTCAGGAAGACTCCGATCTCGGTTCGTTGAAACAAGGTTTGGCGAAACTCGATGCGCGTTCGCGCGACATCATTCAGCGCCGCTGGCTGAAAGACGGTGAGAAATCGACGTTGCAAGAACTGGCCGACGAATACGGCGTCTCCGCCGAACGCATCCGTCAGGTCGAAGTAAATGCGATGAAGAAAATGCGCACCCTCTTCGCCGCGTAAAAAACAACGCACCACGCAACACCAAACGGCCCGCATCGCGGGCCGTTTTCCTTTCAAACAACTCAACGCAAATCGTTTTTATCAAGGCTGGTTGCGAAAGTGGTTATCGCGCGCTGGGAGCGCGGGGTCCGCGGCCAGCGCAGGGACGTGCTGTCTGCGGACATGTCCTATGCGAACGAGAAGACGCTTTTTGGTGACTTTTTGTCGTCCAACAAAAAGTTACCCGCTGGCCGCAGGACAGCGGAAGCTTTTCTCTCGATCAGCCCTACGGAATAAACTCCTGCGCCGAATCATCCCGCTTGATCGGATCGCCAACAATAATCCGCGCAGCGCGATGGTGCGATCCATAAGCCCACAACCAATTGAACATCACCGCCATCCGGTTGCGAAAACCGATCAAGAAAAAGACGTGCGCGATCAGCCAGAAGAACCACGCGAACGCTCCGGAGAACCGGAAGCCGCGTAAATCGACGACGGCGGCCATCCGTCCGATCGTAGCGAGATTGCCATAGTCGCTATAACGAAATGGCTGTGACGGTTTTCCTTCGAGCCGATCGCGAATCGTCTTGGCGACATGATTGCCCATCTGTTTGGCGGCCGGCGCAATACCGGGCACCGGATGTCCATTCGACGACACCGCGGCGAGATCGCCCGCCACGAATATCTCGGGATGGCCGGGCACCGTCAGATCCGGTAAAACCTGCACGCGACCGGCGCGATCCAACGGCACACGCAGCGATTTAGCGAGCGGCGACGCCGCCACACCGGCTGCCCACACCACCGTTTTCGCCGCCACGAATTCGTCGCCGATGCGATAACCATCATCGCTGATATCCGTCACCGGTTTGCCGGTGATGACTTCCACACCCAGGCGTTCCAACTGTCTACGCGCTTTTTCCGACAATGAATCCGGAAACGTCGAAAGAACGCGCGGACCGGCTTCCAGCAAGCGCACGGTCGCCGACGCGGGATCGATATGACGAAACTCGCGACGCAACGTATGCCGCGCGATTTCCGCCATCGTTCCGGCCAGCTCGACGCCGGTCGGTCCACCGCCGACGATGGCGAAGCTGAGCCAGGCGGCGCGTTTGGCCGGATCGCTCTCCGCTTCGGCGTGCTCGAAGGCCATGAGAAAACGTCGCCGTATGCGTACTGCGTCGCGCAGGGTCTTCAGCCCCGGCGCGAACTGTTCCCAGTTGTCGTGGCCGAAATAGGCGTGCGTTGCGCCCGTCGCCACGATCAAGATGTCGTAATCGAGAACGGATTCGTCGTCGAGATGGACGCGGCGCGAATCCGGTTCGATACGCTCCGCCGCCGCGAGACGTACCTCGACATTTTTCTGGTTGCGCAAGATCCGTCGCAGCGGCGCGGCGATGTCGGCCGACGACAATCCAGCCGTCGCGACTTGGTAAAGCAGCGGCTGAAACAAATGATGATTGTTGCGATCGACCAGCGTTATGCGCAGCGGCGCATTGCGCAGGGCGCGCGTAGCCCACAATCCGCCGAAGCCGCCGCCGAGAATGACGAGGTGAGGCAATGTCGTGTTCGCCGAGTCGTCCATACGGACAGGTTAATACAAGTCCAACGGATCGATGTCCAGCGACCAGCGTACGCGACGCGCTTCGTCGAGTGCGCGCAAGTGACCGATCCATTGCGCGAGAAACGCGTGGAAATGCGGCCGATCTTCCGCACTCAACAGCAATTGCGCGCGATGCAGTCCGGCACGCAACGGCATGGGCGCGGGCATGGGTCCGACCACCGTAATTCCGTCCGGAGTACAGGCAAGTTGAAGCGCCCGCGCAAGAAATGCCTCAGCGAGCGCGGCCGTTTTCGCCTCGCTGCGCAACAGCGCGAGAAACGCGAACGGCGGCAACGCGGTTTCGCGGCGCTCGTCGAGCAACTCGGCGGCGACTTTTGCATAGCCGGATTTCAGCAACGTGCGCAGCAGCGGATGATCGGGGTGCAACGTCTGCAGTAATACCTTTCCCGGTTTCAACGCGCGCCCCGCGCGACCGGCGACTTGAACGATGAGCTGGCACAATCGTTCGCTGGCGCGGAAGTCGACGCTGAAAAGTCCGTCGTCCACACCGATCAAGCCAACCAGCGTGAGATTCGGCAAATCGTGGCCTTTCGCCAACATCTGCGTGCCGACGAGAATGCCGGCTTCGTCGGGTCGCAATTGTTGCAGCCGTTCGTCGACGCCGCCCCGATGGCGCGTCGTTTCGCGATCGATGCGGATAACGGGAACATTCGGAAACAGTTTCGTCAGCGCCTGCTCCATGCGCTCCGTGCCGACGCCGCGCGGTTCCAGCGTGAGATGGCCGCAGCTCGGACAATGCGACGGCACCGGTGATTGCGCGCCACAGTGATGACAGCGCATTTGCGCGGCGCCGCGATGCCACGTCATCGGTTTATCGCAGTGTTCGCAGGCCGCGTGCCATCCGCACGCATGACACATCAGCACCGGCGAATAGCCGCGTCGGTTGCGAAACAGCAATGCCTGCTCGCCGCGGCCAACGCAATCGCGAACGGCCTTGATCACATCGTCCGACAAGCCGTCGTTCAGGCGTTTGCCGCGCAGATCGACGAATTGAAATTCCGGAAGTCGCGCGGCACCGGGACGCGAACCGAGGTGCAGGCGTTGATATCGACCCGCCTCGACGTTCGCGAGTGATTCCAGCGACGGCGTCGCCGATCCCAAGACAACCGGCACGCTCAACGCCTTGCCGCGCACCTGCGCCAGATCACGCGCGGAATAGCGCAATCCGTCCTGCTGTTTATACGAACCGTCGTGTTCTTCGTCGACGACGATCAACCCGGCTTTCGGCAAAGGCACGAAAATCGCCGATCGCGTGCCGAGAATCACGCACGATTCTCCGCGCGCGGCTGCGAGCCAAGCGCGCGTGCGATCGCCATCGGAGAGATTCGAATGCAGGACATGGATGCGATGTCCGACGCGATCGCGAAAACGGCGTTCCAACGCCGGCGTCAACCCGATTTCCGGCACGAGGACGAGCACTTGTCCATGTCGCGCGAGCACTTGTTCGGTCAGCGCGAGATAGACCTCCGTTTTGCCACTGCCGGTGATGCCTTCGAGGAGAAACGGCGCGTAATCGCCGAACGAATGGCCGATAGTTTCCGTCGCGAGGCGCTGCTCGTCTGTGAGCGGCGGTGGATCGATCCGCACGCTCGGCATCGCCGATGCGGCGACGCGCGTGCTCGCAATCAATCCGCGCTTGCGCAGATTTGCGGCGGCACCGCGCCATGCCGGGATTTGCGCATCCAACGCCGCATAACGCTGCGGGCCGTTCGCGAGCAGAGCGAAAAGTGCTGCGCTATTCGATCCGGTGCGTAATTTGGGTTCGATCGCATCCGCGGCGCGCATCAGCGCCGAATCGCCCTCGTCCGGCAACGGCTTGGCGCGGCGCAATCCCACCGGCAGTGCTGTGTCCAATACTTCGCCGAGTGGATGCAGGTAATAGCGCGAGACCCATTGCAGCGTCGATAAGAGTTCGCCACTGATCGCCGGTTCGTCGTCCAATAGTGCGATGGCCGGCTTGAGTCGCGATAACGGCAAATCGGATGTTGCGAGTGTTTCGATCACGATGCCGACACGCTTTCCTCTGCCGAACGGAATTGCGACACGCGATCCAACCGCGATCGACGCCGCGTCGATTCCGCGCGGCGGCAGGTAGTCGAATAATTGAGGCAGCGGCACGGGTACGGCGACGCGTAAAACACCCGACATCACGGCACTCCGAACTGTAAAACCTGCCAGTTGCGCGCAGGAATCAGCAGTTGCGCAAAAAGCGTAGGTAATTGCTCAAGAGTGATACTCAAGTCTTCATTCCCAAACGACTTTTCTGCTTATCCACAAGCGCTGTGGATAAGTCTGTGCATGAGCGTTCGGATAGAGGCTTGCGAAGCGCATAATTACAGGCCGTTCTTCGCCTTGGCGAAAGTTTAACCACACTGAAATATAGTTATCGGATCAATAGGTTACAAGAGCAAAACAAGTATATTTTTGCACTTGTGCTACAGTTGTCACGGTGTGAAGGCCGCTAGGTCCCGGCTTGTGCACAACCCTCGTCAACCGCGCGTGCCACCGGGCGTTTATTTAAGCCAGGCGAGCTTACGATAACGCCCGGATGACGCATACAATTTCAATTACTCCTGCCAGCTGGACGCCCGAACGCGTGGATGCCGCCAACACGGACAATGCGATCGATCACTTTTTGAAGACGGTCGAGCGTCGGGCTCTGCGCATGGCAGAACTGGCGACGTCGAGCCGCGACGACGCCATGGATCTCGTGCAAGACGCGATGTTCGGTTTCGTGCGCCACTATACGGACAAACCGGGGTCGGATTGGGCGCCATTGTTCTATCGGGTGCTCGATAGCCGGATCAACGATTTCCATCGCCGCAAACAGGTGCGCGGCCGATGGCTCGCGGCTTGGGTGAAACCGGCCGAGGATGAAGTCGACGAAATCGCACAGGCGCCCGACACGACAGACCCCGGTCCATTGCTACGGTTGGCCGGCAATGAGGCCTCGGTGGCGCTGGACGAGGCACTGAAAAGACTACCGACGCGGCAACGCCAGGCGTTCCTGCTTCGGGTCTGGGAAGGATTCGATGTTGCAACCACGGCAAACGTCATGCGTTGCAGCGAAGGAAGCGTAAAGACACACTTGTCGCGTGCATTGGCGGCGTTACGGCGCGCGCTGGAGAAATACGAATGACTGACGAAAATAAATTACCTGATTGGACGATGCAGGCGAAACAGACGCTTGACGAGTCGGCGAAAAATCTGGACGCGGCGACCTTGTCGCGGCTCAATCGTGCACGTCAACGCGCGCTGGAAACGTCGCGCCCGCGTCGTCTTCGATCCTGGTTCGTGCCTGCCGGTCTTGCCAGCGCGTGCGCGGTGGCGCTGGCCGTGGCGGTCGTGTGGCATCGGCCTACCGCAGTCCCGGCCGGCGCGCCGGACCCGTTCATCGCCGCTCCGACTGCCATGGGCAATCCGTTCGCTGGA
>CAZZWP010000129.1:0-8052 GCA_964657965.1 uncultured Rudaea sp. | reverse complement strand
TGACTTTTTGTCGCCCGACAAAAAGTTACCCGCTGGCCGCAGGACAGCGGAAGCTTTAAATAAGACTTGACGCCATCCCAAAAATACGTACATTTGTACGTATGAGCGATTTCGATCTCACTGCCAATCAACGCCGAGTCCTGGACTTCATCCAATCTCGTCTGGACGAAAACGGCACCGCCCCCAGCCTGCGAGAAATCTCAGAAAATCTTGGCCTTAGCAGCCATTCCTCAGCCCAAGACTACGTAGAAACCCTGATCCGAAAAGGTGCGCTGGAACGTCTGCCGCAACATCGCGGCCTGCGTCTGACACAACGCTCAAGGCTGCCGGCGGCAAATTCGCTTCCCCTCGTCGGGCGCGTTGCCGCCGGCAGCCCCATCATGTCCGAAGGCAACATCGAGGCGAATTACAGCGTCGATCCCAGTCTGTTCAAACCGCGCGCGGATTTTCTGCTGCGCGTCGTGGGTTTAAGCATGCGCGACGCCGGCATCATCGACGGCGACTTGCTCGCCGTGCATCGCACACAACATGCGGAAGACGGACAAATCGTCGTCGCGCGACTCGACGACGAAATCACCGTAAAACGTCTCAAACATCGTCGCGGACATTTGCTGCTGTTGCCTGAGAACCCGGATTTCGAACTGATCGATGTCGATCCGCACCGCATCGACAGCTTCGCGATCGAAGGCCTTTACGTCGGCATCATCCGGCAGCATTGATATGAATGCCGTCGTCTCATCCGCGCTCGACGCGGTCCTTCAACATCCCGGCATCTGGCGACGTTCCGCCTCCGTGCAATCGCATGTTCGCGCCTTGTCGACTGGCAACGCCGAACTCGACGCAATGCTACCCGGCGGCGGATGGCCGTGCGGCGCCGTGAGCGAAATACTGTGCGAGTACGATGGTGTCGGCGAATTGTCGCTGCTGATGCCCGCGCTCGCCGACATCACGCAGCGCGGACAACGCGTCATCTTCGTCACGCCGCCCTACATTCCTTACGCGCCCGCGCTCGCCGCGCATGGCGTGGATTTGCGTTACGTCGTGCAGATCGACGCCAATCCAACCGAAGGTGCATGGAGCGCCGAACAATGCCTGCGCTCCGGTTCCTGCGGCGCCGTGTTGAGCTGGCTTCCCATCGCTGACTACACGCTGTTGCGCCGTCTGCAACTCGCTGCCGAAAGTGGTGATGCGTTGGCATTCGTGTTTCGTCCGGCGAAAGCCGCGTCGAAGACCAGTCCGGCCGCATTGCGCCTGCAACTGCACACCGATGCCGGACAGACGGACATCGAAATCCTCAAATGCCGCGGCAATCTGGATCGTCGCCGCCCTACTCGCTTGCGATGTCGCGCGTGAACTGACACGCCGCCTCAGGTTTTGAGACGCACCGTGTTTATCGTGATTCACGCATCCAACGAATGGCATCGACATGCTCTGGGCCTGTCTCCACTTTTTCGATCTTCCGCTACGGGCCGTATTCGAGGAGAGTGAGCAACAGGATTGCCTCGCTGTCGTCGACGGTCCACGGCAGCGTCAGCACGTCGTAATGGCTAACGATCGCGCGCGCGCTGCCGGCGTGCGTGCCGGACAACCGCTCGCCGCCGCACGCGCCATTTGCGCGCACGTGCAGGCGCGCGCACGCGATGTCGCCGCCGAACAGCGTTTACTGAAAATGCTCGCGGCGTGGGCGTACAAATTCAGCAGCCAGGTCAGCATCGGTGAGCCTGATGCGCTATTGATCGAAGTCGGCGCGAGCCTCACGTTGTTCGGCGGCTGGCCGACACTCGAACAGCGCCTTCGCAACGCGCTCGCGCGCATCCACTACAAGCCATCGTTGGCGGTCGCGCCAATTCCCGCTGCCGCGCGCGTGCTCGCGCGGCACGGCGACGATTACTTCATCGAGCAACCGGACCCGATGCTCAACGCACTTTGCTACGTACCCATTTCGTACAGTGGCTTGGACGATAACGCCATCGCTTTGCTGCATAACGTCGGCCTGCGCACGCTGCGCGATGTCTTCGCGCTACCGCGTCCGGAACTCACGCGCCGCATCGGGCCGGACCAAATCGATTTGCTCGATCGCATGCGCGGATACAAAGCCGATCTGCTGATGCTGTACGAACCGCCACCGTATTTTCATCACCGCATCGAACTCGACGATCGTGTGGAAGCATGGCCGCCGCTGCTGTTTCCGCTGCGTCGTCTGTGCGGCGAGCTGTCGCTGTTCCTAACCGCGCGCGATGGCGGCGTGCAGCACTACGAAATCCGGCTCGATCACGAAGACCGCACGACAACGCGCGTCGTCATCGAACTGCTCACACCGCAACGCGACGCGAAAGCGCTCTACGAACTCGCGCGCAGCCGGCTCGAACATGCACAACTTTCGCAACCGGTCTGCGGCATTGCCGTATTCGCGAAAGATCTGCCGGAACTGAAACCGCGCCACAAAGATCTGTTCGAACCGCGCCGCGAACAAGGACTCGATTGGCCAGCGCTCATCGAGCGCCTACGTTCGCATCTGGGCGACACGTCGGTGCGTGGCCTCACTCACGTCCCCGATCATCGTCCCGAACGCGCGTGGCGGTTCGACGATCAATCGATTGCCGCGCCGAAACGTGCAGCGGCGCCAGTCACACGATTATCGCCGCGTCCACTTTGGCTGCTTCATCACGCCATCCCGCTGCGCACCGCGTCGACACGCATTCTCGCCGGCCCCGAACGCATCGAAAGCGGCTGGTGGGACGGCGACGACATGCGCCGCGATTACTACGTCGTGCAGACCGGCGAAGGCCAGCGCGCATGGGCGTATGTCGCAGCGGGCTGTCTGGATGGCTGGATGCTGCAGGGATGGTTCGCGTGAGTCATCACAGCGAGTGGCCGAAGCGATACGGCAAGCATCTGGAAGGTGACGGCAATCCGCGCGAGATCGGCGAGCCGTCGGAACGTGTGCAAAAGCGAATCCAGAAGCAAGCGCGATTGGCGGAGAGACTTGCACTTTTACCTAACAACGACAAAGACGAATCGAGGCCATCGATTACTACAACCGCGGAATCGAACGCGTTCGGAATTGACGAAAGCCTTGCCGGCGTCGACTACGCCGAGTTGCATTGCCTTTCCAATTTCTCGTTTCAACGCGGCGCGTCGCACGCAGATGAATTGTTCGAACGTGCCGAAAAACTCGGTTACAAAGCGCTGGCCATTACCGACGAATGTTCGTTGTCCGGCATCGTGCGTGCGCTCGATGCGTCGAAAGAATCAAGCGTCAAACTGATCGTCGGCACGGAAGTACGTCTCGCCGACGGCATCAAGCTGGTGATTCTGGCGACCTCACGAAACAGCTATTCGGATATCTGCAAACTCATCACCATCGGACGCCGTCGTAGCGAAAAAGGCGAATACCGGTTGACGCGCGAGGATGTCGAACGGCTCGGCGACGACGTTCGGATTCTCTGGCAGCCGGGATGGCTCGCACAAGCCAATGCACAAGAAGTGGACGATGCGGCAAAGTGGATAACGCAGCATTTTCCACAACGCGCGTGGATCGCCGTGGAACTGCATCGTGGTCCGGACGACGCCGCCGAACTGCAACGACTGCGCGATCTCGGCAACACGCATGACTTGCGCCTCGTTGCCGCCGGCGATGTCCACATGCACATCCGTGCACGTCGCGCCTTGCAGGATGTGCTGACGGCCGTGAGCATTGGTAAAACCGTCGCCGAAGCCGGCGACGCACTCTTTCCGAACGGCGAGCGCCACCTGCGCACGAAGAAACTGCTCGCCAAAACTTATCCCGCCGATCTGCTCGAAGAAACTATCCGCATCGCCGAACAGGTCGACTTCGACCTGAGCAAATTGCGCTACACCTATCCGCACGAAATCGTGCCGGATGGACTGACGGCCATCGCTCAACTTCGAAAATTAACCGAAGCAGGTATGCGACGTTTCTGGCCCGACGGCGCCAAACCCGAAGTGCGCGAGCAAATCGAAAAAGAACTCGAACTGATCGAGGAACTGAAGTTCGAACATTTTTTTCTGACCGTCGAAGATATCGTGCAATGGGCGCGCACCCTTCCACAGCCCATCTTATGTCAAGGGCGAGGGTCGTCGGCCAATTCGGCGGTGTGCTACTGCCTGGGCATCACTGCGATCAGTCCCGAAAAAGGCAATCTGCTATTCGAACGATTCCTCTCGCGCGAACGCAACGAACCGCCCGACATCGACGTCGATTTCGAACACGAGCGCCGCGAGGAAGTGATCCAGTATGTCTTCGACAAATACGGACGCCACCGCGCCGCGCTAGCGGCGACCGTGATCAGCTATCGCAGCAAAAGCGCCACGCGCGACGTCGGCCGCGCACTCGGCTTGCCGGACGATGCGCTCGATCAGCTCACGTCGATGTTTTCGCGCGTCTCGAGCAACGCAACGTTCGACGAAGAACTTCGCAGTCGCGGTTTCGATCCGCACAGTCGGGTGATGCAACAGCTTAAAACATTGGTTCGCCGTCTCGTGAAATTCCCACGTCATCTGTCGCAGCACGTCGGCGGTTTCGTCATTTCCGATCAGCCGTTGCATCTTCTCGTGCCGGTAGAAAATGCGGCGATGGCGGAACGCACCATCATCCAGTGGGACAAGGACGATCTGGAATCGATGACATTGCTGAAAGTCGATTGTTTAGCGCTCGGTATGCTCACGTGCATCCGCAAATGTTTCGACCTGCTGCGCAAACACGGTATCGGCAACTTTGAACTGCACTCTGTGCCGCAAGACGACTTGCCGACTTACGACATGATCTGCGCCGCCGACACGATGGGTGTTTTTCAGATCGAATCGCGCGCGCAGATGTCGATGCTGCCTCGCCTGCAACCGCGCACGCTGTACGACCTCACCATCGAGGTCGCCATCGTCCGGCCGGGTCCGATTCAGGGACATATGGTTCATCCGTATCTGCGGCGTCGCAAGGGACTTGAACCGATCGACTATCCGCAATCGAAAGCCGAACGCGACGCCGGAAAAGGTGAATCGCAAGTTCAAGACGTGCTCAGCCGCACGCTCGGCGTGCCGATTTTCCAAGAGCAGGTGATGAAATTGATTCAAGTCATCGCCGGCTTTACGGCTGGCGAGGCCGATGAACTGCGCCGCGCGATGGCGGCCTGGAAACGCACGGGTGGTCTTGAGAAATTTCATGATCGCATCAGAAACGGCATGCTCGAACGCGGTTACGAAGAATCGTATTTCGAACGCATCTTCGAGCAGATCAAAGGTTTCGGCGATTATGGATTTCCCGAATCGCACGCGGCCAGTTTCGGATTGCTCGCGTACGTATCGTCTTGGCTCAAATGCCATCATCCTGCCGCGTTCACGTGCGCGCTGTTGAACTCGCAGCCGATGGGTTTTTATCAGCCGTCGCAACTGATCCAGGACGCGCAGCGGCATGGCGTGGTCGTGCTGCCGGTCGATGTCGCCATCAGCACATGGCATTGCGCGCTCGAACCGACCGACGTCAAGGAGAAACCCAAACTTCGTCTCGGCATCCGACTGCTCAAGAGCGCATCGGAAGATCTAGCCAACCGTCTCGTGGATGCGCGTACACAACAACCGTTCGTCGATGTCGCCGACATGACGCGTCGCGCCCGCATCACGACGTTGGAACGCGCATGTCTTGCCGATGCCGGCGCATTGCGCAGCATCAGCGAGCATCGTCACCGCGCACGTTGGGAAAGTGCCGGTGCGGAACTGCCGTTGCCCGTATTGGCAAACACTGGCATCAACGAACAATCGATCGCGATCCGCCCGCCCTCGCTGCGCGAAGACGTGATGAATGATTACGCTCGCATGGGTTTGTCGCTCACGCTGCATCCACTCGCGCTGATCCGACCGGAATTGAAACGCCGCCGCGTCGTCTTCGCGCGCACGACGTCGGACGAAAAACTCAACGGCCGGAAGTTGCGTTGCGCGGGACTCGTCACCGTGCGTCAACATCCGGGCACGGCGAAAGGTGTCACCTTCGTCACGCTCGAAGACGAGACCGGACAGGTCAACGTCGTCGTCTGGAAAGCACTCGCCGAGAAACAGCATCGCGTCCTTCTCGAATCCTCCGTCATGGCCGTCGACGGTAAACTGCAAGCCAGCGAAGGCGTGTTCCATGTCGTCGCCGAACGCCTCTACGATTACAGTCATCTCCTGCCGAAAATCCGTTTCGAATCGCGTGATTTCCACTGACGCTTTCCGCGATTGAATTTGCGCGCCTACTACCTATTTATACTTCCGATGGCGCAGCGCCGCATTTTCCTGTAAAGTGAATGCCGCAACACCACTCTGCGCAGGATGTGCAGAACGCCGATAGGACATCGGCAATGCGTCGACCCCCCGTTTTTCCCTTAAGGCTCAATCGTTGCGAGCATCGCTCGCTCGGCCCGCCTGCACCACTCGGTCCCGACGCACAAACCGGCACGCGCTCACGCGCGCATCGGACTCACTTGCGGCGCGGTTGGCTGGGAACGCTGCTACATCAACACCTTGTTCGTGACGAACAACGCGCCTTCGCGCGCGCGGCTCGCATGCAAGGTTTTTTCTAGGAGCGTTTTACATGTCTTTCGATACTCTCGGGCTTTCGCCCGCTCTTCTGCGCGCGTTGGCCGATCAAGGCTATACCGAGCCCACCCCTATTCAAGCCGCGGCGATCCCGACGGTTCTTGCCGGCCGCGATATTCTTGCGGGCGCGCAAACCGGTACCGGCAAAACGGCCGCGTTTGCATTGCCGCTCATCGAGCGTCTTTTCGTCAACGCCGCGCAACCGAGCGGCAAGCGCAAACCGCGCGCACTGATTCTCACACCGACCCGCGAACTCGCCGCGCAGGTGCATGAAAGCATCCGCGCGTATGGCAAACATTTGCGCATCTTCAGCACGGCCATCTTCGGCGGCGTCAGCATGGGCCCGCAGATGGACGCGTTGCGTCGCGGTCTCGATCTCATCGTCGCCACGCCGGGACGTTTAATGGATCACATGGAGCGTCGCACCGTCGACTTGTCCGGCATCGAGATTCTCGTGCTCGACGAAGCCGACCGCATGCTCGACATGGGATTCATGCCGGCCATCCAGAAAATCCTCGGCACGTTGCCGAAGAAGCGCCAGACGTTGCTGTTCTCCGCCACGTTCGCTGACGAGATCAAGAAACTCGCCGCTCAATTCATGCGCGATCCGGCGGAAATCCAGGTCGCCGCGCGCAACGCGATTGCCTCGACGATCACGCATCGCGTGCATCCCGTCGATGGCGCGAAGAAACGCGACGCGCTGTTTCATATCCTCGCCGCCGACAGTCGCCGGCAGGCACTCGTCTTCAGCCGCACCAAACACGGCGCGGACAAACTGGCGACGTTCCTCGAAAAAGGTGGTCTGAAAACTGCTGCGATCCACGGCAACAAGAGCCAGGGCGCGCGCACGCGTGCGTTGAAAGATTTCAAAGCGGGCAAAGTCACCATCCTCGTCGCGACCGACATCGCCGCACGCGGCCTCGACATCGATCAGCTGCCCATCGTCGTCAATTACGATTTGCCGATGGTCGCGGAAGACTACGTGCATCGCATCGGCCGCACCGGCCGCGCGGGCGCTGAGGGTCTGGCCGTGTCGCTGGTCGCGCACGACGAAGTGCGTCTGCTTCGCGACATCCGCCGCATGCTCAAGCAGGACATTCAGATCGAGTCGATCCCCGGATTCGAACCGAGCACACCGCTCAATCTCGACTCGAACCGTCCCGCTCCCGGCCGCGCCGCGCCGACAAACCGTCCACGCAACCCGAACCACGCGCGTCGTCCGCACGCCGGCAACAACTCATCCGCCAAGCCACATGCCGCTGCCAACAAACAGCATCGTCAATGGCGCGGCAACCGAGACGTACGCAAGGCGTAACGAGCGAATTCGCCGGAGCGAGCTCGCAAATCCGCAACTCGCTCTACGAAATCAGCTTCAGAGAACGGTGATCGCGCGCCGGGAGCGCGCGGTCCGCAGCCAGCACAGGGACGTGCTGTCTGCGGACACACCCGATGCGAACAACAAAG
>CAZZWP010000128.1:5229-8157 GCA_964657965.1 uncultured Rudaea sp. | reverse complement strand
TCTTAGCTTCTTTAAGGGTGATTTTTTCACCTGAGTAACGAACGCCTTTGCCTTTGTACGGCTCGGGCGGACGGAACGCGCGAATCTTGGCGGCGGTTTCACCCACGCGCTGTTTGTCGGCGCCGGCGATCAGGATTTCTGTCTGCGTCGGAACGGTGATCGTGATGCCTTCGGGCGTCTTGAACACGACCGGATGCGAAAAACCGAGCGTGAGGTTCAGATCCTTGCCCTGCACCGCGGCGCGATAACCGACGCCGACGAGTTCGAGCTTGCGCTGATAGCCTTCGCTCACACCGGTCACCATGTTGGCGACGAGCGCACGCGCCGTGCCCGCCATCTTCAGTTGGCCGGTGGTCGATCCGAAATTCACTTCCGAACCCTTGACGTCCACTTCAACACCTTCGGGACGCATGAATTTCAGCGTGCCTTTAGGGCCTTTGACGGTGATCGCGTCTCTGGCAACGTTGCACTCGACCCCTTTGGGGAGCGCAATCGGTTTTTTGGCGACTCGTGACATAAGTTCTCTCCGAATTCTTAGGCGATGGTGCCGAGCACTTCGCCGCCCACGCCTGCGGCGCGAGCTTGTACGTCGGTCATCAAACCGGACGGTGTCGAAATAATCGCGACGCCCAGGCCCGACATGACTTTCGGCAATTCGTCCTTGTTGCGATAAACGCGCAATCCGGAACGGCTGACGCGGTCGAGCTTTTCGATCGCCGGACGGCCTTCGAAATACTTCAACGCGATTTCGAGCTCGGACTTGTTGTTCTCGAGCTTGTTGATCTGGTAATCGTGAACGTAGCCTTCGTCTTTCAGCAACTTGACGATGGCGACTTTCAGTTTGGAGTTCGGCATGCGTACCGTCGGCTTCGCGGACGCCGAGGCGTTGCGAATGCGGGTAAACATGTCGGCAATGGGATCAGTCATGCTCATTATTCAATTCCTGTATTCGGCATCGATATCGCTATCAACATTCAAAATTTTTGGTTACCAGCTAGCTTTGCGCAGGCCCGGCACGTCACCGCGCATGGTCGCTTCGCGAAGTTTGTGACGGCCCAGCGCGAACTTGCGATACACACCGCGCGAACGGCCGGTCAGCTCGCAGCGATTACGCTGACGGCTCGGGCTCGCGTCGCGCGGCAGTTTCTGCAGCTTCGTCTGCGCGGCCATCTTGTCTTCGTAGGAAGACTTCGGGCTGAGCACGATCGCTTTCAGTTCCGCACGCTTGGTCGCGTACTTCTTCACGATTTTCGCGCGTTTCTTTTCGCGCATGATCATGTTTGTCTTTGCCATACCCGTTATCTCTCTATCAATTAGTTGCGGAACGGAAAGCTGAAAGCTTCGAGCAACGCTTTGGCTTCTTCGTCATTGCGCGCCGTCGTCGTGATGGCGATGTCCATACCGCGGATCGCGTCCACCTGATCGAAATCGATCTCGGGGAATATGATCTGTTCCTTGATGCCCATGTTGTAGTTGCCGCGACCGTCGAACGCACGACCGGAGATACCACGGAAGTCACGCACGCGCGGTAGCGCGATGTTGACCAGGCGATCGATGAATTCGTACATCTTGGCGCGGCGCAAGGTGACCTTGCAGCCGATCGGCCAGTTGTCGCGAATCTTGAACGTGGCGATGGATTTCTTGGACAACGTCGAAATCGACTTTTGACCGGCAATCTTGGTCATGTCGGCATTGGCGTTTTCCAAAACTTTCTTGTTGGTGGCCGCTTCACCCACGCCCATGTTCAGCGTGACTTTGGTGATCTTCGGCACCTGCATGACGTTCTTGTAGCCGAACTTTTCCATCAGCTTCGGAACGACTTCGTCTTTGTAGAATTTTTCCAGGCGAACCATGATGGCAGTCCTCAGGCGTCGACCACTTCGCCGCCGGCGCGGTACGTGCGTACCTTGCGTCCGTCGTCGAGTGTCTTGAAACCAACGCGCTCGCCCTTGTTCGAAGTGGCGTTGAAAAGCATCACGTTGGAGATGTGGATGGAAGCCTCGCGCTCGACGATGCCGCCCGGCTGATTGATCTGCGGGTTCGGCTTCGTGTGGCGCTTCATCAAGTTGATGTTCTGCACGACGACGCGATCTTCCGCGACGCGCAGCACTTCGCCCTTCTGGCCCTTGTATTTGCCGGTGATCACGATGACTTGATCACCTTTGCGAATGCGGTTCATGGCGTAATCCTAAAAGTATATTTGTTGCTAAGTACAAATTTAAAGAACTTCGGGTGCGAGGGACACGATCTTCATGAACCGTTCGCTGCGCAGTTCGCGCGTGACGGGTCCGAAAATACGCGTGCCGATCGGCTCGAGTTTGGTGTTCAACAGCACGGCCGCGTTGCCGTCGAAACGGATAAGCGAACCATCGGCGCGGCGCACGCCTTTCTTGGTGCGGACGACAACGGCGTCATACACCTCGCCTTTCTTGACCTTGCCGCGCGGAATCGCTTCGCGGATCGAAACCTTGATCACGTCGCCGATACCGGCGTAGCGACGCTTCGAACCGCCGAGCACCTTGATGCACATCAGTTCTTTTGCACCGCTGTTATCTGCCGCGGCCAACGTGGTTTGCATCTGGATCATGGTGAATTTCTCCTGCTATCCACGTTACTGCGCGTTGCGCGTGACGATCTCGACCACACGCCAGTTTTTTGTCTTCGACAGCGGACGGCACTCGGTGATGCGAACGGTGTCGCCTTCCTTGCACTCGCCCTTTTCGTCATGTGCATGGACTTTCGTCGACCGGCGCACGATCTTGCCGTACAGCGGATGCTGCACCTGGCGCTCGAGCAGCACGGTGACTGTCTTCTGCATCTTGTTGCTCACGACACGACCTTCGATCGTGCGTTGCGTTTTGTTGGTTTCGTCGCTCATTTCACGTCGCCTGATTTGGCTTTGCTTGTCTTCTTCGCCGCCGCTTTCTT
>CAZZWP010000128.1:0-5219 GCA_964657965.1 uncultured Rudaea sp. | reverse complement strand
CGGCCCTTGAGGGTGTTCAGCGCATTGCCCACGATCTCGGGCGACGACAGCTTGCGCATGCCCACGGCCTTGGCCTTGTTGACCGGCACGCGCAGGGTCATCTTGTCCTTTTCAAAGTCGATGATGAACAGTTCCAGCCGGGTGCCGGCGACTTCCTGTTCCATCACGCCCGACAGGCGGCCCACGCCATGGGTGGGATAGACGACATGGTCGTTGGTCTTGAACTCATGCTTCTTGTTGGAATTGGCGGGCGCTTTCTTGGCCGCCACGGGCGCAGCAGCAACCGGCGTCGCATGCTGCGTGAGCAGCGTTTTGATCTGCGCGATCTCGCGACGCACGCGCTTGAAGTGATGCGTGTGCGTCTGATTGCCCGCGCCGCGCTGCATGCGCAGGTTGAATTGTTCGCGACGCAGCTCGACGATCTGTTCGTTCAAGTCGGCGGCGGATTGTTTGCGGAGTTCTTTGAGTTCCATCACAGCACCGTGCGGTTCACGAACGTGGTCTGCACCGAAAGCTTGGCCGCGGCAAGGCGGAACGCTTCACGCGCTTCGACTTCGGTCACGCCTTCGATTTCATACAACATGCGACCGGGCTGCACGACGGCGACCCAATACTCCACGTTGCCCTTACCGTTACCCATGCGGACTTCGATGGGCTTCTTGCTGATCGGCTTGTCGGGGAACACGCGGATCCACAATTTTCCGCCGCGTTTGACGAAGCGCGTGACGCAACGGCGCGCGGATTCGATCTGACGTGCCGTCAGATGACCGTGCGTCGTCGCCTTCAGGCCATATTCGCCGAAGCTGACTTTGTTGGCCACGTAACTCAGGCCGCGATTACGCGACTTCTGAACCTTGCGGAATTTGGTACGACTGGGTTGCAACATGACGTCGGTTCCTTACTTCGCGTTCCGCGGTTCGCGCGGTTCACGATCACGGTTATCGCGATTGTCGCGGCGCTCGCGGGACGGCGGTGCAGCTTGTTGTTCTTCGCGCGTTTCCTGACTGGCGGCATGCAGATCGAACACTTCGCCTTTGTAGATCCACACTTTCACGCCGATGATTCCGTACGTGGTTTCGGCTTCGGCAAAACCGTAGTCGATGTCGGCGCGCAGCGTATGCAGCGGCACGCGACCTTCGCGATACCACTCCGAACGCGCGATTTCCGCACCGTTCAAACGTCCACCGACGTTGACCTTGATGCCGAGCGCACCGAGGCGCATCGCGTTGCCCACGGCGCGCTTCATCGCGCGGCGGAACATGATGCGGCGCTCGAGTTGCTGCGCGATCGATTCGGCGACGAGCTGCGCGTCGATCTCGGGCTTGCGCACTTCGGACACGTTGATGTGAGCGGGAACGCCCATCATCTTCGAGACGTCTTTGCGCAGCTTCTCGATGTCTTCGCCTTTCTTGCCGATCACCACACCCGGACGTGCCGTGTGGATGGTGATGCGCGCGCTCTTGGCCGGACGCTCGATCTGGATACGCGAAATACCGGCCTGCGCCAGCTTTTCACGCAGCATCTCGCGCACCTTCAAATCGGCGGTGAGGTATTGCGCGTATTCGCGTTTGTTGGCGAACCACTTGGAATTCCAGTCTTTGGAAATGCCAAGACGTATGCCGGTTGGATGAACTTTATGACCCATCGTCAGTGTCCTTAGGAGCCAACAACCACAGTGATGTGGCTCGTACGCTTGATAATCTGTGTGCCACGGCCTTTCGCACGTGCGTGCATGCGTTTCAGGCGCGGACCTTCATCCACCATGATCGTGGAAATTTTCAAATCGTCGACATCGGCGCCGAGGTTATTTTCGGCATTCGCCACCGCCGACAACAAAACCTTCTTCAGCAACCCGGCTGCGCGCTTGTCGCTGAAGGCGAGCAGATTCGTCGCGCGGCCGACCGCCATGCCGCGAACCTGATCGGCGACCAGACGCGCTTTCTGCGGCGAAATGCGCACGCCGCGAAGAATCGCTTTGGCTTGGGGCGCGGTGTTTTGCTTGGGCTTGGCTTGCATCGTCATATCCTCGTGTGCGTCCGATTACTTCTTCGCTTCGGCCGCTTTCTTGTCGCCGGAGTGACCCTTGAACGTACGCGTCATCGCGAATTCGCCCAATTTGTGTCCGACCATGTTTTCGTTGACCAGCACCGGCACGTGGGCCTTGCCGTTGTGCACGGCGATGGTCAGACCCACCATTTCCGGCAGGATCATCGAGCGGCGCGACCAGGTCTTGATCGGACGCTTGTTGTTTGCGGAAACCGCGTTTTCCACCTTCTTGAGAAGATGCAAATCGACGAACGGGCCTTTCTTCAGTGAACGCGCCATGGTGTTTTCCTATCAACCCCTACGATCGCGCACGATGAATTGTGTGGTGCGCTTGTTCTTGCGTGTCTTGTAACCCTTCGACGGCTGACCCCACGGCGACACCGGATGCGGGTTGCCTTGTCCAGCCTTCGCCTCACCGCCGCCGTGCGGATGGTCGACCGGATTCATCGCCGCACCGCGAACCGTGGGACGAATTCCGCGCCAACGTTTCGCACCGGCTTTGCCGAGCTTGCGCAGGTTGTGTTCCGAGTTGCCGACTTCACCGATCGTCGCGCGGCAGTCCGCCGGCACGCGGCGCATTTCGCCGGAGCGAAGGCGCAACGTCGCGTACGTACCTTCGCGAGCGACGAGCTGTACGGATGCGCCGGCACTGCGCGCAAGCTGGGCACCTTTGCCCGGCTTCATCTCGATGCAATGAATCGTCGAACCGACCGGGATATTGCGCAACGGCAACGAGTTGCCCGTCTTGATCGGCGCTTCGCGGCCAGCGATCAACTGATCACCCACGCTGATGCCTTTCGGCGCGATGATGTAGCGGCGCTCGCCATCGGCGTAGCACAGCAACGCAATATGTGCGGTGCGATTCGGGTCGTATTCAAGGCGTTCGACGCGGCAGGCGATGCCTTCCTTGTCGCGCTTGAAGTCGATGACGCGATACGTCTGCTTCGAGCCGCCGCCTTTATGGCGCGTCGTGATGCGGCCATAATGGTTGCGTCCACCGGTTTTGCCTTGCGGCTCGGTGAGCGGACCGTACGGGTCGCCTTTGTGCAATCCCGGCGTGGACACGCGCACCATCGAGCGGCGTCCGGCGGAAGTTGGCTTCAGTGTAATCAGTGCCATGTTGGTTCCTAATATCGATGGACGTCTAAGCGTCCATACTCTGGTCAGGGTTTGGCGGTTACGTCGATGCTTTGGCCGTCTTGGAGGCGCACATACGCTTTGCGCCAGCCTTGACGACGACCCGCACGTTGACGGAACGACTTCACCTTGCCCTTCACATTCACCAGGTTGACCGATTCGACGGTGACGTTGAACAACGCTTCCACCGCCTGCTTGATCAGACCCTTGTCCGCGTTCGGGGCAACCTCGAACACGTACTGATTGTTTTCCTGCACGCGCGCACTCTTTTCAGAAATGTGCGGTGCGCGCAGGACGTCATACAAATGCTCTTTCACGTTGGCGGTGCTCATGACAGCCATTCCTCGATTTTCTTGACCGATTCGACGGTCAGCAACACGTTGTCGGCATCGACGAGACTGACCGGATCGATCGCTGCGACATCGAGCACGGCGACGTGCCAAAGATTGCGCGCAGACAGAAACAGATGTTCGTCGACGTTTTCGGTGATGATCAGCGTGCGGCCGGTGTAATCCTTCAGCTTGCCGAGCAGGGCTTTGGTGTTGGCTTTGTCGACGGTGAAACCTTCGACGACTTTCAAGCGGCCTTGACGGTTCAGTTCAGACAGAATCGCCTGAATCGCACCGCGATACATTTTCTTGTTGACCTTCTGCGAGAAGTCGCGCGGCTTCGCGGCAAACGTGCGACCGCCACCGATGAAGATCGGAGCGCGGTAATCGCCGTGGCGCGCACCGCCGCCTTTCTGCTTCTTGAATTTCTTGGTCGTGCCGCGGACTTCCGAACGCGTTTTCTGCGCCTTGGTTCCGGCGCGGCCCGCGTTGCGATACGCTACGACGACTTGATGCACGAGACCTTCGGAAAACTCACGACCGAACACGGCTTCGGAGACCGACAAAGGTTTTTTCGCGCCTACGATTTGCAGTTCCATGATCTAGATCCTCAACCCTTGGAGGCCGGACGAATGACGACGTTGCCACCCGGCGCGCCTGGCACCGCACCGCGAACCGCGATCAGGTGACGCTCCGCATCCACTTTCACGACTTGTAGATTGATCGCCGACACATTCGCCGCACCCATGTGACCGGACATCTTCTTGCCCGGAAACACGCGGCCCGGCGTCTGGCGCTGACCGATCGAACCCGGCGCGCGATGCGACAGCGAGTTACCGTGCGTCGCGTCGCCCATCGTGAAGTTCCAGCGTTTGATCGTGCCCTGGAAGCCTTTGCCTTTGCTGACGCCTGCGACGTCGACGATCTGGCCTTCCTTGAACACGTCGTCGGCTTTCAATTCGCCGCCGAGGCTGTACTTGCCGACGTCTTTGGCGTCGACGCGGAATTCCCACAGACCGCGGCCCGCTTCCACTTTCGCTTTCGCGAAGTGACCGGCGTGCGGCTTGGTGACGAGCGCAGCGCGCTTCGTTCCAGCGGTGACCTGGATAGCCGTATAGCCGTCCGTTTCTACCGTCTTGATCTGTGTGATGCGATTCGGCGTCGCTTCGATTAGCGTGACCGGAATCGATTCACCTGCATCGGTGAAGATTCGCGTCATGCCGCATTTTTTTCCAACCAATCCGATACTCATCGTCTTAGCCTCAGTACAGCTTGATCTGCACGTCCACGCCGGCGGCGAGGTCGAGCTTCATCAGTGCGTCAACGGTCTTGTCGTTGGGATCGACAATGTCGAGGACGCGCTTGTGGGTGCGTGTTTCGTATTGGTCGCGCGCGTCTTTATCGGCGTGCGGCGACGTCAGAATCGTGTAACGCTCAATCTTGGTCGGCAGCGGAATCGGACCGCGAACCTGCGCACCGGTGCGCTTGGCCGTTTCAACGATTTCGCTCGCGGAACGATCGATGAGTCGATGATCGTAAGCCTTGAGTCGAATGCGAATCTTCTGGTCTGCCATTGCCGTATTCCTCAAAGAACGTTTTAAAAAGGCTCACCGGTTTCCGGTGAGCCGAGGTTTTTCTATTACTTGATGATCTTCGCCACCACACCCGCGCCGACGGTTCTGCCGCCTTCGCGAATGGCGAAGCGCA
>CAZZWP010000127.1:0-8527 GCA_964657965.1 uncultured Rudaea sp. | reverse complement strand
GTCGGCACGCCGCCTGTCAAAACGACATTTCCATTTGCGTCGAGCTGCACCAGGCCGACGGAAAACAACTGCATGACCTCGCGCGCATAGTTTTCGTCAGGGCTTGTGACCTGCACCAGCGTGCCGCCGACGTTGTTGATCTTCGGCTTGATATTGCGAAACGTATTCAGATACTTGCCCATCGACGGACTCCACGTCACATCCGTCAGCAAGTTCGCATAGATTTCGAACGAGTCGTCCGCCAACAAATCCTGAAACGACGCCATCGGCGCAATATCTCCGCTGATGGCGCTGTTCTGATCGGATACGACGAAAACCTGACTGAGCGCAAACGCCATGCGCTGACGTAACTGGTCTGGAGCGTACGTCGCCTGCCACCACCACCGGTTGAGTCGTTCGGTCTGACTGCTATTCAGCGGAGTGGGCTTGGCATTGTTGCGATTGTTGATGATCTGGTTGACGGTGGCGAAACTGTGCGTCGCCGGCAGACCTTCCTGTTCGTCAATCCACTCGCTGTACCCGATCTGCATCAGACGATTGATGTCGGCAGTGGTCGGTCCGAAAGTAGCCTGAGTCAGAAAGCGAGCCGCTGCATTCGTATTGGCGGGCAAATCGGTGATCGGATCGAAGTGATTGCCGAAGATGTGATCGTGCACTGTTGCGTGCACTGTCGGCGCTATGGCGAAAATCGCCAGCGCCGCGACCTTGGACCAAACTCTCATGACGTGAATCCCCGAAGCTGTGTGGCGACCCGCGTTTCTGCGCGGCGTGCTTAACTATAAGACCATCTCAGCGTCCGTGCCGTGACAGATGTCCGGAAATCGAGATTCTCCCAACAGTAGAGCTGCGATGCACGGATGTACTATCTCCGGACCGCGCGAGTCGACTCTCGCTAACCAGGCGCAACGTGCCTAGCCTGCCCGGACATGTAAACGCTTTCAATGCCCCGGCATACCGCCGGGCGGAAGTCCGCCGCCGCCCATCCCTTTCATCGCGGCGCCCATCTGTCGCACCAGGCCTTTCATTCCGCCGGCAGACAATTTGGACATCATCTTTTCCATCTGCATGTATTGTTTGAGCAGACGATTCACGTCGGCGGGCTGCGTACCCGATCCGCGCGCCACGCGCGCCTTGCGCGAACCGTTGAGCAAGTCCGGGTGACGCCGTTCCTTTTTCGTCATTGAATTGATGATGGCCACCATGCGGCTGACTTGCTTGTCGTTTACCTGCGCCTTCATGTTTTCGGAGATCGATCCCAATCCCGGCAGCTTGTCCATCATCGACGCGACGCCGCCCATGCTTTGCATCTGCTGCAATTGATCGCGCATGTCGTTCATATCGAAGCGTTTGCCCTTGATGACTTTCTCGGCAAGCTTCTGTGCTTTTTCTCTGTCGACGTTTTGTTCGACCTGTTCGACCAACGACAACACGTCGCCCATGCCAAGAATGCGTTGCGCGATTCGATCAGGATGAAACGCATCCAGTCCGTCCGGCTTTTCGCTGACGCCGATGAACTTGATCGGCCGTCCCGTGATGTACCGTACCGATAACGCCGCGCCACCACGCGCGTCGCCATCGGTTTTGGTGAGGATGACACCCGTCAACGGCAGCGCATCGGAAAATGCTTTCGCCGTCGTCGCCGCGTCCTGACCGGTCATCGCATCGACGACGAACAATGTCTCAATCGGATTGAGAGCCGATTGCAGCGCCTTGATCTCGTTCATCATCTCCGCGTCGATGGCGAGACGACCGGCCGTATCGACAATCAACACGTCCGCAAAATTTCTTTTCGCCGCATCGACGGCCGACTTCGCGATAGCGATCGGATCCTGATCGCCGCTGCTCGGATGAAAAAGTACGTCAACTTGCTCGGCCAACACGCGCAGCTGTTCGATGGCAGCCGGACGATAAACGTCGGCACTAACGACCATCACTTTTTTCTTCTTGCGATCTTTCAGAAATTTCGCGAGTTTACCGACCGTGGTCGTCTTGCCCGCGCCTTGAAGACCCGCCATCAACACAATCGCCGGGGGCGGCGTGTTCAGATTCAAATCGGAATTCGCCGTGCCCATCACCGCCGTCAACTCGTCGCGCACGACGCGCACGAGCGCCTGGCCCGGCGTAAGACTCTTCAGCACTTCCTGGCCGACCGCACGCACCTGAATACGTTGAATCAGTGCTTGCACGACCGGCAGCGCCACGTCGGCTTCGAGCAACGCGATGCGCACTTCACGCAGCGATTCGCGGATGTTCGCCTCGGTGAGCCGCGCGCGGCCGCGCAGGCGCTCGATGGTGCTGGAAAGGCGCTGACTGAGTGATTCGAACATGGCGATACACACAAAATGTCGGGTCGTAAATTATACCAGCGCTATTCGCGCGCCGTGCCGCTATGAGAAACTTGGTCCATGCCCGTTTCCCTGCCCTCGCTGCTTTGTGCTGCACTGTATCTAACCGCCGCGGCGGTGCTCGCGCAGCCGCTGTGGCGAGGCCACGCGCCGCATCGGCGTCTCGGTCTGTGGGTCGCAGCCGTTGCTGTCGTATTGCATGCCGCGATTCTGATCAGCATGCATCGCGGCGGCATCGATTTGCATTTCTTCGCAGCGTTGTCGCTGGTTGGGTTCTGTGTCGCGGCGATGTGCCTGCTCGTCAATTTCGCACGACCGGTCGCTACCCTCGGTGTAATCGTCTTTCCACTCGCCGCGATTTTGTTGCTGATCGACGTCTTCGCCGCGCCGCCCACCGTCCCATTGCCGATCGAATGGCAAATCAAACTGCACGTCGTGTTCGCGTTGCTCGGCTACAGTGTCTTGAGCGTCGCCGCCATCCTTGCGATCCTTCTGGCCGTGCAGGAACATGCGCTGCGGCAGCGTCAGGTCGGCGGATTTGCCGCCGCGTTGCCGCCGCTCACGCTGACCGAATCGCTGCTCTTCCAGTTGATCGGCGCGGGATTCGTATTGCTGACACTCACGTTGCTCAGTGGCGTCCTGTTCGTCGAAAACCTGTTCGAGCAGCATCTGATCCACAAAACCGTGCTGTCGTTTGCTGCATGGATCATCTTCGGCGTGTTGCTGTTCGGACGATGGCGTTACGGATGGCGCGGTCGCCGCGCCGTGCGACTCACGCTCTTGGGGATGGCATTTTTACTGCTGGCGTATTTCGGCACGCGATTCGTGCTCGAACTCGTCCTCAAACGCGTGCAATGAAAGCGCACCTTGCTCAAGAGCAGGACGCTGTGCAGAATCCGATAATGTCCGCCGATGCCGCATCCAATCGCCGTCGCTTCCAGCGCTTTCATTTCGAGGGCACGGTAAAACTTTATTCCGACAAGGTCATGTGGGAATCGAAGTTGGTGGATATTTCGCTCAAAGGCGTGCTGATCGAACGGCCCGTTGAGTGGAGCGGCAAAGTCGGATCGCGATTCCGTATGGATTTGCGCATCAACAACAGCGTCATCATCAGCATGGGTGTCACGGCGGCGCACGTCATGCCGCACCGCATCGGTTTCGAGTGGCAAAAGATCGACCTCGACAGCTTCGCCGAACTGAAACGGCTCGTGGAACTCAATCTCGGCGACCCGGCGATTCTCAATCGCGAATTGTCGGCGCTCGGCTGAGCGTGGTGTATACAAATACACATCGATACACGCCGCCGCACCGATGAACGAAATCGCTGACGCATCGGTTGCCGATTCGCGCCGCAGCGCGTTTTTTCTATTCATGTTGATGGCATTGATCGTGCTCGGCGCCGGCATCGGCCTGCGCGATCCGTGGCCGTCCGACGAACCGCGCTTCGCGCTCGTGGCCAAACAAATGGTGGAGTCCGGCGATTGGCTGTTTCCGCATCGCGGTCGCGAGCTGTATTCCGACAAACCGCCGATGCTTTTCTGGTTGCAGGGAATTTCCTACGAAATTTTCGGAAGCTGGCGCATCGCGTTTTTGCTTCCATCATTACTCGCCGGATTGCTGACGCTCGGGCTCACCTACGACCTGGGACGACGTCTGTGGAATCGACGCGTCGGACTTTACGCCGCCACCGCCCTGTTGTTCTGCTTCCAATTTACGTTCCAGGTAAAACGCGCGCAGATCGATCCGCTCGCCATGGCATTCATCACGCTGGCGAACTGGGGATTGCTGCTTCACTTTCTTCGCGGACCGAACTGGCGCGCATTCTGGATCGGTTGTTTCGCGGCTGGTTTGGGCGTGATTACAAAAGGCGTCGGTGTGTTGGCGTTTTTCATGTTCGCACCGTATTTGTTCGCGCGATTGCGGCGATGGCCTGACATCACCTACACCGATAACTCCGCCATCAAATGGCTGATCGGCGCGGCAGCATTCGTATTGCCTGTCGCGATATGGGCGATTGCGGTCGTGTCGGTGGCGAAGTCACGCGGCACGCCCGAATACGGCGCGTACGTGAATGATCTTTTCTTCCATCAAACCGCCGGCCGCTATGCGCACTCGTGGGATCATGCGCAACCGTTCTGGTATTACATCCCTGTGGTTCTGTTGAGCTGGCTGCCGCTGTCGCTGGCTTATATTCCCACCGCGCCGAAATGGTGGAGCGACATCAAGCATGGCGACGCGCGCGTGATGCTGCCTCTGGTGTGGGCGGCGATGTTGTTCGTCTTCTTTTCGATTCCGTCGGGCAAGCGCGACGTCTATTTGATGCCCGCGCTGCCGATGCTCGCATTAGGCATCGGCCCGTATTTGCCACAGCTCGTCGCCGCGCGATGGGCGCGTTTCGCCGCGTTCTCGCTGGCACTTCTTTCGGGCCTGACGTTGGTCGGTATCGGCACATGGTCATTGTTGAGCCACGTACCGGCCGCGGAGCGATTCATCGCCGAGCGTGACCTCCGCGATCTGGATTGGATCGTCTGGGTGATGGTCGTCGCCATCGGCGCATCGATGGTGCTGAGCGCGCTCATCTTTCGGCCGCGGCGCGGCGTGAGTGCGCTCTTGGGCGCGATGGCCGGGCTCTGGATGATCTGGAGCTTGTGGTCGTATCCGATGTTGAACGATTCGAATTCCGCCGCCGGCGTCATGCGTCACGCGCGCGACATCGCAGGCCGCGACGGCGAAATCGGACTCGTTGCCTGGAAGGAACAAAACCTGCTGATGGCGCAAGGATCCGTCCGCGATTTCGGATTTATCTGGCCGTGGGATCAGCAATATCTCGAAGCCGTACAATGGCAGTCGCAAGCGCCGGCGAAACGATTCGTCTTCATTCTCGAGGACGCGATGGGCAACTGCGTCGACAAAATGAAGGCGACGCGCGTCGGCCGCGCCAATCGCCGCGACTGGTGGATGTTCAAAAGCGACGCCGTCGTCGCCGGCTGCGTTCCCGCGTCGAAATCCGACGAAGATCCTAACGCGCCCTAATCGTTCGCCGCGTCGATGGCTTCGCTGAGCCGTTGCACCGGAACGATCGTCATGTCACCCATTTTCGCGTTTTTCGGCGCATTGGCTTTGGGCACGATGGCTTTGAGAAAACCGTGCGTCGCCGCTTCCCTCAATCGTTCTTCGCCGTTGGGCACGGGCCGGATTTCGCCGGACAAGCCGACTTCGCCGAATGCGACGAGTTTATCGGGCAACGGTTTATCGCGAAAACTCGACAGCACGGCCAGAAGTACCGGCAAATCCGCCGCCGTTTCCTGCACGCGAATACCGCCCACGATGTTCACGAAAACGTCCTGATCGTAGACGGCTAGACCGCCGTGGCGATGCAACACCGCAAGCAGCATTGCGAGTCGATTCTGTTCCAACCCCAATGTCACACGACGCGGATTGCTGAGCGGCGACTGATCGACGAGCGCCTGCACTTCGACGAGCAAAGGACGCGTGCCTTCGCGCGTGACCATCACCGCACTGCCCGGCGTCGGCGCGCTATGCGTCGACAAAAAAATGGCCGACGGATTCGGCACTTCGCGCAATCCTTTGTCGCCCATCGCGAACACACCGAGTTCGTTGACCGCCCCAAAGCGATTCTTGAACGCGCGCAGGATGCGAAAGCGTGAGCCGGTTTCGCCTTCAAAATACAGCACGGCGTCGACCATATGTTCGAGCACGCGGGGCCCGGCAATGCCGCCTTCCTTCGTCACGTGGCCGACAAGAAAAATACTGGTGCCCGTTTCTTTCGCGAAGCGCACGAGCCGCGCCGCCGATTCGCGCACCTGACTGACGGATCCAGGTGCTGCCGTCAGCAATTCGCTCCAGATCGTTTGAATTGAATCGATCACCAAAACACGCGGAGTATCTTTTTGCGCATTTTCCACAATGCGTTCGACGCAGGTCTCCGCGAGACAGCGCAACGTATCCAATCGCAAACCCAAACGTTGCGAACGCGACGCGATTTGCGCCAACGACTCTTCGCCGGTGACATAAAGCGTCTTTAATCGATCGCCGAGAGCGCCGATCGCCTGGAGCAGCAACGTCGACTTGCCGATACCGGGATCGCCGCCCACCAACACCACCGAGCCGTCGACCAAACCGCCGCCCAACACGCGATCGAGTTCGCCGATGCCGACTTTCGTACGCGCTTCGGCTTGCGTGGCGACGTCCGTCAACGTAACGATGCGCGGCGATTCGTCACCCGCGTAGCCGGCGCGACGCTGCACCGGCGCCTTCGCGGATTCGACGACGAATTCGCTCAGCGTGTTCCACGCACCACACGAATCGCATTGCCCTTGCCACTTCGAATATTCCGCGCCGCATTGATTGCAGACGTAGGCAGTCCTTGCTTTTGCCATCAGGTGTCGTCCTCGACAAACATCACACGTTTCGTCATGCCGCATGTCAGATCGTAGGAAATCGTTCCGGCATGGTGCGCGATTTCTTCAATGGGCAAGTCCCGTCCCCACAACGTCACGCGATCGCCAACCTTCGCTGCCGGAATATTTCGCAGATCGATCGTGATCAAATCCATCGATATCCGTCCAACGATCGGCGCTCGAGTTCCGTTGATCAGAACTGGCGTTCCGGACACCGCGCTGCGCGGATATCCGTCGCCGTATCCGATCGCCGCGACCCCGATCGGCATGTCGTCAGGGCATTCGTACGTTGCGGCATACCCGACACGTTCGCCTTTTTTCACGCAATTGATGGCGATCAACCGCGTCGTCAACGTCATCGCCGGTTCAAATCCGAGGTCACCGCCGGATTTTCCATCGATCACGGAAAGACCATAAAGAATCCCGCCCGTCCGCACCCAGTCAGCGCGCGAGGCGGGCCAGCTCAAGACGGCAGCGGAATTGGCGAGCGAGCGTTTGCCGTGCAGCGAATCAGTGGCCACGCCGAAGCGTGCGATCTGTTCGGTACTCAACGGGTTGTCGAGTTCATCGGACGCCGCGAAGTGTGTCATCAGCGTGATGTCGGCGTCGATATTTGCCAGCACGCGTAATCGCGCATGCGCGTGGCCCGCGCGCGCGGGCGAGAAACCGAGTCGATGCATGCCGGTGTCGATCTTCAACCAGACTCGCAATGGACGCGCATCGCCATCGCGCTCGAGCCATTCGGTCTGCGCTTCGTGATGAATCACCGCGTCCAGTTTTAGACGTCTGAATTCAGCGAGATCAGCCGCTTCGTCCGGACCTGACAGCACGACGATCCGATCGTCGATGCCCGCCGCGCGCAACCTCAACCCGTCGCCGATCGCAGCGACGCCAAACGCATCGGCGCCGCGCAACGCACGCGCGACGCGTTCCAGACCATGTCCATAGCCGTCCGCTTTCACAACGGCCATCACGCGCGCGCCACCCGCGAGTTCGCGCACGCGCACGAGATTTCTGCGCAGCGCGTCGAGATGAATGGTGGCTTGTGTGGCGCGGCTCATGTATCTATTTCAACTCGAAGGAAAACTGGCCGGCCGCGACATCCCGCGTCACATCGACGAACGCATCGTCGCGATACATGAAAAAAGTTGCGCCGGGATTTCCGCGCAAGTCGGAATCGTTCAATTTGCTGAGGTACGCGAACACGAGTTTGCCGGCCTGATGCCAGGCAGCGACGCGACCATCGATTACCGCCGGAACAAAGGGTGCGGCATCGTCGTACCCGGTCGGGGCGGCCTGGAGATGAAACGATGTTCGCACGTCGGAATGAATCCAGCAGTGTCCAATTGTCTCGATGTTTGGAGCGAGCGCTTTCACAATTGAATCCATCGATACAACGATGCTCCATTCCGGTGGCGGCGCATAGCCCAAAAACACGATATGGCATGGCGACGAAGAAAGCGGTAACGGCTGTATCGCCGCGACAGCACTTCGCGCGACGGCCGAAATCTCGACCGATCGTTTGGCATAGGCCGTTGCGTCCGAATGCGTTGCCCAAGCTACGGTTGGAATTATTATGGTCAGCACCGCAGCGAATACGTATCTGATTTTTTCTTGAGTCCGCCACAGCGGCGTCAGCAGCGCTGCGGCGATCATTGCGGCGCCGGCGATCTCCAGATAATAGAGTCGCGACTGCATACCTGCTTCGATCGCTGAAAACCCATCGTTCAGTGGCGTGGCGAACGCCGCAATCGGCGCTTG
>CAZZWP010000126.1:0-8530 GCA_964657965.1 uncultured Rudaea sp. | reverse complement strand
AAGAGCGGCCGCCCGGTGCTGCCGATCTGCTGGGGGACAGAGGGGTGGGCAGCCTCGCCAAGGTACTCGGCGAATGTTAAAGGTTGCCAAAAATAACCAACGTTTACGCGGTCGTCGGTGAGCTGAATCGCAGCTCGAAAGAACGGTCGCCGTTGTCGGCGGTGCGTTCGTCGAGCGCCCAACCCCACCGTTCGCAAACGCGGCGAATCATGCTCAGGCCTAGTACGCGATCGGTGCCAACGCGTGGATCGCTCGGCAAGGCCGGCACGGTTGCCGATGCGCTTCGGTGCTCGATCGACAGCGCGTGCGCATCGACAGCGACGCGCAACGCGCCGGCATCGGCGAATTGCGTGGCTGCGCGAAGAAGATTGCCGATGACGATCTGCAACACGCGCGCGGGTGCATCGACCAGAATTCCCGTCGCCTCGCTGTGCTGGATCGCCAACTGTTTTTCGTTGAACGCGTCACGCCGCTCGCGTAAGAGCTGATTGACGACGGCACCGACATCCGTCGATCCCGCCGCTGAGGTATCGCGCTCGTCGCCGCGCGCGAGCAACAGCAACGCATCGAGCAGATCGCGCAATTCGTCGCTCCCGCGTTGCATCCGCTTCAACCGGCTTTCGGTTGCCGCGTCGCAGGTGCCGCTGTCGAGCATGACTTCGAGCGCGCCACGAATCACGGCCAGCGGCGTGCGCAGTTCATGGCTCGCGTCGGCGGTAAACGCGCGCTCGCGTCGAATGTATTCGTAAAGTTTGTCCTGATAGCGATCGAATGCCTGCGCGAGTGCGCCGACTTCGTCCGCCGCAAAGTTCGGCGCGAATCGCGTCGCGGGTTTTTGCGAGGGTTCAATCGCTTCGACTTCAGCGGCCAACCGGCGCACCGGTTGAATGGCGCGTCCTGCCCACGCCCAGCCTAACCAGGCGGACAAACCCGTGCCGATCAGCACGAGCGCGATCAAATCACGCGCCAAGCGCCGTTCGCGAGCGCTTTCCAAGCCGATATTGAGTACGACGTAAAGGCGCTGTCCGTTGACCTCATAAACGGCCACGTGTCGCTCGCCGCGCTCATCCGTCAATTCGTGTTCACCGACGCCGAGTGAACGGATTTCCGGCGGTGGCGCATTTTCGCCGCTTCCGGTTTCGGTGAACGCATAAAAATGTTGCGTGCGCGGATGCGGTGCTTGCCGATCGGCGGCGAAGCGCGCGCTTAAGTATTCGCCCTCGACACGCAGCATTTCGTCGATCAAGCGATGCACATACGAATCGGAGAAATGCACGGCGACCAGCGCCACGCACGTGGACACGACCAGGCCCAGCGTCGCGAATGTGATCGCGACACGCGATCGCAGGCTGAGTTTAGGCGTCTGCGGTTTCTGCGATTCGATAGCCGAATCCATGGGCTGTATGTAGCAGACGCGTGGCAAAAGGTCGATCGATCACGGAGCGGAGCACCGAAAGATGTGTGTGCAGCGTCGCGATGTCACCGCCGTTTTCGCCCCACAACGCCTGCGCCAGTTCAGCGTGACGAACCAGATGCGGTGCACGGCGCATGAGCGTTTCCAACAGAACGAAACCCGCTCGCGTCAGCGTGAGCGGTTGGCCTGCACGTTCGACCGTCTGGCTGATCGGATCGAGCGTGAGATCGGCGATACGCATGGCTTCACCCTGTTGCAGCCGGCGGCGGCGATGCAACACGCGGATGCGCGCTTCGAGTTCCTTCATCGCGAATGGTTTCACGAGATAGTCGTCGGCGCCGCTGGCGAAACCGGTCAGTTTGTCGTCGAGCGTATCGCGCGCGGTGAGCATGAGGATGGGAATATCGCGTTGCGCCTCGCGCACGGCGCGGCACAGATCGATGCCGTCGAGTTTCGGCAGGCCCAGATCAAGCACGATCACATCGTAAATTCCTTCGAGCGCCATACGCAGACCGAGCGCGCCGTCGCCGGCGTGATCCATCACGAAGCCGCGGTGTTCCAGGTAGTCCCAGATATTCGCGGCGATATCGCGTTGGTCTTCGATGAGGAGAATGCGCAGCATGCTGGATGGCGCCGATGACTGGCGCGCAAGTATACGAGCGCGTTTGTTAACGGCGCTTTAGGTAGAGGGCCGTCGTCATGAGCCGGTGGCGCTGGGTTCGATCGCCGCTTTTGCCGCTGCGGGCGGCGGTGGCGAAGCGGCCACCAGCATTTGCGCGTTGCGCCAGTTGCCGAAGCGGTAATAAAGCGTCGACAGCGTCAGCGACACGATGGAACCGAGCGGGAAACTCCACCAGATCGCATCCGCGCCGAGCCGATCGAGAAATCCGTACGCAAAGGGCAACCGGACCAGCCACAGTGCGATGACGAGGATGATCAAGGGAGGGATCACGGCGCCGGTCGAGCGCACAACCCCTGCGATGACGAACGAAACCCCGAAGAAAACAAACGACCATACCGCGATCGCGTTGATGTGCTGCGCGATTTCGATCGCCCCGCCCGTGCTCGGCAGAAACAGATTCAGCGCGCCGCGATTGAACAGGTAAATAACGAGGACCAGCGTGCCGGTCAGCAGAAAATTGAAGCCGACACCGCTCAGCATGATTTTCGAAATGCGATCCCAGCGACCCGCACCGACATTCTGCGCGGCCATCGAAGACGCCGCCATGCCGACGGCGATCGACGGCATCTGGATGTAATTCCAAAGCTGGAAACACGCGCTGTACGCGGCTGTCGTCGTTGCGCCGAATCGGTTGACCAGCGAGATCATCGCGATCATCGACAGCGACATCACCACCATTTGCAAACCCATCGGAATGCCTTTCGCGAACAGGGCACGCAGAATCGTCGGATCCACGCGCAGGTAATGTCCTTCGCCGCGCTGGAAACGGAGAAAATGTTTCTTTTTATACAAATACAAAATGAGCGATGCCAGCGTGATCACCTGCGCGAACACCGAGGCCATCGCGGAGCCGGCGATGCCCATGCCCGGAATCGAACCGATGCCGAATATGAACAGCGGATTGAGCGCGATATCGAGCACCACGTTCAGCACGAGAAACAAAAACGGCGTGCGCGCGTCACCCGAGCCGCGCAGCGCCATGCCCACGAACGACAGCAGATACAAAAAAGGCATACCGATGAAGATCACGCGCAGGTAGGACACGGCGAACGGCTGAACATCCTGCGGCGTGTGCATGAGGTCCATGAGTTGACTCGTGACGAGCAGTCCCACGCCGGATATGACGACTGAAAACAAGGTGAAGAAAACCAGGCTCGTGCCGATCACGCGTTTGGCCTGATCGACGTTGTTGGCACCCATCGCCTGGCCGATGAGGATGGTCGATGCCATGCCGATACCGAACACGGCGCCCAGCAGGAAGAACAAGATCGAATTCGCGTTCGATGTCGCGGCCAACGCAGCGTAGCCGAGGCCGTGACCGACCCATATCGCGTTCACCGATCCATTGAGCGACTGCAACACGTTCCCCGCAAGAATCGGCAACGAAAAAAACAACAGCGTTTTGCCGATCGCGCCTTCGGTCAGCGCATGATTCGGACGTTGCATGGTCGCCATGGAATTTACTCGATGGGTTTACGAACAGTGTGCCGCATTCCCCGTCGCGATGTCAGTGACAGTTGTCAGCGCGTGATGGCCTCGCTTCGAAACACGCAGAACGTTTACGCGCGTGGCGCATCGGGCGCGACGACAGACGATCGCCAGCGCACCAGTGCGTAGACGGGTAAGCCCGCGATGAGCAATCCCGCGCCCCATTCGAGCGCCTGTTCACCGGTGCCGTACAATGCCCACGCGCTGAACGCGAAGGCCAGTAGCGCGGCGACGCGACGCCACGTCCGCGCATCCGGCGCGCTCGGTTCCAGACGCCACAGCGCGGCCGCACAAACGAGATACGGCAATAGAGCGGCGGCGGTGGCGAGCAGAATCGACGCGGTGAAAATTCCCACCAGTGAGTTATCGAAATTCGAGATGACGAGCAACGTGGCGAGCACGCTGCCGATGACCAATCCGGCACGCGGCGTATCGTTGCGATCGACGCGCGCGAAGAACATCGGAAATAAATTATCGCGCGCGGCTGCGAGCGGAATTTGTCCCTGCACGAGAATCCAGCCGTTGAGCGCACCGAGGCACGACACCGCCATTGCCGCCGCCATCGCCACGGATGCGGTGGGACCCGCGAATCGTTGCGCGGCGTCCGCGAATGGGGCGGGCGAGTTTTTCAGTTCGTCGAGCGGCACCAAGCCGATAGCGATCATGCACGCCGCCACGGTGACGATGGCGCCGATCGTCACGCCGAGGATGGTCGCGCGCGGCACGGTGCGTTCGGCGTCGGCGACGTGATCCGCAGGAATCGTCGCGCATTCCATGCCGAGCAATGCCCATAACGCGAGTGCGGCCGTCGTGGTCGTGACGTTGAGCAAACCCTCACCGCTAGGATTGAACGGCGTGTACGCGTGCAGATCGATGGCACGCACGCCGAGCAGGATCACCGCGACCAACGGCAACAGTTTGAGGACCGTGAGCACGACTTGCGCCAACCCTGCCGCGCGCATGCCGGCGAGATTGAGCAGCGTGCATAGCCACAGCACGGCGATCGAACATGCCGCGGATCGCGCCGGCGTCGAAAACCAGTCCGGTGCCAGCGATGTCATGCTGCCCGCGAACGCGACGGCGATGGCGGCGACCGAACACCACACCGAAATCCAGTAACTCCACGCGATCAAGAACCCGACAAAGTCGCCGAACGCCAATCGTGAGAAGGCGTACGGTCCGCCACCAACCGGATAGCGTTGGCCGAGACGGGCGAAGACGACGGCAAGCAGCACCGCGCCGACGGTGCTCAGCGCCCAACCGAGTGCGCTTGCGCTGCCGTATTGCGCCAGCGATGCGGGCAATAGAAAAACGCCGGATCCGATCATGTTGCCGACGACCAATGCCGTGGCACTCCACAAGCCAAGCGGGCGCGCGGTGGAACTCATCGCTACGAAAAATCGCGCATCGGCTCGCTCCGTCGGTCAGAGCTTACGGCCGTCGTAGTGCGTCACCGGTATGGCGTTCAGATCGATATCTTCCAAACAACGAAGATTGATGGCCGCCATGGAGTTGCCTTGTCGATCTTTCCCGGCGGCGTATGGATGGATACCGCAAACCGAACAGAACCGATGGTCGATATGATGCTTGTTGAACAAATACGAGGTTTCGTTTTCTTGCGGCGTGAGCAACGTGAATTTATCGCGCGGCACGAACCACAGCAGCGAACCCTTGCGCTGACAGATCGAACAATTGCACGCGATGGCCCGATCGGGTTCGCCGTCGACTTCATACGCGACACAGCCGCAATGACAACTTCCCCGATGTTTCATGCGCAAGCCTCTCGATTAGCGATGAGGATTTGCGATCAGTGTAAAACAAAAGGCCGACTGGGGAGTCGGCCTTCTGTTAGAGAAGTCGGATCGGGGAGAATCCTTCGTCTCTTCTCGCCATCCATGGCGAATTGTCCTGTGTCGTTGGTGGCGCGTCTCACGACGCTCCGTCTGTCCTGTGATCCTTGGGGAGAGGAGTCACGCGGATATATATTCCAAGGTTCGTGCCAGCGTCGGCACGAACCGAAAACGGCGGTGCGACGCCATTTCATCAAACCGACATACTCGCATTCTGCGACCATCCGAGCGATCGGAATTGCGAATTGCAATGCTTTACGAATCCTTACTTCGGCTTCTGAAATTTGAGCAAAAATTCGTCCGTTTGGCCGCGGACGATCGGATCGAAAACGTTGCGCGTGCGATCGTCGTACGGGTGGCGCAGCACGTCGGATTCACCGATGAAAATAAAACCCGCTGCGGTGACTTCGTCGATCACCTGCGCTTCATCGATACGGTGCAGCCCGCGGATCTGCTTTTCGGTCGTTCCGGGATTTCCCGCCTGGTCGTTGATGAAATAGATACCACCGGATTTCAGCGCGTCGAACACGCGCCGATTGAAATCGGCCAGATCGACAGGCCCCAATTCGAGAATATGCAAATCGTGATAATTCTGCGTGATCCAGAAGAGATCGATCTTTTCCGGAATATCGAATGTTCCGAACGGCGTCGAGCGCAAGATCACGTTGGGGTATTCGCCCATCAATTTTTTATCGAACGCCGGATTTGTCCACGCCGTATTTTCGATGCCGTAAACCTTGCCTTTGGGTCCGACGACGCGACTCAAAATGCGCGAGAAGTAGCCGTCGCCCGGGATAAACTCGGCGACCACCATGCCCGGCTCGACACCGGCGAACGCAATCGTTTCAGCCGGAAGACGGTGGATATCGAAGTCGCGATCGACTTTGCTTCGCGCAGGATTCGCAACCGCTTTGACGATATAGCCGGGAACCTCAGTAGCCGCCGCGGCTTGGCCACTCGTGAAGCACAGCATAGTCGCGCAGAGAAAAAGAATCTTCATCGGATGCCCCATCCGCAGCCATCGCAACGATTTAAAAAGCGATGGCCCTTTAGACGCTTCGACGCGCGAGTACGTCGCAAAATTCTGCGTACGCGCGATGCGTTTGTTGTAGCGGTTGTCGACCGATTCGCAAACTACGCCGTAGTGCGACGCGCCTCGAAAACCTTGGTAGGAATGCGCATCGTTGCGATCGGTGGCATGCCGATACGAAATCGCGTGATGGCGTACCAAAAGATGTTCTGCTGTTGAACGTCGTTGATCGCGCTCCACGGAATCAACAGCGTTTTGTGACCAAAGCGAAACAGCCAAACGGTGGAAAAATACAAACCTTCGTTGGCGACATAAATATTCAGACAGTTGCGGTACTGGACAAAACCGATGGTGCCGCTTTGCCAGCGAAACGCAGTTCCGCGCGGTGGCTGATCGGTGGCGTAAGTAAGAGCCAACCGTCGCCACCCGCCGGCCAAGGACAACAGCACGACGACGAAACACCACAACGCCACGAACGCCAGCGGAAAGAGGGCGAAAAAAATCTGCGGCAGCTGTTGAGATTGCATCGCCGATCTACTTCAAATTGTGCTCGAACAATTGATAGATCCGTTTGTATTCGTCCAGCCAAGAATCCGCGTTCGTGAATCCGTGACGATCGAGCGGATAGGGCGAAATCGTGAAATTGTCTTTGTGCAGCTCGATCAATCGTTCGTACAGACGCATCGAATCTTCGAATAGGACGTTGTCGTCGATAACGCCGTGACAGATCAGCAGCGCGTCTTTCAACCCGTCGGCGAATTCGATGGGCGACGAGCGACGATAGGCGATGGGATCGATCTGCGGGCGATTGAGGATATCGGCCGTATAGCCATCGTCGTATTGCATCCAGTCCGTAACGGGACGTAGCGCGGCGCCGGCGGCGAATTCGCCCGGTGCGCGGAACAGCGCCATCAACGTCATGAATCCGCCGTACGAGCCGCCGTAAATGCCGATGCGCTTGGGGTCGACGTTCCAGTTGTCGACCAGCCATTTTTTGCCGTCCAGTAAATCGTCGAGTTCGGGATGACCCATCTGGCGATAAATCGCCGTGCGCCAGTCGCGGCCATAGCCTTGCGAAGCGCGATAATCCATATCGAGCACGACATAGCCGTGCTGCACGAGCAGATTGTGAAACATTTGCTCGCGAAAATAGTACGGAAATTTTTCGTGCACATTTTGGAGGTAACCGGCGCCGTGTACGAACATCACGGCCGGATGGTTGGCCGTCTTGTCGAAATTAGCGGGCTTATAAAATTTCGCGTAGACGGCGCCTTTGAAATGGGTCGACGGCACTTGCACGATGTCCGGGGCCAGCCACTGCATGGACTTGTACGACGCCGTCCGCGTATCGGTAAGTTCACGCGGCGGCACGGAGCCATCGATAGTCACGACGGCCAGTTGCGGCGGTACATAACTGCCGGAGTGCGCAACGAGCAAATGCCTGCCGTCATGCGACAACTGAAATTGCTCGACGCCTTCGTAATGCGTCATGCGCTGCAAATCACCACCGGAAAACGGTACGCGATAAACATCGTATGCAAAAGGCGCTTGTTGATTGGACACCACATAAAACCAGTTACCGTCCGCAGAAAGTTGCGGATGCGAAACTTCGAAATTGCCGCGCGTGAGTTGCCGCGCTGCGCCGTCGATCCGCTTTGTATACAAATGCGCATAACCGCTTTCTTCGGACAGGTACCATAACGTCTTGTTGTCGCGCGCCCAGCCGAATTCGTTGAAATCCCAATTTATCCATGCCGCATCGTGCAGACGATGTTGGGAAACGATTTTCCTGGTCGCGAAGTCGATCGTCGCGATCCACCGATCTTTATTGTCCGTGGCGTGGAATTGCACGGCGGCATTCGCGCCGTCGCGCGCAAAATCAATTCCAGCGATTTGCAATTCACGCGGCTTCGGTTTCTCATCTGACTTCTTCGGCGTTTTCTCTTTATCGTCGTTGCCGCCCGCCGTCGCGTTTTCGTCGCGAATGGATTTGAGCGGATCGTCGTGCAGGCCCGGCAGCGATTCGACATCGAGTTTCGTCTGCGTGTGCTCGACGAGATCGAATA
>CAZZWP010000125.1:0-8641 GCA_964657965.1 uncultured Rudaea sp. | reverse complement strand
GCAAAACCCGTATGTGCCGACGACCCATATGCACGTTCGCTTTTTCGAGGCGACGCGACCGGACGGCGACACGGCGTGGTGGTTCGGCGGCGGTTTCGATCTCACGCCGTATTACCCGTTCGATGATGATGTCGTGCATTGGCATCGTGTCGCGCGCGATCTCTGCGCGCCGTTCGGAAGCGATGTCTACGCGCGCTACAAACGCTGGTGTGACGACTATTTTTTCCTGAAGCATCGCAATGAAACGCGTGGCGTAGGCGGTTTGTTTTTCGACGATTTACACGCGGGCGGTTTCGATTCGTGTTTTGCATTTCAGCGCGCCGTTGGCGATGGATTACTCGATGCATATTTTCCCATTGTGGAAAAACGGAAAAATACTCCGTTCGGCGATCGAGAGCGCGAGTTCCAGCTTTACCGGCGCGGCCGCTACGTGGAATTCAATCTCGTCTACGACCGCGGTACGTTGTTCGGTCTGCAGTCGGGAGGGCGAACCGAGTCGATTCTGATGTCATTGCCGCCGCGCGTCCGTTTCGCCTACGCGTACGCGCCCGAGCCGGGAAGCGCCGAGGCGCGGCTCGGGGATTATCTGCGTCCGCGCGATTGGCTCGGCTAATTTCCGTCAGTTTTTTTCTTCGCTGGCCAAACCGCATGCTGTGGATCGAATTCCATGCGCGCGCAATCCGGCGCGCGCCAGCCGAACCCACCGATCGCTAGCGGACTTTCGCGCATCGGGTCGAGATCGAGTGCCTGTTCGATATCGACTTCGTTGATCGCCGCCGTCACGAACGCGCCTAAACCGAATTCGGTGGCCGACATTTGCAGGGTTTGCGAAAGATGGCCGACATCGAGCGTCACCGCGCGATAAACCTTGGCGTGATTGCGATATTTCCAGAAGCTGCGCAAAAAGTGCGGCGTGTAGATGACGATCGCATGCGCGGTCGCGAACCAGTCTTGATGCGCAAGCATTTTCAGTGCGAGTGCGTGCGCTTCTTCGGGCGACATCGGGCGGATCGGTTCCAGCGCGTGATCGCCCGCATGGTAGTGATAGAGGCCGGGCGCGACGTGTTCGACATGTTGGATAAGAAGATAAGCGCCGGTCGGATGCAGTCCCCCGGCCGACGGACTGGTTTTTTTTACGATAGCGACGTCGTTCGTCACTGTGTGCACCGCTTGGGCACCGAAGACGCGATGCAGGACGTGACTGAACAGGGCGAACGGCAGGTGTCGTGATGTGTCGTAGTTCCTGCAGGTCGTGCGTCGTTGCAAAAGCGCGTCGAGCGGTGTCGGCTCTGGTTTTATCAGCGGTAACCGTTGATCGTTTGCCACACGCGGATGGAAATGCGGCGGCGGATCGCCGAGTTCATCAACCAGATCGGCAAAACTGACGATGCCGATGTTGCGAACCTTCTCGCCCGATGTCACGCCGTGCCAGCGTCCGAACGCATGCACGACGGCGGCCAGCGGATGCCAGTGGCCGTCACGGAACGACTGCTCGCGTTCGCGCATCGTCGCGTGTTCGGGCGTGTCGCCAATGAGTAATCCCGCGTCGAGCAACGCCTGGATGGCGGCGGCGTTTCCGTGTTTTGCGAGTTCGTCGAATTCGGTCCACTCTTGCGTCGGGACGTCGCCCAGCATCGCGATTTGACCCATGGTCAAAACGATAGGCTGGTCGAGGTGCGGAGCTAGCGCTACCCAGTCGCGTTCGGGACGTAAACCCGAGCCACCCTCCAGCAAGAACTCGACATCGAATTCGAAGCGCTCGCGCGGTTCGATAAATAGCGTCAGGCAACGGCGAATGCGCACAGAATTCCTCGCTGCGGGTTTACGTCATCGTGCCAAAAGGTTGACCGAGTAGTCATCTGCGAATTCCGTGGCATAGATGTTGCTCGATTCCGCGAGCGAGACCAACGCACGTCCACAGGGGAGTAATTCGAATGTCAGGCACAAAATTTGAGCCGGGTCTTGTCGACAAACTGCTCGACAAACTCGGTACCGATGATTCGTTCCGCACCCGTTTCACGAAGGATCCGAAAGCGGCATTGCAGTCGCTGGGCGCACCGCCCGATTTCGTGTGCGGCGAGTGCATGTCGCCGACGACGCTGGCGTCGAAAGCGCAAATCCAACAAGCGCGAATAAAGTATCGCAGTGCGCTGATGGGCGAGTCGTCGCACTTGATCTTTAACCTCGAGGCTTAGGTTTAAGCTCCGCCTCGATCTGTTTCGATCGGTCGGCTATCGATTTTGGCAGCGAGGCGGCCGGCCACGCGTGGGTGAATGCGGCGAAATCTTTCATGGCCGCGTCGTCGTCGCCGAGCGTGTGTTCAAGTTCGGCGACCGTCAGCAGCGCGATAGTCGACTCCGCGACATTGCGCGCCTGCAGGATGTGTAGGCTGTTTATTTCGAGATAGGCACGCGCGCGATGATCGGCGAGCCATCGCGCTTCGATCAGCGCGTCGCGCGTGTCGCCGTTGGCGAGATACGCTTCTTCCAGTGCAATGTGGGTGACGTAAAGCTCCGTACCATTTCGCAGCGCGACGAGCGGAGCCGTGGCCTCTTTGCAAGCGGACTTGGCGCACGCAATTTGTGTTTGCGCGACGGCCAACACGTTTTCGAGATTCACATAGCCCGATCCGTGCGCTTGATTGATCCCGGCATCGACAGCCGACTGGGCCAGCGCCGTATCGCCGGCACGCGCCGCAAGATAGCCGCTGAACAGTAAAGCGAAAACGGCGTCGCGCTGATTGGCGGCGTCAGTTTTCGCCACGGCGCTTTTAAGGTCGGCGATGAAGGGCCGCAGAGCGTCTATTTTTGCCGAATCCGATTCCAGCAAATAATCGTCGATACTTAATTCGATGACGCGATAGACGTGTTCGAAAAGCGGGCCGACTTTCGCGGCGGATGCGATTTGGTCTGCCGCGATTCGACGCGCCTGGGTCCACTTGCCCTGATCGACGAGCAATCCGATGCGATCACGCGGCATCAAGATGTCCGATGTCGCGATCGCCTGCGGCTTTATTTGGTCCAGCACTTTCGTGGCTTCGTCGAATCGTCGCTGAGCGGCGAACAGATCGGCGTAATAACTGCCTTTGCTTTGATTCGCGACGAAGGCGGTATCGAAACTTTTCTCGGCATCGGCGAATTGATTCTCCGCGGCCTGCATATAAGCCAGGGTGTAATAGGCACCGCCGCGCATCGGATCGTAAACCGACAACGCCGGCTGGATTGCCTCGATGCCGTCCTTCGCGCGATTCTCTATCTGCCATGCGCTGATGGCGTAGTTGTAGCTGGCCGCGTAATAGTCCGGATAAAGTTTCGCCAGCAATTTCCACTTGTCCATCATCGGGCCGGGCGGACCGAATTCGGCATTCCATGCGTCGAGATAAAGCTGATCGCGCGGCGGTAAACGCTCTTTCAGCGCGAGCGCCCGATCGACATACAGGCGCGCGGATGCTTCATCTTCGCTACTCATGTAAACGCGCGCCATGCCCATGTAGGCCAGCGCGAAATTCGTATCGAGCTTGATCGCGTGCTTGAACAGTTCCAGCGCGTCGGACGAATGATCCGTGGCATAGGCATCGAGCCCCAGCGCGTAGGCGCGCAACGCGTCGAGATTGGCCGTCGTCACTTGCGGCAGGGGAACCGACGTCGCCTCGACGGAGCCTAGCGCTTCGCCCAGCCGGACACGCAGCTGTTGACTCACCTTATCCAGCGAAGGCAACACCGAACTGAATCCGACGCCTTCGGCCGATTCGGAATACACGGTCGATTGGCTGCGCGGATCGATCACCTCGGCCGTCACCCGCACACGTCCGCCGACTTCGGCCACACTCGGCAAGACCAGCGCGCGTGCGCCGTCGCGTATGGCGATCTCGCTGCCGACGATGCGATCGACCGCTGTGGCGTCGGCATCGCGCTGCATCAGTTTGAGCGTGTTGCGGACTTTGAGATCCGGCACCACGTTGACGTACTGCGATTGCTCCAGCCCGATGCGAAATGCCGTTTGCAGCGAATCATTGAGAATGCTCTCGCCGGTTTGATTCGTCATGTCGCCGACGACGATCCAATCCCGCTTGCTGAATGCGATGGCATCCGGGCCGCGCAAAGAGAAATACAACAAAGGCACCAGCGCGGCGACGAGGACGGCGGCTTCGATGGCGATCGCGGTGCGCCGACGCCACCACGGAACATCGCGATACGCCTTGCCGTTTCGTGCCGGTGCTACCATCGGCGCGACGCCCCGTTCGCCCACTTCGAACACGGGCAGTGCGTCGGCGATTCCCTTGAACCGATAGTGGCCGTGATCAACCCATTCGACGTCGCCCGCGCCATCGAGTTCGCTCTGCGCACGCGTCGCCAACGATTGCGCGACACCCGACAACAGAATCTGTCCCGGTAACGCCAAATGCATGAGCCGCGCCGCGACAGGTTTGGCCAACCCTTCTACTTCGACCGGTTTTGCGCCACGCGCCACGTCGTCGCTGCGGTTATCCCACAACAGGACGTCGCCGACGTGAATACCGATGCGCGCTTTGAGCGGCAAAAATTCCATTTCGCCGAGCCGGCGCAACAAGCGTTGATACTCGACAGCGAACGCGATGGCCTGAATGGGCCGATCGAACAACAGGAGAAAGCCATCGGTCTTGTCGATTTCCCGACCGCGATGACGCTGCAACAGATCGCGCGAAAAACGATCGAGCTGCTGCATGAACTCGGCGCCTTTGCGGTCGCCCAGCTGTTCGATCAGCGCGGTACTGTCGACGAGGTCGCAGACGGCGATGGCACGCAGCAGCGACTCGGGCTTGGCTTGCCCATGGGTGGATTGCTGGTCGGTCTGGATTTCGCTCATCCTGCAAGCGCCTATGGCGCGCGATTCAGTCCGGCCCCTCGGAACCTCCGATTCTGCCTAAAACAGGATGCGCCGCCAACCGCCAATGTGGCGGGTTTACGTGTGGAGGCTCCACGTGCTGCCGCCTTCGCCTTTGGCGCGGTATAGCGCCGCGTCGGCTTGACTGTACCAATTCGACCAATCGCTTTCGTCTAAACAATGCGTCACACCGACGCTCACCGACGCCTTGAGTGTCTCCAACGGACACGCAAACCTCAGTTCGCTGATCGCTTCGACGATACGCGCGGCGAGCGCGGCAACGTCGGCTGGATCCGAAAGCTGGGCCAGCAACGCGAATTCATCGCCGCCGAGCCGAGCCGGCAGATCGCACGGATGCGCCGCGCGCGACACTTCTTCGGCTACCGCGCGCAATACCTCGTCGCCGGCGAGGTGGCCGTATTCGTCGTTGATGCGTTTGAAATTGTCGAGATCGATAAGCAGCAACGACAGTTCAGTGCCGGCCACACGCTGTTCGTCGAGGTTTTCAAGAAACTGATACAGGCCGCGACGGTTGACGAGACCTGTCAGCTCATCGGTACGAACCAGACGATTCGCCGTGGAAAGCTGCGTCTGCGTTTGCCGCAACGAATCGAGCGTAACGAGCAAATCCTCGTTGCGTCGTTTGAGATGCGCGATCAACTGCTGTTCGCTGGCGACGAGATAGGCAAACGACCGGCGCATGAATTGCGCAAGAATCGCCGGTTCCGTTTCGAGCAGATGATCGAACGCGGGATATTCGATCAAACGCAACGAGCACGACGTATGTGCCACCGCCGTGGCCACACGCGCATGATTGCCGATGAACAATGCCAGCTCGCCGAAATATTCGCGCGGCCCCAGCAGCTTGTGCGGCATGCCGTCGCCGAACTCGATACGCACTTGTCCGGTTTCGATCGCATACATGCTGCGGCCGATTTCGCCTTTTCGAAACAGCACCTCGCCCGCAGGAACACGCCGGTTCGGACCGGCACCGCGCAGCACGACGAATTCAGTGTCGGACAACTGCCGCGGCAGATGCGGCGACGCAGCCCGCGGCTGCAGGCTGACGGGCGCTTCGGTAAACAGCGAAACGGTCGACACGATGTCGCGATTCCCCGGGAACGACCGCCGCAGAGGCGATCGATTCCCCGATCATATCGGATATGCCGAGCGTCGGCACCCTGCGAAAATTACCGGTGACTTCAGGCTGCGGATGCGACCTTCGGCTTCTGGAATTGCTCTTCTTCGGTCGAACCTTTCAGCGCCACGGTTGACGACTGGTTGCCCTGGATCGTCTGCGTGACAGAGTCGAAATATCCCGTGCCGACTTCGCGCTGATGCTTCACGGCGGTGAAACCGATATCGGCCGCCGCGAACTCGGCCTCCTGCAGTTCGACGAACGCGCTCATCTGACGGCGCGCGTAACCGTGCGCGAGATGGAACATCGAATAATTCAGCGCATGGAACCCGGCCAGTGTGATGAACTGGAATTTGTAGCCGTAGCCCGCGATTTCTTTCTGGAATTTCGCGATCGTCGCGTCGTCGAGATTTTTCTTCCAGTTGAATGACGGCGAGCAATTGTACGCAAGCAGTTTGCCCGGATATTTCGCGTGAATCGCTTCGGCGAATTTGCGCGCGAATTCGAGATCGGGTTTGCCGGTTTCGCACCAGACGAGGTCCGCGTACGGCGCATACGCGAGTCCGCGTGAGATCGCCTGATCCAGACCCTTGCGCGTTTTGTAGAAACCTTCGACGGTCCGCTCGCCGGTGCAGAACGAAATGTCATTCGGATCGATGTCGGACGTCAACAGATCGGCGGCTTCCGCGTCGGTGCGCGCGACGAGTAACGTCGGCACGCCCATCACGTCGGACGCGAGACGTGCGGCGACGAGTTTGTCGACGGCTTCCTTCGTGGGCACCAACACCTTGCCGCCCATATGACCGCATTTCTTCACGCTGGCGAGCTGATCTTCAAAGTGCACGCCGGCCGCACCGGCTTCGATCATCGCCTTCATCAATTCGAACGCATTGAGCACACCGCCGAAACCCGCTTCCGCATCGGCGACGATCGGTTGCAGCCAGTCGACGTCGTCCTTGCCTTCCGCATGATTCAATTGATCCGCGCGCAACAACGCGTTGTTGATGCGCTTGACGACCTGCGGCACTGAGTTGGCCGGATACAGCGATTGATCGGGATACATCTCGCCCGCGATATTCGCGTCGGCGGCAACCTGCCAGCCCGACAAATAAATCGCCTTCAACCCTGCCTTGACTTGTTGCATGGCCTGATTGCCCGTCAGCGCGCCGAGGGCGTTGACGAAATCCTCGGTTTGCAGAGAGCGCCACAACTTCTCGGCGCCGAGTTTGGCTAACGAATGCTCGATCGGCACGGTGCCGCGCAAACGCACGACATCTTCTGCGGAATAGGGGCGCGTAATGCCCTTCCAGCGACCGTTGTTCTGCCAATCGAGCTTGATCTGTTCTGCGCTTGCGAGTGCTGCTTTCATGATGCGACCGCCTTTTGTCCGATTGTGAATGCTGCGATTGCACATTAGGCCTCCAAAAGAACTTTGACAAACTGAATGTTTCAATGGTTTGATTTAACAATGTCAATTTACTTTCAAGCCGTTGGAATACCATGACTATTCCTAGAAAAACGAAGTCAACTGCCCGTCATAAAGTCGAAAAAGAAGCGCCGGCAGCTCGTTTCTACTACAAGGGAAACCGCAATCGGCAGCTGCGCGCTTTCTGTTACGCCGTGAAATTCGGGACCGTCGCTCGTGCGGCGGAAGCTCTATTTTTGTCGCCATCGTCCGTCAGCCTGCAGTTGTCGGCACTCGAGCGCGAACTCGGTTCGCGTCTTCTTGAACGGACGCGGCCGCGCCTTGCGCTTACGCGCGAAGGCCAAATGCTTTATGAACTCGCGCGTCCCCTCATCGAAGGCGTCGAAGGCATCGACCGCCAATTCCACAGCCGCCGCCAGGGAATGGATGCCGGCGAAATCGTCGTCGCCGCGGGCGCATCGACGATTCAATATTTGTTGCCGCCACTCGTTCGTGACTTTCGCGAACAGCATCCGCAAGTCCGCTTGCAACTCGCCAACGTCACCGGCAAGGATGGCCTCGCGCTGCTGCGTTCCGACCAGGCCGATCTTGCCGTCGGATCCATGCTCGACGTGCCGCATGATCTGTCCTACGAACCGATCTACTGGTTCGACCCGATGCTGATCTTGCCGCTCAATCATCCACTCGCCGAAAAATCCGACATCACGCTAAAAGATCTATCCCCGTACGGTTTGATTCTTCCGCCACAGCGACTCACGACCTATCGCATGGTCGATTTAGTCTTTCAGCAAGCCCAGGTGCCCTACAGCGTCGCCATCGAAGTCGGCGGTTGGGAAGTCATCAAACAATACGTCGCGATGGGATTAGGCATCTCCATCGTCACCGGAATCTGTATCACTGACAGCGACCATTCCAAGCTCGCCGTTCACAACATGCGTCGATTCTTTCCTCAGCGCAGCTACGGCGTCGTCATGCGAAAAGGAAAATATCTTTCCCCCCAAGCACGCGCATTCATCGATCTCGTAAAACCCGATCTTTTCATAAGACGCGACTACTACGAATCCGGCCACTCCGCTCGGTAAATTTTTTCGTCTAATGCATTCGAGCCATCGAGGGCGCGCAGGATGTGCGCCGTTCGCCGCCGCGAAAGGGATGTCGCGTCGGCGAACACACAGCACGTGAAGAACAAGGTGTTTCTTTGGTTACTTTCTTTG
>CAZZWP010000124.1:0-8827 GCA_964657965.1 uncultured Rudaea sp. | reverse complement strand
ACGAAGCCGAAATCGGCGGCGATGACGCGGGCGTCGATATCTACACGCTGACCAAATACACGCGTTCCAACCAGAACACGTGCATGAATCAGCGTCCGCTCGTGAACGTGGGCGACATCGTGGCCAAAGGCGACGTGCTCGCCGACGGCCCGTCGACTGATCTGGGCGAGCTCGCGCTCGGCCAGAACATGCTCGTCGCGTTCATGCCGTGGAACGGTTACAACTTCGAAGACTCGATCCTCATCTCCGAACGCGTGGTGATGGAAGATCGCTACACGACGATCCACATCGAAGAATTGACGTGCTCCGCGCGCGACACGAAATTGGGACCGGAAGAAATCACCGCCGATATCCCGAACGTGAGCGAGCAGGCGCTGTCGCGTCTCGATGAATCGGGCGTCGTCTATATCGGCGCGGAAGTGAAAGCGGGCGACATTCTTGTCGGCAAAGTCACGCCGAAAGGCGAAAGTCAGCTCACGCCGGAAGAAAAACTGTTGCGCGCGATCTTCGGTGAAAAAGCGTCCGACGTGAAAGATTCGTCGCTGCGCGTTCCGCCGGGAATGGATGGCACGGTCATCGACGTCACCGTGTTCACGCGTGACGGCATCGAGAAAGACAAACGTGCGCGTCAGATCGAAGAAATGGAAGTCAAACGCATCAAGAAAGACTTCGACGATCAGTTCCGCATTCTCGAAGGTGCGATCTATAACCGTCTGCGTGGCTTGCTCGTTGGCAAAGTTGCCAGCGGCGGACCGGGCGCGCTGAAGAAAGGCGCGGAGATCACAAACGAATACCTCGACACCTTGAAGAAGGACGAGTGGTTTGCGATCCGCATGAAGGACGAAGACGCGGCGGATTTCCTCGAACGCGCGCAGGAACAAGTGCGCACGCATCGCGCCGAGTTCGACAAGCGCTTCAAGGACAAGCAGGCCAAGATCACCGCCGGCGACGATCTCGCCCCCGGCGTGCTTAAAATGGTAAAAGTATACTTGGCCGTGAAACGCCGCGTGCAGCCGGGCGACAAGATGGCCGGCCGTCATGGCAACAAGGGTGTCGTGTCGATGATCCGTCCGGTCGAGGACATGCCGTACATGGCGAATGGAAAGCCGGTCGACATCGTGCTCAATCCGCTCGGCGTGCCGTCGCGTATGAACATCGGCCAGATTCTGGAAACGCATCTGGGCTGGGCCGCGAAAGGCCTGGGCGAGAAGATCAAGTTGATGATCGAAGCCAACGAGAAAGTCGGCGAAGTGCGCAAGCTGCTCGACCAGATCTACAACCACGACAAGGACACGTTCGGCCAACGCATCAATCTCAAGTCGCTGACCGATGACGAGATCATGGCGCTGGCGACGAACTTGCAGAACGGCGTGCCGATGTCGACACCGGTGTTCGACGGTGCGCACGAAGGCGAGATCAAGGCGATGCTGAAGTTGGCGGATCTGCCGGAATCCGGACAGACCACGCTGATCGACGGCCGTACAGGCGAAGCGTTCGATCGTCCGGTCACGGTCGGCTACATGCATGTGCTGAAGCTCAACCATCTGGTCGACGACAAGATGCATGCGCGTTCGACCGGTCCGTACTCGCTCGTCACGCAGCAACCGCTGGGCGGCAAAGCGCAGTTCGGTGGTCAGCGCTTCGGCGAAATGGAAGTCTGGGCACTCGAGGCGTACGGCGCCGCGTACACGCTGCAGGAAATGTTGACGGTGAAATCCGACGACGTTCCGGGCCGCAACCAGATGTACAAGAACATCGTCGACGGCAACCACGAAATGGCCGCAGGCATGCCGGAATCCTTCAACGTGTTGGTGAAGGAAATCCGCTCGCTCGCGATCAACATGGAGCTGGAAGAACGGTAAGTCTGATCGGGCTGCGCGTGATGAGCGCGCAGCCCTGATTCCGCCACCTCGTCGACAAAGAATTCCTCCTCTTGGAGAAAAAAGAAATGAAAGACTTATTGAATCTGTTCAACCAAACCCGCCAGTCGCTCGATTTCGACTCGATCAAGATCGCGCTCGCCTCGCCGGAGCTGATCCGCTCGTGGTCGTTCGGCGAAGTGAAAAAGCCCGAGACGATTAACTACCGCACGTTCAAACCCGAACGCGACGGCCTGTTCTGCGCGGCCATCTTCGGGCCGATCAAGGACTACGAATGCCTCTGCGGCAAGTACAAGCGCATGAAGCATCGCGGCGTCGTCTGCGAAAAGTGCGGCACCGAAGTGACGCTGACCAAGGTGCGCCGCGAGCGCATGGGCCATATCGAACTGGCCAGCCCAACCGCGCACATCTGGTTCCTGAAATCGCTGCCGTCGCGCATCGGATTGATGCTCGACATGACGCTGCGTGACATCGAACGCATCCTGTATTTCGAAGCCTACGTCGTCGTCGATCCGGGCCTGACCCCGCTCACGCGCGGCCAGTTGCTCAACGAAGAACAGTATCTGCAATCCGTCGAAGAACACGGCGACGAATTCGATGCCCGCATGGGTGCCGAAGCCGTCTACGAGTTGCTGAAGACGATCGACCTCAACGCCGAACTGATTCGCCTGCGCGAAGAAATCGCGTCGACGAACTCCGAGACGAAGCTGAAGCGCTTGTCCAAGCGCATCAAGCTCGTCGAAGCGTTCATCGAATCCGGCAACCGTCCGGAATTCATGGTGATGACGGTGCTGCCGGTGCTGCCGCCGGATCTGCGTCCGCTCGTCCCACTCGAAGGCGGACGTTTCGCGACGTCGGATCTGAACGACCTGTACCGCCGCGTGATCAACCGGAACAACCGCCTGAAGCGTCTGCTCGAACTCAATGCGCCCGACATCATCGTGCGCAACGAAAAGCGCATGCTGCAGGAAGCGGTCGATGCGTTAATGGACAACGGTCGCCGCGGCCGCGCCATCACGGGCACCAACAAGCGCCCGCTGAAATCGCTCGCTGACATGATCAAGGGCAAGCAGGGCCGTTTCCGTCAGAACCTGCTCGGCAAGCGCGTCGATTACTCTGGCCGTTCCGTGATCGTGGTCGGTCCGACGCTGAAGCTGCACGAGTGCGGTCTGCCGAAGAAGATGGCGCTGGAACTGTTCAAGCCGTTTATCTTCTCGAAGCTGCAGCGCCGTGGCCTCGCCACGACGATCAAAGCGGCGAAGAAGAAAGTCGAAAGCGAATCGCCGGAAGTGTGGGACATCCTCGAGGAAGTCATCCGCGAGCATCCCGTGCTGCTCAACCGTGCGCCGACGTTGCATCGTCTCGGCATCCAGGCCTTCGAGCCGGTGCTGATCGAAGGCAAGGCCATCCAGCTGCATCCGCTCGTCTGTACCGCGTTCAACGCGGACTTCGACGGTGACCAGATGGCCGTCCACGTTCCGCTGTCGCTCGAAGCCCAGCTCGAAGCGCGCGCACTGATGATGTCGTCCAACAACATCCTCTCCCCCGCCAACGGTGATCCGATCATCGTGCCGACGCAGGACGTCGTGCTCGGTCTGTATTACATGACACGCGAACTCGTCAACGCGAAGGGCGAAGGCATGGTGTTCGCCAACACCGCCGAAGCGCATCGCGCGTACGACAACCGCGTCGTCGATCTGCACGCGAAAGTGAAAGTGCGCATCAAAGAAACCGTCATCGACGACAAGACGAAAGAACGCACGGAGAAAACCTCGTTGATCGACACGACTGTCGGTCGCGCGTTGTTGTCGGAAATCATGCCGGCCGGTTTGCCGTTTGCGCTGATCAACAGCGAGCTGACCAAGAAAGCGATATCGCGTCTGATCAATGCGTCGTATCGCGGTCTGGGCTTAAAAGACACCGTCGTCTTCGCCGACCAATTGATGTACACGGGATTCCATTACGCCACGCGTGCCGGCATCTCGATCGGCATCGATGACATGAAGATCCCGCCGGAAAAACGCGCGATCCTCGAAGTCGCCGAAAAAGACGTGACCGAAATCCAGGAGCAATTCGCTTCGGGTCTCGTTACGGCCGGTGAGCGTTACAACAAAGTGGTCGATATCTGGTCGCGTACGAACGAGCAAGTCGCCGCCGCGATGATGAAAGGCATCGGCGTCGACAAAGTTAAAAACTCAAAAGGCGAACAGATCGAACAGAAATCGATGAACTCGCTGTTCATCATGGCCGACTCCGGCGCGCGTGGTTCCGCCGCGCAGATTCGTCAGCTCGCCGGCATGCGCGGACTGATGGCGCGTCCGGACGGCTCGATCATCGAAACGCCGATCAAGGCGAACTTCCGCGAAGGTCTCGACGTTCTGCAGTACTTCAACTCAACCCACGGTGCTCGTAAGGGTCTCGCGGATACGGCGTTGAAGACGGCGAACTCGGGTTACCTCACGCGTCGTCTCGTCGACGTGGCGCAAGACGTCGTGATCACCGTTCCCGATTGCGGCACGACGACGGGTCTCACCATGACCCCGATCGTTGAAGGCGGCGACATCGTCGAACCGCTGCGCGATCGCGTGCTCGGTCGCATGGTTGCGGCTGACGTCTACGCGCCGGGCAATGAAGATACGCCGATCGTCACGCGCAACACGCTGCTCGACGAAAAAATGGTCGAGAAGCTGGAGCAGGTCGGTGTGCAATCGATCCTGGTGCGTTCGCCGATCACGTGCGAATCGACGTTCGGCGTTTGCGCCTACTGCTACGGTCGCGATCTGGCGCGCGGACATCTGGTCAACATGGGCGAAGCGGTCGGCGTCATTGCCGCGCAGTCCATCGGCGAGCCCGGCACGCAGTTGACGATGCGTACGTTCCACATCGGTGGCGCGGCGTCTCGTGCGGCGGCGGTCGACAACGTGCAAGTGCGCACGTTGGGCACGCTCAAGTTCAACAACTTGAAGACGGTGCAACACGGCCAAGGCCATCTCGTTGCGGTGTCGCGTTCCGGTGAACTGTCGGTAATGGACGTGCACGGCCGCGAGCGCGAACGCTACAAAGTGCCGTACGGCGCCACGATTTCCGTCAAGGACGGCGGACCGATCAAGGCCGGCCAAATCGTCGCAAACTGGGATCCGCATACCCATCCGATCGTCTCGGAAGTGGCCGGTAAACTTCGCTTTATCGACTTCATCGACGGCATCACCGTGCAGCAGCAGACCGACGAACTCACCGGTCTGGAAAGCAACGTCGTGACCGATCCGAAACGTCGCGGTACGCAAGCGAAAGATCTGCGTCCGACCGTGCGTCTCGAAGACAAGAAGGGCAAAGAACTGAAACTGCCCGGCACCGATATTCCGGCGCAATACTTCCTGCCGGCCGGTGCGATCATCTCGTTGCAGGACGGTGCGGAAGTGGGCGTCGGCGACGTCGTCGCGCGTATCCCGCAGGAAACGTCGAAGACCCGCGACATCACCGGCGGTCTGCCGCGCGTGGCCGATCTGTTCGAAGCACGCAAGCCGAAAGAGCCCGCGATTCTCGCGGAAATCTCCGGCATCGTCGCGTTCGGCAAGGACACCAAGGGCAAGCAGCGTCTCATCATCAAGGATGTCGACGGCAACGATCACGAAGAACTGATTCCCAAATGGCGTCAGGTCATCGTGTTCGAAGGCGAGCATGTGGAGAAGGGCGAAACCGTCGTCGACGGCGAACCCAATCCGCACGATATCCTGCGTCTGCTCGGCGTCGAACATCTGGCCGCGTATCTCGTCAAGGAAATCCAGGACGTCTACCGCTTGCAAGGTGTGCGCATCAACGACAAGCACATCGAAGGCATCATTCGCCAGATGCTGCGTAAAGTGGAGATCGACGAACCGGGCGACACGCGTTACCTGCGCGGCGAACAGGCCGATCGCATCCGCGTGAACGAAGAGAACAACCGGGCCAAGGCGCGTAACGAACAGCCGGCGGTTTACACCCCGATCCTGCTCGGTATCACCAAGGCATCGTTGGCGACGGAGTCGTTTATCTCTGCCGCGTCGTTCCAGGAAACCACGCGCGTGCTCACCGAGGCTGCCGTCCGCGGTACTCGCGACATGCTGCGCGGCTTGAAGGAGAACGTAATCGTCGGACGTCTAATCCCGGCCGGAACCGGACTTGCCTATCACAGCAAGCGCCGTCAGAAAGCCAGCGATTTGACCGACGCCGATCTCGAAACACTGCGCGGTGGTGTGACAGAGTTCGTCGGAGAAGCAGCGGCCGAGTAAGTTCCGTAACGTCAAGTTTGAATAGAAGATCGGGCCGCGAAAGCGGCCCTTTCTTTTGGCACATCAAAGTAAGCAGTCTTCGTAAATAGAATCCGTCAAGATATTCAACGGTAGAAATCGCATGTCGAAAGTCCGCGTTGCCTGCTTCGCAATCTCCATTGACGGCTTCGCTGCCGGTCCTAATCAGAGTCTGGAAAATCCGCTCGGCGTTCGTGGCCCCGAACTCATGGACTGGTTTCTGCACACCAAAGTCTGGCGCGCGATGCACGGCATGTCGGAAGAAGGTAACGCCGTCATCGACAACTCGATGGCCGAACGCGGCTTCGACAACATCGGCGCCTGGATTCTCGGCCGCAACATGTTCGGACCCGTGCGCGGACCGTGGCCCGACGACGAATGGAAAGGCTGGTGGGGCGACGAACCGCCGTACCACGTGCCGACGTTCGTGCTCACGCATCATCCGCGAGCGACATTGTCGATGAAAGGCGGCACCGAATTTCGGTTTGTGACGGATGGCATTGAATCTGCGCTCGCGCAGGCCAAGATCGCGGCAGGCGACAAAGACATACGCGTCGGCGGCGGGGCCTCGACTGTGAGGCAGTTTCTTCAGGCGCGGTTACTCGACGAGTTGCATCTAGCGGTTCGTCCGGTGCTGCTGGGCGACGGCGAAAATCTTTTCACCGGACTCGACCTGCACGCGCTTGGCTACGAATGCGCCGAGCACATCCCGGGCGAACGCGCGATGCATTTGTTCATCCGCAAGGTCGACTGACGAAGAACAATCTCCCGAAGGACTTGAAGTCAGCTTCCTTCGGCACGGGCGTCCAAGCGTATTCGATCTGGTTTTGTTATTTGGGCCGACCGACCGAACCGCCCTTGGCGCTGTGGTCTGCACGTAGCGGCGACTCCGACAGGCGAAATCGGCGCTCAGCAAATTACACTACTTGCACCGAGACCATTAGCGCCCTATAATTCCGCTTCTCGGCCACCCACGTCCGCGTGGCGAACCGATTTAGGCGCAAAAAATCGACATGAGGGACAGGATGTTCCTTGTATTCGACAAAGGGATTTTGACGTGACGATCATGGGTTTCCACCTGATCTAGCCGTCTGGCGCCGCAAAAACCTATTTCGACAGGCCGGCTCAACCCCGGCCTGTTTTTTCGTCTTAAAGACAGCACGCCAGGACGGCGCGCTGAATCCGCGGTCCGGATCGGCCGCACATCTCGACCAACGGGACACATACAAGATGTCGACAGTCAATCAGCTGGTGCGTAAACCGCGTTCGCCGAAATCGTACAAGAGCGCGTCGCCCGCACTGGAAAATTGCCCGCAGCGCCGCGGCGTCTGCACACGCGTCTACACGACCACTCCGAAGAAGCCGAACTCGGCGCTTCGTAAAGTCGCCAAGGTGCGTTTGACCAACGGCTTCGAAGTCATCAGCTACATCGGCGGCGAAGGCCACAATTTGCAGGAGCATTCGGTCGTACTGATTCGCGGCGGCCGCGTGAAAGATCTTCCGGGTGTGCGTTACCACACCGTGCGCGGTTCGCTCGATGCGGCTGGTGTTACCAAGCGCCGCCAGAGTCGTTCCAAGTACGGCGCCAAACGCCCCAAGAAGAGTTGATGTATGCGGGCTTCCATGCCCGCAAAGAAAAGAGAAGAAGCGCCATCCATGGCCGCACTTTTCACTAGAGCCAGCAACACAACCGAGTATTAGATATGTCGAGAAAAGGCAATACTCCAACCCGCGAACTGCTGCCGGATCCCAAGCACGGCAGCCAGATGATTTCCCGCTTCATCAACATGGTGATGCAGAGCGGTAAGAAATCCGTGGCCGAAGGCATCGTGTACGGCGCGATCGATCAGATCTCGCAGAAACATGCCACGCCGATCGACATCGTCGAGAAGGCGCTCAGCAACGTCGCGCCGGCGGTTGAAGTGAAATCGCGTCGTGTCGGTGGTGCAACGTATCAGGTGCCGGTCGAAGTGCGCGCATCGCGCCGCACCGCGCTGGCGATGCGTTGGCTGATCGAAGCCGCGCGCAAGCGCAACGAGAATTCGATGCCGCGCAAGCTCGCAGCCGAATTGCTCGAAGCGTCCGAGAACCGTGGCGGCGCCGTGAAGAAGCGTGAAGAAACGCATCGCATGGCCGACGCCAACAAGGCGTTCTCGCACTATCGCTGGTAATGAAATTTGGACGGTTCGCCCCCATATAAGGCGGACCGAAAATGGATCAAGGAAATCAAAGTGGCTCGCAACACTCCAATCGAACGCTACCGTAACTTCGGCATCATGGCTCACATCGATGCAGGCAAGACTACGACCACGGAGCGCATTCTTTTTTACACCGGCGTCAATCACAAGATTGGCGAGGTGCATGAAGGTGCAGCGACGATGGACTGGATGGAGCAGGAACAGGAACGCGGAATCACGATCACGTCCGCGGCGACCACGTGTTTCTGGAAGGGCATGGATTTGTCGTTCCCGGAACACCGCTTCAACATCATCGATACTCCCGGCCACGTTGACTTCACCATCGAAGTCGAGCGCTCTTTGCGCGTGCTCGATGGCGCGGTGTTCGTGCTTTGCGCTGTGGGCGGCGTACAGCCGCAGTCGGAAACGGTATGGCGTCAGGCCAACAAGTACGGCGTGCCGCGCGTTGCGTTCGTCAACAAGA
>CAZZWP010000123.1:3448-8942 GCA_964657965.1 uncultured Rudaea sp. | reverse complement strand
CGGTGGTGTTGATCAAGGACGAGGAAACCGCCGAAGGCACGACGTTGCGGCGTTTTTACGATCTGCGGCTGGAACGTTCCCGATCGCCGATGTTCGCGTTGAGCTGGCAGATCATGCACATCATCGATGAAGCCAGTCCGTTGCATGGCGTGACGGCGGACGCGATCGAAGCAGGCGATATGCGATTCGCCGTCACGTTATCCGGCATGGATGAAACGTTCGCGGCGGCCGTGACGGCGCGTCACGCTTATGCTCACGAAGACATTTTGTTCGGGCGGCGATTCGTCGATATTTTTTCTGAAGGCGAGCACCGCCGGCATTTGTATGTCGATCTCGCGCGATTTCACGACGTGGAACCGGACTGAGCCGTTTTCTCAGTCGGGCGTGTTCACGACTTCGATTTTTTTACCGTCGAACAACGTCGCCACGATCGTTCGTCCATCCGGCAAGAAAATGATTTCACGCGGAAAGCCCGGTGCGGGTGCGGAAAACACTGTCGACGGCGTTTGTTCTCTCGCGTCGGCAAGCCCCGCGAGTTTGCCGTCGGCGTCGTTGCCGAAGCGATCGGACAGCGCAACCCATACTTGCTTGCCATCAGGCCGCACGGCCAAGCCGACGGGATTTTTTCCGATCGTGAACGTCGACGACGTAACATTTTTTTCCGACGTCCAATCGGCGACTTGGAATCGCACGAGTTGGTTGCCGCCGCGCGCCGTCACCCAGACGGCTTTTCCATCCGGCGATCCCGCGACACGCACGGGGTTGCAGCCGGCTGGATATCCGCCCAACAAACTGTGCGACGCATTGCCTTCGACGCTGCGGACGTCAACGACGAGCAACAAGCCCGGCGCGTGTCGTCGTCCGTTGCGCATTTCGGGTTCGCACGTCGTGGAATTCGCTGCGGTCGGCAATCCGATTTCGCTCGTCGCGAACAACCAGTGTTGATCGGCCGATAACGCCAGGCCAACGGGCGCCGTCGTCGTGGGAATTCTTGCGATCAGCGGATCGACGTGCGAGGTGTCATGCCGCGCTTTCTGCCAATCGAATACGCTGATTCGCTTCTCGTCTTCTTCCGACACGAATAGCAGCTTGTCGTCAGCGGTCAGCGCCGTGTAAATGGCACCCGCTTTTCGGCCGTTGCGAATCCGGTTCGCGATGGGATTCGTGTCACCTCGCAGAAGCGCGGCCGTGTCCATCACGATGGTTTCGTCACCCGCAGCGACCGCGAGCGTTGCATCGTCGTGCGATAGCGACGCGCCGAAAAGATTGGCGTCGATCGAAACTTCATGGTCGAGAACGAATCGGTTCGCAACGCGGCGCAAAACGCCGATTGCCCCCTTCGATTTCCCCTCGTCCAGAGTGACGAAAAGCCAGCAACCATCGTGCGTCGATTGAACAGCAAACGGGTGGCCGGGCACATCGATGGTTTCGGACTTGGCAGGCCCGTCGCAGTTCGACACCGCGGCATGGGCAGCAGGAATCAAAAGAACGGTGAGAAAGAAAAATGATTTCATTGTGCTCGCACCGTAGGCGCTGTTTCGTCACATCGCGAATCTTCGATGTGACTTATCGAATCCGTTCGTCATCGAAACTACGTTTTGCGGTTTTTAGCGTCGACGCCGCAAGGTAAGCGTGTTTACCCGCTGTGCGAGGTGATCTTATCGCCGCTCAGCAAAACATGCAGCTTTGCCAGGCGCATTTTCTCGTCCGATTCGAGAGCAGGCGAATCTTTGAGGATGGCCAACACTTCCGTCAAAACGTCTTGCACGAGATTGGCTTCCTTGGTGACTTTCAGGTCGCTCGGTAGTTGATCGGACACATTCTTCTCCTTGAGCTTATCCGACGCTGATCATACGCCAATTATTCGCGACGGCATTCCGCCCCCATCCGCTGCTTCGGCGCGATATTATTTTTCGTAAAAATAGAAGCAGCCGATCAACACCGTTTTTTTATTCTCCGCATCGCTCATCACAGTAACGGCCTTTTTGGGCCCGAGTTCGAGCTCGCAGGCATGCATGTTGTCGCTATCCGGTTCGCACTTGAGGGGCTTGCCGACGACTTTCTCGACTGCTTTCTGCGCGGTGTCGAAGTCGCCGCTCACGATCACCGAGAAACCGACGCCCATCCCGATCGATTGCGGATAAATGCCCGACACCGGCAATCCGAACAGCATGGTTTTCGCTTTCGGCACGAGATAGCCGTCTTGCTGACCGGTGTAATTCGCGTGCAGGTCGTCGGCGAATTTCGCGACGTGCGCCGAATCGTCTTTCCAATCCAGCCACGAGTCTTGGCACGTCGCCATCCGCTCAAGGTTCGGTTCCGTCGCCGCGAGTGCGGGCAGGCTCACAGTGGCCAAACAGAAGCTGGCTGACGCAAGCAAGCGAATCGTCACAGTCGATTTCATTTTTTATCCTCATTGGTGATAGCCGGACGAGGCAGGCGTCGTTTGCGTCTGGCGCCAATCGTTGCGGCAAGTAACCGCTATAAACGTCAATGAGCGACTAAAGCGAACTGAAACGATGTGACGATCCGAGCGATCGCTCACGTGAATGAAGGTGGTTGGCCACCTTTTTTCGCGCTGATTCGTCGCGACTATTCGTCAGCCACTGGGCCGGCATATTCCGCGTCGGTGACTTTGTCGAGCCATTCGACCATTTTGCCGTCGCGTGTTCCGGTCAGCGCCAGATGAGTCATCGCGGTCGTGGGCGACGCGCCGTGCCAGTGTTTTTCGTTGGCCGGACAAACGATCACATCCCCGGCTCGAATGCGTTTGATCGGACCGCCTTCGCATTGAAGAAGGCCCATTCCGGACGTCACGATCAGCGTTTGACCAAACGGATGACGGTGCCAGGCAGAACGAGCGCCCGGCTCAAACGTCACGGCAGCACCCGTCAACGGCGCTTCGGTGACCGAAAAGAGCGGGTCGACGCGAACGGAACCCGTGAAATATTCTTCCGGACCTTTGCTCGATACCTGACTTCCGTTGCGTTTGATTTCCATATCCCGGTTACTCCTCGAATATATGTCTATAAAAACGCGTGTTCGCTCCGATAGCTCACGAGCGTTTCACCACAGGCTGAGCGATGACACCAGCGATGGTCGCCGCGATTCGACGCTTGTGCGAGAGGCCGATGAATACCTGGATTGCGTTTCTTATCATACTTGCCATTGGCGGCTTTGGCGCCTATTGCATCGCGCAAACGTTCTTCGATGTCGCATACGCCAATGCAAGCATCCACTGGCCCGCTACGCACGGCACAATCCAACATTCAGAGCTGAAAATTCGTGCGGGGCGCGTCATCAGGGAATGGATCGTCGTGCCGACTTACACGTATCAAGTCGATGGCAAAACATATTCGTCATCGCGCACGTGCTTTGTGCATGCCGCGGCGTTTCGAGCCGATACGTTTCAAGATGCCGAGCGCCTGCTCCTGCACTATCAAGCCGGGCGCAGTGTGAGCGTACGGTTTGCCCCAACACGGCCGTCGTTGTGCACGCTTCAAACCGGAATGGATTTGGCCGGAACGATAAACTGCGTGATGGTGACCATCGTCGGCGCGCTGATACTTTGTGTCGCGCTGATCTTCTGCGGCGTGATGCCCTGAGTCGTCTTACCGGAAAGGACGACAAATGAACTCGGCGAAAAACGCCTAAGTTATTGACCTGTATGGTCGGGGTGACAGGATTCGAACCTGCGACTTCTACCTCCCGAAAGTAGCGCTCTACCAGGCTGAGCTACACCCCGTTGGGGCGCGAATGATAGCGGCGCGGGCCGTTTAACGCAACCGAAACCCGCGAAGCGAGAGGCGGCGTTCTGCTAATCTAATGGGCTTGCGCGGCGCTTTTCGCCGCGCATTTTCGCAGAGGATTTCATGGGATCGACTCAAGCCCGCACGATGCCCGGGGTGATGGAATTGTTGCCGCCGGATCAGATTGCGTTTCAACGCATGCTCGACACGATCCGCCGCAACTTCGAGCGCTTCGGTTTTCTTCCGATCGAAACGCCGGTGATGGAGTTTTCCGACGTCCTGCTGACAAAGCAGGGCGGCGAAACCGAGCGGCAAGTATACTTTGTGCAGTCGACCGGCGCGTTGGAGCAGGGCGGCAAGCCCGATCTGGCGCTTCGGTTCGACCTGACAGTTCCGCTCGCGCGCTACGTCGCCGAGCACGAACATGATTTGAGTTTCCCGTTTCGCCGCTATCAGATTCAGCGCGTGTATCGCGGTGAGCGCGCACAGCGCGGACGGTTCCGCGAGTTTTATCAGTGCGATATCGACGTGATCGGCAAAGATCAACTATCGGTTCGCTACGACGCCGAAATGCCGGCCGTCATTTACAGTGTATTTAAGGATTTGAATTTCGGACCTTTCACAATAAAGATCAACAACCGAAAGTTTCTTCGTGGGTTCATGCAAGCGCAAGATATTTTAGATGAGGAGATGCAAGCGCTTGTGCTCCGAGAAATCGACAAGCTAGACAAATTAGGATTTGACGTCGTTTTGAAGAATTTGCAGTCCGATCCATTAAAATTGAGTGCTGAAAAAGCAAACAACCTGATCAAGCTGCTGCACAAAGGACCGCCCACGCAGCTCAAAGATGTCGTCGCGACGTTCGCTGCTTACGAGAAGAGCGTTCCCGCGCTTGTCAGCAATCAGGCTTACATGGACGGCAAAGCTGAGCTGACGCAAGTACTTAATTTATTGCCCGCACTCGGCGTGCCGGAATCAGCATTTGCCTGGGACGCGTCGATCGCTCGCGGCCTCGACTATTACACCGGCACGATCTACGAAACGACACTCAACGATCATCCGCAAATCGGTTCGATTTGCTCGGGCGGCCGCTACGATAACCTTGCCGCAAATTATACAAAGTCGCATTTGCCCGGCGTGGGGATTTCCATCGGCGCGACGCGCTTGTTCTATCAATTGCGCGAGGCGAATTTGTTACCCGCGGCGCAAAGTACCGTGAAAGTTCTCGTCACGCAAATGGACGACGCGCATCTGCCGGAGTATCTGAAAGTCGCCAGTCTTCTGCGCGGCGCGGGTATTGCGACCGAAGTGGTGCTGGAAGCGGGCAAACTCGGCAAACAATTCAAATACGCCGATCGCGCGGGCATCCGGTTCGTCGTCGTCATCGGTTCCGATGAAATCGCCAAAGGCACGGTCACCGTCAAAGACATGCGCAAACAGGACCAATTCGAAGTCGCGCGTGCGGAACTCGTAAAAACGTTGCGCGTCGAACTCGAACAGGCCGAGGCAATGCCGCAATGAGCGGCGACACCAAGCAGGTCGTCACTCTCGATGGAATAGGCCTGACGCGAGAGCAAGTCATCGCCATCGCAAAGGGCAGGGCGATCATCGGCCTCGTGCCCAAGCAACTGGAGCACGTTCGACGCACGGCGGATTTCCTGTCCGATCAAGTCAAGCGCGGCGAACCGATTTACGGCGTGACCACAGGCTTCGGCAGCAACGCGGATAAATTGCTCGGCGCCCAT
>CAZZWP010000123.1:0-3438 GCA_964657965.1 uncultured Rudaea sp. | reverse complement strand
CCATCGCGCGCGGGACGAACTGCCGGACGGCAATCCGGAAGCAAGCGATCGCACGCTGATGGAAGAATTGCAGCACAACCTAATCGTCACGCATGCGGTTTGCGTGGGTGAACCGCTCGCCGCCGACGTCGTGCGCGCCATGCTCGCCATTCGCGTCAATACATTGATGCGCGGACATTCCGGCATTCGCGCATCGACATTGCAGGCGCTCGCCGAATTGCTCAATCGCGGCATCATTCCCGTCATTCCCGCCAAAGGCTCGGTGGGTGCGAGCGGCGACCTGGCGCCGCTGTCGCATCTTGCGATGGTGCTGCTCGGCGAAGGCGAGGCGTTCTACAAGAACGAACGGGTGTCGGGCACACAAGCGCTGACACGCGCGGGGCTGAAGCCGGTGAAGTTGTCGTTCAAGGAAGGTCTCGCCTTGAACAACGGTACGACGCAAATGCTCGCAACGGCGGTGCTGGCGCTCGACAAACTCGGCCATCTGCTCGATACGGCCGATCTCGCCGCCGCGATGACGCTCGATGCATTCGCTGGACGCCTATCCGCATTCAAACCCGAAGTCCATGCGCTTCGACCGCATCCGGGTCAGTTGAAGACGGCTGAAAACCTGCGGCGCTTGCTCGACGGCTCGAATTTGGCCGACATTCCTTATCATCTCGTTCCAAAATTCCGGACATGGCTCGCCGATTCCTGGACGGATCCGAACGATCAAAAAAATCGTTTCGACATCGGCTGGGATTACGTGCCGCCTTCGCAACGTCACGGCAAAGAAGCGTTCTACTCACGCTTTCTTCCATTCCGTGGCGGCAAGAAACATCAGCCGCAAGACGCCTACTGCCTGCGTTGCGTTCCGCAGGTTCACGGTGCGGTACGCGACGCGCTGGCGCAAGCGCAGCGTGTGATCGATATCGAATTGAATTCGGTCACCGACAATCCACTCATCTTCCCCGATGCCGCCAACGCGCGCGTGATCGAAGACCAAGTCATTTCCGCCGGGCATTTCCACGGCATGCCTCTGGCGTTGGCGATGAGCTACGTGAAAGCGTCGATACCAGTACTCGCATCGATCAGCGAACGGCGCTTGAACAAGCTGGTCGATCCGGCCATGAACGATGGACTTCCCGCGTTTCTGATCGGCAATGAAGATGCCACCGATTCCGGATTCATGATCGTGCAATACACGGCAGCGGCACTCGTCAACGATCTCGCCACGCGCGCGCATCCGGCCTGCGTGTATTCGATTCCGACCAGCGCGAACGCGGAAGATCATGTCTCGATGGGTGCCAACGAGATCCGGCATGTTCTCGACATGCTCGACGATCTTTCCCACGTGCTCGCGCTTGAACTGTATACCGCGGCGCAGGCGCTGGAATATCGGCAGGACATGCTCAACGCCGCACGCACGCTCGCAGCACGCGGCGACTGGAAAACCTTGGCTGGGAAAATTGCGAACGCGCCCGCGACCGACCACGCCGCGTTTGGGCAGTTCAAAGAAGAAGTGACGAAGCTGATGACCGCGCTTGCCGGCACATCGGATTTCCACGCTGGCGGATCCGTTCGCGCGGCATTCGCTGCGATCCGCCACGAAATCAGCTTCATGCAGCGCGACCGCGCCATGAATGACGACGTGCGACGCATCACTGACATGGTGTCCGAAGGCAAATTCGCGGCGCCCTGATCGATTGCGATTCGGCGGAAAAACATCGCGTAGCAATCGGCGATTGCATCATTTCGACGATGTTGATAGTATCGTATTAATGTAATAACGCGCTAGTACATTACCACGATGAAAAGCCGCTCGCTGACACCGGAAAGCTCCGCCGATACGCCTCTCGATTCGCTGTGCCGTGCATTATTGGCCCTGCGAACGCTGCCGCAATTGAGCGCGTTCATGCGCGACCTGTGCACGCCGGCAGAGCTCGAGGCGCTGACGGACCGCTGGCGCGTCGTGCCTTATCTGCTCGACGGTGTCGCCTACCGTGAAATCCACGATCGCACGGCCGTCAGCGTCACCACCATCGGGCGCGTCGCGCGATTCTTAAGCCAAGGCAACGGCGGTTATCGGGCCGCGGCGAGCCGCGATATCGCGCCCGTCGCGAGACGTCGGGGTCGCATACCGTCCAAAGCCACCGCTATCGGGGCGCGCATACGCAAATGAGTGCCGTCATTCAGCGTGATCGCTTGCGCATCGCCGTGCAAAAGTCCGGCAGACTCTCCGAGTCGTCGCAGGATTTGCTGGCGCGTTGCGGCCTGAAGTTTCGCCAGAGCCGCGACAAGCTCTTTTGCTTTGGCGAAAGCATGGCCATCGACTTGCTTCTCGTTCGCGACGACGACATCCCCGGTCTGATCGCACAAGGTGTCTGCGACCTGGGCATCGTCGGACGCAATGTCTTGAGCGAGCAGTCGAACGCCGATCACGCATCCGTCGCGACCGAACTGCGCGCACTGGGTTTTGGTCGTTGTCGTTTATCGATCGCACTACCGCAAGACGCGCCTTACGATGCTGCCCGAGATTTAGCCGGCTTGCGTATCGCGACGACGTATCCCGCGCTGCTCGATCAATGGTTGAAGGCACAAGATGTCATTGCGGATGTCGTCGTGCTGTCCGGCTCCGTCGAAATCGCACCGCGTCTGGGCACAGCGGATGCGATCTGCGATCTCGTGTCGAGCGGTGCGACGCTCGCCGCCAATCAACTGCGCGAAGTCGCCACTATTCTTGAAAGCGAAGCCGTGTTGATCGGACCGCCCGCAGCGCCCGCGGACGAACGCGGTGAATTACGCGAATTGCTATTGCGGCGCGTCGATGGTGTCGTGCAGGTGCGCGAATCGAAGCTCGTCATGCTGCAGGCGCCGCGAACTGCCGTATCGACCATCACGCGATTGTTGCCGGAAGGGCAAGAGCCGACGCTGATGTCGGTCGAAGGCAGCGTCGATGATGTCGCCATGCAGGCCGTCTGTTACGGCGCTATCACGTGGCAGCATCTCGAAGCGATGAAGCTGGCCGGCGCGTGCCGCATGCTCGTGTTGCCGGTCGAGAAGATGCTCGCATGAACGCCGTTCGCGCCACAGCGGCACGTGATGCGCGCATCCTCGACTGGAAATCGATGGACGCGGCGGAGCGTCGACAAACTCTGCAACGCCCGCGACCGTCGGACGACCTGAAACTAACGTCGTCGGTCGCGGCGATCATCGCGCACGTGCGTCAAGACGGCGATGCCGCGCTTCGTGCGCTGACGCTTCGTTTCGATCGCTGCGACATTGCCGATCTGGCGGTGTCGACCGAAGAATTCGCGGCCGCGAGCGCAAAGTTGGACGACGATTTAAAGCGAGCGATCGACGAAGCGAAATCGCGAATCGAGTTTTTTCACCGCGCCACGTCGCCGCAAGACGTCAGTGTCGAAACCGCGACGGGCGTTTTGTGCGAACGCGTGTCCC
>CAZZWP010000122.1:1074-9455 GCA_964657965.1 uncultured Rudaea sp. | reverse complement strand
GTTGATTGAACGCGCGCGACTCGAATTGCTCGCGCTGGGTGCATTGAACGAGCGGACTGACGATTCTGAATTGAAATCGATGCTCACACGGCTGCGCGAATACGCCGCACGCACGTTGCAAAATCTCGCGGCCGCACTAGAAGCCGGCGCGACGCCATTGACCGCTGCCGGATCGCTCGAAGGATTCGACGCGATCCAAAACGCACTTACGGATTACTCTGCGACGTCCCGACACGAAGAACGGCTGGTCGCCATCGCATTGGCCCACGCCCGCGCGCTCGGCGGCCAACTGCGCGCGGCCTTGCACAACGCGAATTTCGCCGGCAGTCTCGGCGAATTGCGCTTAGACGAAGACGATTCGCGTCTACCCCGCGAATTGCGCACGCGGAATACGTTCGCGACACTGCGTGCGAATTTGACGCTTTCCTCCGTCGCATGCCGGCACGCGATTCGATGCGGCATTTGTCTCGCGCTTGCTGTCGTCGGCGAACGCTTCGCCGGAATCTCGCACGGCTACTGGATTCCGATGACGACCGCGATCGTGTTGAAGCCCGACTTCGCCGGTACGTTTTCGTTCGGGTTACTGCGCGTCGTCGGCACGCTGCTCGGTCTCGCACTCACGACCGCGCTGGTGCATTTCGCGTTCGGCGGCGAATGGCCACGCGTGATTTTGTTCGTCGTCTTTTGTTTCGGCTTCCGTATCCTCACGACGATGCATTACGCGATCGGCGTGATGTTGCTGACCAGTTTGATCGTTATCCTGCTCAGCTTCGAAGGGATCGCGCCGGGTGAAACGATGGCGGCTCGCGCCATCGGCACGAGCATCGGCAGCGCGTTGGCGCTGTTCGCCTATCTCGTCTGGCCGACGTGGGAAACGCGCCGGATCTGGCCCGCACTTGCCGAGATGGTGGATTCGTATCGCAAATATTTTCTCGCTGTTCTCGAAGACACGACCCGCGTTCGGGCCGAAATCCGGCGCGCCGCACGCAGCGCGCGAACGAATGCGCAAGCATCGTTGGACCGTCTGCGCAACGAACCGCGGCGCAATCGCGCCGATGTCGCCGTTGCCGAGGGTGCGTTTGCCAATGCAAACCGCTTCATTCGCGCAGCGATGGCGCTGGAGGCGATTCGTCAGCACGAAGGACCGATTCCAGCTCACGACGAAATTCGCAATTTCTCCCGGCAAGTCGATATCGGCTTGGGTAGCGTGATCCATGGTTTACGCGACCACAGCACGACGCGACCCGACACGACCACGCTTCGCGCGGCGCAAACGCAGCTCGTCGAGGCGTTGAATTCCTCGACATCGCCGCAGACCGATATCCAAACCGCGGCCTGGATCGATGCGAGCGATCGCATCACCGATAGCGTCGATACGCTGGCTCACGTTCTGCGAGCGCACCGCCCTCGCGAGTGATCGGCCGGGCGACGCAATCAGGTATCGATCCCTGCCATCGAATCGCATTCGCAAGGCATTTCGATGCCGGCTCGGTTAAAATGCGCGCATGCTCAAGATCGACACGCATGCGCACATCCTTCCGCCCGATTGGCCCAACCTCGCTGAAAAATATGGAGACGACCGCTTCCCGGTGATGGTGAAGACGGAAGGCCGTCATCGCATCTACAAGGACGGAAAGTTTTTTCGCGAGGTGTGGGAGAACGCGTTCGATCTCGACTATCGCATCGCCGACTACGCCAAGTTCGGTGTGCAAACCCAAGTTATCTCCACGGTGCCGGTGCTGTTTTCGTATTGGGCCAAACCCAATCAGGCGCTGGAACTGCATTCGTTTTTGAACGAGCACACGGCTGAAGCGTGCCGTTCCAAACCACGTCACTATGCCGGTGTCGGCACTGTTCCGCTGCAGTCGCCAACGTTGGCGATCCGCGAGATGGAACGCTGCGTCGAGCAGTTAGGGCTGCAAGGTGTACAAATAGGATCGCATGTCGACCCATGGAATCTCGACGCGCCGGAACTCTTTCCGTTTTTCGAAGCGGCCGCCGATCTCGGCGCGGCGATTCTCGTCCATCCATGGGACATGATGGGCAAGGAAAGCATGCCGAAGTATTGGTTGCCTTGGCTCGTCGGCATGCCGGCCGAGCAGGCGCGCGCGGTGTGTTGTCTTATCTTCGGCGGCGTGCTGGAACGCTTGCCCAATTTGCGCGTCTGTTTCGCGCACGGCGGCGGCGCTTTTCCCTACACGATCGGCCGCATCGAACACGGTTTCCGCATGCGGCCCGATCTCGTCGCGACCGACAACTCCCGCAATCCGCGTGAGTATCTCGATCGTCTGTATTTCGATTCCTGCGTGCACGATGCGCGCGCCTTGCGTTATCTGCTAGACGTCGCCGGCACCTCGCACGTGATGCTCGGCACCGACTATCCGTTTCCGCTCGGCGAACAAAGTCCCGGGTCGGGCATCGCGGCGCTTGAACTTTCAGAATCCGAACAGAAACAGCTCTATCACGGCACCGCGCTCGACTGGCTCGGATTGCCCGAAGCGCGATTCAACTGATGACCACCGGAGGCTATATGCTGCGTTCTGACAAAATATACATTGCCGCATTTTTGCTTTCGATACTCGGCCCAGCCGCGGCAGACGAAAACGGTAGCTTTTCACTCGACGAGGGTTACATCAAATTCACCGCACCGCCGGCGTGGCCGGTGATCATGCAAAAGGCGGAAGGAAATCCGCAATTCGTCGCGTTCCAAGTGAAAGACCCCGCCGATGCGGGCAGCGGCGAAGCCACGCGCGTGACGGTCGAGACAAAACTGCTCGACGATTCGAGCAACTTCCAGGCATTCGTCAACATCGGCATGGATAAAGCCAAACAAATGACCGGTTACGAACAGCACACCGAAGGTGTCGATCCAACCGTATTGCGCTACTTCGCGCTGAACGGCAAGACACGTTACGAGTTTCGCGAGACGTGGTATCTCAACGGCCACGTCGTCGTGCACGCGCGCTGCGAACGCCCGATGTTGGCCGCGACCACGCCGCAATGGACGGCCGATTACGAGAAAGGCTGCTCCCAGATCATGCAGTCGCTGCGTCCGCATTGACCGATGACCGGCGTCCCTGTCTCGGAAGAAAAATATGCGCGCGCGCTCGACGAGCAAGACCCGCTCGCGCCGTTTCGCGATGAATTCCTGATCCCGCCTCACGGCGATAGCGAACAAGTATACTTTTGCGGAAACTCGCTGGGCCTTCAACCCAAAGCGACGCGTGCCGCGTTGAACGGCGAGCTCGACGATTGGTCGGCACTCGGCGTCGAGGCGCACTTCCGCGGCAAACATCCGTGGATGCCGTATCACGAGGAAGTCCGCGATCATCTCGCTGAACTGGTCGGCGCGAAACCGACTGAAGTCGTTGCGATGAATTCGCTGACGACAAATCTGCATTTGATGATGGTCAGCTTTTATCGACCGACAAAAGAACGGCCGGCGATTCTCATCGAAAAAGGCGCCTTCCCATCGGATCGGTATGCCGTCGAATCGCAAATTCGTTTTCACGGATTCGATCCCTCCGACGCACTCATCGAAATCGAGCCTGACGGAAACAACGTCATCTCCGAATCCTCGATCGCCGCGACACTGGATCGACACGGCAGTCGCATTGCTCTCGTTTTGCTGCCCGGCGTGCAATACCTCAGCGGCCAATCGTTCGACTTGCGAATGATGACGGAGATGGCGCACGCCAAAGGCTGCGTCGTCGGTTTCGATCTCGCACACGCAGCCGGGAATATCGACGTTTCATTGCACGACAGCGATGCGGATTTCGCTGTCTGGTGCAGCTACAAATATCTCAATTCCGGCCCAGGCAGCATCGCCGGATGTTTCGTGCACGAACGCCACGCCCGCGCCAACTTGCCCAGATTTGCTGGTTGGTGGGGACACGATCAGGAAACGCGATTCGCGATGGGTCCACACTTCCATCCCACCGCAGGCGCGGAAGGTTGGCAACTATCGAACCCGCCGATCTTCGCACTGGTGCCGCTGCGCGTTTCGCTAGACATCTTTCATCGCGCGGGAATGTCGCGATTGCGCGAAAAATCTATAGCGCTGACCGGTTACCTGGAATCGCTGATACAAAAGCAACTTGGCGACATTGTGGAAATTATCACGCCGGGCGAAATGGAACGGCGTGGTTGTCAGTTGTCGCTTCGCGTAAAAGGCCCGCGCGATGCGGGCCGTTCGTTATATGACTATTTGCTTGAAAACGGGGTCGTCGTAGACTGGCGCGAACCCGATATCATTCGGGCCGCGCCGACTCCACTGTATAACCGGTTCGCCGACAACCATGCGATGGTCAAATGTGTGGCCGGCTGGTACCGTCACCGCATGAAGTGAACTATGCGATTATTCTTCGAAACTATCTGCAAAGATCTTGTCATCGATTGAAGGATTCAACTCAACCGCGCCGATGTCGCAATGCGTACCCTGCGGGCGATCAACGCCACGCTGGTCCGTTGACTCGCACGACGCGTCGTGTCCGGCGTCCACCGCACTCCCGCCGGCGCCAGGTAACATTACCGGCACTGAACTGGAAAAGTATCCGAGCGAACTTAATTGAGGATTTTCCGTCGATACGGCTTCACACGCTGTGTTATCCGGACATCCGCCGTCAACGACGCTGTGCTCAACCAATACATCACCGCCACTGCCTATTAATTGATTATAGATATCGGCACCGTTGGTCGGCGCGCTCGCGGAGTTGGCCCAGAAAATGGTATTGGTAACTTTGAGAAGTGGAATCAAGGAAGGCAAGTTGAATGCATATATTGCTCCTCCCAGCCCGTCGTCGGGACTCGTTCCGTCTGCATGATTGCCATAGAAGGTGCTGTTGTTAATAAGCAGACCTTGCGAATTGTCTGTTTCGACGTCCAGCGCACCTCCCGTCGATGTTCCGGCGTTGAAAGCGAACGTGCAGTTGTCAACTTCGGAACTGAACTCCGTCCCATAATCTTCCGCAAAAACAGCGCCTCCAAGTAACGCGCTATTTCCGTCGAATGTAGACGCGCTCAGTGCTATATCCATACTCCCTAGATCTTCGCCGTCCGCGAAGATCGCGCCGCCCGTATGCGCGCTGTTGTTCGAAAATCGGGCTCCAACGATGTCTATCGAAGTAACACCCGCGTCGGGCGCATTCAAATATATAGCGCCTCCTCGATGCTCGGCGCGATTCGACTCAACAACTGAATTGCGAAACCCGATGTTCGCGCTTTGTGCGCTGTCCGCGTCGAAGTAAATAGCCCCGCCTTCGTGCGCGGCGTTTGCAACCATATTCGCTTGCAAGAATGACGCGCTCACAATCCCGTCATTGACTGACGATAAGAAGATAGCGCCGCCCTCGGCATCCGCCGCGTCGTCGGTAAATTTCGATGCCGCGAAATTGAAGGAACTGGCACCGGAAGAAGCGCCATCAACTGCAACGGCGCCACCCTGATGCGCAGCATTCGCGTGAAAATCCATATTTTGCAAGAACGGGTTCGCGACGCCCCCGGAGACTAAGTCGAAGAAGATGGCGCCGCCGCGCCCCGCAGCACGGTTGCCCGAAAAAATGACGTTTACCAAGCTTGGACTGCACTCGCCGCCCGCTCCCCTGCCTTTGCAATACAAACCACCGCCATCTCCGGACGAGTCACCGCCAGTAATCGTGAAGCCGTCTATCTTGGTGTCATCGGTTATAGGCGTCGCTGTGGACCCGTCGAGGGTCAGCACGTGTGAGCTATTGGATCCGACAATATCGCTGGTTTGTTGATCGATATCGCCATGTCCGGCTGAAAGGTCGTCAGCGCCGATATCACCTGAAAGAACTACAACATTTTTCGAAGGGTCTCGGTCGAAAGCGGATGTTTCAGTGCCATTAAATCCGCCTAGCAGTTGAACACCCTGCGTAACTGCAAAACTGACGGACGTATTTGTTGTGGAGGTCGGTTTATACGTACCGGCAGCGACCCAAATTTCGGTGCATGTCGATGATGACAGAGCCTTTTGGAGGTCCGCGTATGCGTCTGTCCAGCTCGTTCCATTGTCAGCGCCCATGGCGCGATGGTCAACGAAGCAAACTGCGTGTGCATCAGCAAAACTTAAAACGGACAGCGCAATAAAAAATACTTTTTTCATATTAGCCTTTCGGTTCGCCGGAGGATTGATTACCGCCGCGACTCTAGAGGGTCGTCGTTAGTCATATAAATCAACTTGCGGACAATATGCGGACAAAACGGGAACAGCTTGCAATCAATTACAGAACTGATTAGTATCGCAATAGTTGAAGTCTGAACTATATCGATGAGCCGTTCCGTTCCCTGCCCCAGTTTCGCGCTCGTCGAGTCCCAAATCGACCGTGTTGCTGCACGCATGCGCGACGCGCCGGTGCAAAACATCGTTTTGATTCGGCTGCTGAAAATGTTGTCGGTGCAGTTCAATCAGCATCTCGGTCACAAGGTGCGACCGCACGGGATCAATGAAGTGGGCTTTCGCACGTTGACTATGCTTTACGCGCAGCTGGATACCGGCGTGAATCCATCGGATTTGAGCGATGCGAGCGGCGAGACGCGCACGAACATGACGCGCATTTGCGATGAGCTCGTTCGCAAAGGTTTGATTCGGCGACGCGCAAGTACCGGTGATCGTCGGCGCATTGTGCTGGAGCTGACCAGGAAGGGCGTCACGCTGATCGAAAAAATCTTGCCGCAAGTGTGGTCGGGCGTCGGCCACGTCACGGATTCTCTTTCCGCCAGCGAAAAAAACACGCTCGAGCGGCTGCTTAAAAAATTGCTCACCGCATGCGAAGCACAAGGCAAATCATGATGACTATCCGCTCGGCAAACGCGCTGCTGTTGGCGACGATATTTACGTTGCTCGGCGCGTGCTCGATTCCGTCACGCCCCACACAACCCGAATTATCGACGTCCGCGACGACGAATGGCATTCCGACCAAAGACGACGCGGCGTGGCCGAGTCGCGACTGGTGGACGCGTTATCACGACGACGATCTCAACGCGATCGAATCGATGGCGTTGGCGAAATCGCCGGATCTCGCCGTGGCGCAGGCGCGCTTCGCGCAGGCGGCAAAGTCGATCGACATCGCGCGTGCGGCCGGCGGCGCATCGGTCGACGGCAATGTGCAAGTTCAGCGCGAGCGTCTGAGCGACAACGGGCTGATTCCGCCGAAATTCCTCGGCTTCAATTGGTATAACGAAGGCGATATCGGCGCGCAGTTCAAGTACGACTTCGATTTTTGGGGCAGTCATCGCGCGGACATCGCGGCGAACGTCGATCGCGCGCGCGCCGCGGCGGCGGAACGCGAGTCGGCGTCCAATATGCTCACCGCGGCCATCGCCGATGCTTATTTCGGATGGCAGCTCGACATGGCGCACATCGGTTTCTCGAATGAATCGATGGCGCTCGAAAAGAAGATTCAGTCCATTGCCAAGTCACGGTTACAACACGGGCTTGATCCCTACGACGTTCTGCACGAAGCCGATGCCGAAGTCGCCGCGATGCGCGAAGACGTGGCGACGTTTCAATGGGCCGCGCAAATGCGACGCGAGACGATCGCCGCGTTGATCGGCGTATCGATTTCCGATGTGCCGGAATTTCATGCGCGTCCGCTACCCGCGTTTACGGCGGCATTGCCGACGAGCGTCGGTCTCGATCTGATCGCGCGTCGTTCGGAAGTCGAAGCGAGCCGGTGGCGTGTCGAAGCGTCGCTGCGCGAAATCGATATCGCGCGCGCGGCGTTTTATCCAGATTTCAGTATCTCGGCGATGATCGGTTTGTCGTCGCTCGATCTCGGCAAATTGTTTCGCGCTGGGAGCACGGTGGTCGACGCGGGCCCGGCGCTGCACCTTCCGATTTTCGAAGGCGGTCGATTGCAGGCGCGCTTCGGCGCCTCGCAAGCGGCACTCGATTCGGCCATCGCCGATTACAACAAAGCTGTCGTCGATGCCGCACATGATGCGGCGAATCAAGCGCTCGTGCTGGCGCAAATCGAAGCGCGTCGGAACGAACGCGCCGGACAGATCCAAGCGGCGGAACGTTTGTACGAATCGTCCATCGCACGCGGCAAGCGCGGCCTGACCGATGCGCGGCCGGAATATTCGGCGAGCATCGAACTGATCCGTCAACGCGATGCGGACGCGCAACTCGTCGCCGCCGGATTGTCGGCGGAAATCGCACTGACCAAAGCGCTCGGCGGCGGTTACGTCGCAGACCAGAACATCACTAAACCCGATTCCGTTGGAGCCGTGCAACCATGAGCACTCCTGATCCTGTTCAAAATCCGCCGCTGCAACCGGCACCGCGCAAAGGCAAGCGACGGATTGTTTTGACCGTCCTGGCGCTGGCGTTCGTCGTCATCGCCGTCGTTTGGGTACTT
>CAZZWP010000122.1:0-1064 GCA_964657965.1 uncultured Rudaea sp. | reverse complement strand
TTTTATACATTTTCGTTTTTTCGCTGCGCGAAACGACGGACGACGCGTATGTCAACGGCAATCAGGTCATCGTGTCGTCGCAGGTGTCGGGCACGGTGATCGCCCTGCTGGCCGACGACACGCAACTCGTCGAAGCCGGACAGGTTCTCGTCAAACTCGATCCGACCGATGCCGATCTGAATCTGTCGAAAGCGCAGAGCGCGCTGGCGCAGGCGGTGCGGCAGGTGCGGCAGCAGACGAGCGTTGCCGGACAATACGATTCGGCGATCGATGCGCGTCGCGAAGAACTGACGCGTGCGCAAGCGGATTTGAGTCGACGCGAGCCGCTGCTCGCCGAGCGCGCCGTCGCGCCGGAAGATGTGGCGCACGCGCGGCAAGCGGTGGCGGATGCGAAGTCGGCGCTCGAAGCCGCGCAACGACAGGCCGCCGCGTCGCATGCGCTGGTCGATGGCAACGATGTCGCGAGCAATCCGGCCGTGCTGCAAGCGCGCGCGGCCTATCGCGAAGCGTGGGTCAATTCGCATCGCAACGCGATCGTTGCGCCGGCGAGCGGTTACGTGGCGCAGCGCAGTGTGCAGATCGGCAGTCGCATCACACCCGGACAAGCCTTGTTGACGATCGTGCCGTTGCACGATTTATGGGTCGACGCGAATTTCAAGGAAGTGCAACTTGCGCACATTCGCATCGGACAGGATGTCGAAGTAACAACCGATGTGTACGGCGGGAAAGTAACGTTTCACGGAAAGGTCGAAGGTCTTGCCGCTGGCACCGGCGGTGCGTTTGCGCTGCTACCGGCACAAAACGCGTCGGGTAACTGGATCAAAGTTGTGCAGCGCGTTCCCGTTCGCATCACGCTGTCGAAGGATGAACTCGACAAGTATCCGTTGCGTATCGGTTTGTCGACGGACGTGAAGGTGGACACACACGAACGCGGCGGCGACGTACTTTCGAAAACCCCGGCGAGCCGTTCGATTGCGAAAACCGACGTCTATAGCGCCGATCTCGCGTCCGCTGACGCGGCAGCCGATTCCATCGTGCAGGCCAACCTCGGCAAGCAATAATGA
>CAZZWP010000121.1:0-9474 GCA_964657965.1 uncultured Rudaea sp. | reverse complement strand
CATCTCGACATAATTCTCCAGCGCCATTTCCGCGATGGCGTCGGCGTTGGGTTTGCGACATTTTTCGAAGTCGGCGAAAATCGATTCGATGTCGGTGCCGCTTTCCATCAATGCGGCGAGCTCCACCGCATCTTCGAATCCGCAATTCATGCCTTGACCGTGAAAGGGCACGATTGCGTGCGCGGCGTCGCCGATCAACAATGCGCGCGAATCCAGATGCCAGCGATCCAGATAAAGCGTGCCGAGCATGCCGGTGGGGTTGATCGCGAAGTCTTTGTGCAATTCGGGAATCAGCGGCAACGCATCGGCGAAATCGCGCGCGAATAATTCTTGAGCGTCCTCGCTCGTGATAATCGTTTCAAAACTCGGATTGCCGGCATTCGGCAAAAACAATGTGACGGTGAAACTGCCTTCGGAATTCGGCAAGGCGATGCACATGTAGTTGCCGCGCGGCCAGATGTGCAGCGCATGAGGTTCCATCGCGAACGTGCCTTGTCGCGGCGGGATTTCCAGCTCTTTGTAACCGTGATCGAGTGGATCGAATCGTTCGCCAAGATCGATTTGCGAATTCATCGCGTCGCGCAGCGCGGAACCGGCCCCGTCCGAGCCGATGATGGTCTTGGCGACGTGCGAATTGTCGTCCGGAAATCGTAGTGTCGATGTCTTCCAATCGACGGCTTGTAATGGACGATCAAAATGCACACGCGCGCCGGCGGATTCCGCGGCGTCGATCAGTTCCATATTCAGACGGCCGCGACTGACCGACCAGATCACTTCGCTATCATCGCGCCCATAACGAAGCATTTCCGTATGGCCGTCCAAATGATGGACCATGCGTCCGCGCATCATGACGGCGATGGCACCGATACGTTCTTGCAACCCGGCCAGACGTAAGCCGTGCCAGCCACGCTCGGCCAGTGCGAGATTGATCGAACGTCCGCCAATAAAACCGGACTTGCGCGGGTCGGGCCGGCGCTCGAAAACATCAACCGAAAATCCACGCTGGGCCAGTAGTGTTGCCAGCAAAGCGCCGACGAGTCCCGCGCCGATGATGGTGATGGTGCCGCGTTTCATCGCCGAAGTATGCCGGAATCGTCATACTCGCGGCATCTGGCTCGTGACTTCCGGCGCATGGGTGACGACGATGGATCATCGACAATCCCGCGTTGTCCGAATCGTTCGTCGTACTTTCTGGGAGAGGCTATGAATCGCTTAGCGAAAGGGTTGTTGTTCGGCATCGCGTGCGTGCTGCTCGCGCCTGCGTGGTCGGCAGATGCGGCGAAGGATGACGATAAAAAATCGTCGGCGCCGGAAGATCCGAATATGAAGCCGCAACAGGTCATAACGGAAAACAGTGTGACGATCGGCGGCCGCAAGATCGATTACAAAGCGGTCGCGGGCACGATCATCCTCACCGGCAAAGACGAGAACAAGGAAGATCCGACCGCCAGCATTTTCTACGCGGCGTATTTCAAACATGACGAAAGCGGCAAGCGCCCGATCACGTTTTTCTATAACGGCGGTCCGGGTTCCTCGACGGTGTGGCTGCACATGGGTGCGTTTGGTCCGAAGCGTGTGATCACGGCCGACGATCAGCACACGCCGGCGGCGCCGTATCGATTGGCGAACAACGAATACAGTTTGCTCGATGCGACCGATCTGGTGTTCATCGACGCGCCCGGAACGGGATTCTCGCGCCTGCTCGTCGCGGAAAAGGACAAGGACAAAAAAGACAAGAAAATGCAGGAGCGCCGCAAGGAATTTTATGGCGTCGATCAGGATGGCGAAGCATTCACACAGTTCATCACGAAATTCCTGTCGCAATACGGACGCTGGAATTCGCCGAAATACCTGTTCGGTGAAAGTTACGGCACGACGCGCTCGGCGGTGCTCGCGAACAAACTCGAAACCGAACAGAGTGTGGATTTGAACGGCATCATTTTGCTGTCGCAGATTTTAAGTTTCAGCAACGACATCGATGCGCCGCAGTTCAATCCTGGCGTCGATCAGGCCTACGCGCTGGCGTTGCCGACCTATGCCGCGACGGCGTGGTATCACCATCGCGTGCCGAATTCGCCGAAAGAACTAAAACCGTTTCTCGCCGAAGTCGAACAATATGCGATGAACGATTATCTCGTCGCGCTCGCGGCGGGCGCGACGCTTGATCCGACGCGGCGACGCGCCGTCGCGGAAAAACTGCACGAGTTCACGGGATTGCCGGTCGACTACATCGAGAAGGCGAATCTTCGCGTCTACGGCGGCGAGTTCGAAAAAACGCTGCAGGACGAAACAGGTATGACCACCGGTCGCCTCGATACGCGTTTCTCCGGACCGAGCCCCGATCCGCTCGATAAGGAAGCGCAATACGATCCGCAGTCGGCTGCGATCAGTTCGGCGTATGTGTCGGCTTACAACGATTATGCGCGCAAGGAATTGAAGTTCGGCGACAACACGACTTTCCACGTGTTCGGCGATGTGAATCCATGGAGCTGGGATCACAAGCCGCCCGGCGGTCAATCCGGTTTTCCGATTTCGACCAACGTCATGCCGGATCTGGCGACGGCCATGATCTACAACCCGAACTTGCATATCTTGCTGACGGGCGGCTATTACGACTTGGCTACGCCGTATTTCGCGGCGGTGTTCGAGATGCGCCATCTGCCGATGCCGGCGAAGTTGCAGGCGAACATCGAGTACGATTTTTACGAGTCGGGCCACATGGTGTATGCACACGATGAGTCGTTGAAGCGCATCCACGACGACGTCGCCGCGTTCATCGGCAAAACGGACAACTTGAAATAATCGTTGGTGCTGACGCCGCGTTCGCGCGGCGTCAGTGCATGATGCGGGTCAATCGCACATCGAGCTCGGTGGGTTCGAAGCCGAGGCCGAGCGTCATTTTCTCGAGGAAACGCCGTTCGCCCGGACGAATCATGGAATCGGCGGCGGCCAGACGCAGCAGCGCTTCGTAAACGCGATTGACTTCGTCGGAGCCGCGTCGAAAATGGCTGAGCAGACGCAATACTTCTTTGTCGAGATCGAACTCGCGCTTGCAGCCGATCGCGAACGCTTCGGTTGCCACCTGCCGGGCGCGCGTCGAAAGCTTCAGCTCATCCATCAGCGTGTTGGTGAACGTGGCTTCTTCGGTTGAAACGACACCATCGGCGCGAGCCATCGCGCCGAGCAAGGCGAACATGCCCTGGATGAGCGCTTCGTGTTTCGCGTCGAGTTTTCCGCCGAAGATGCCGCCTAGCGTGTCACGGATATCACTGAAGACAGTGCGTTCCGATTTCTGGTTTGACGCCATCGTGTTCTCCCCGTGTCGCGCCGCGACGCCGGCCCATCATAAGCGTGGGATTGTGCAGGCGTCCAGGCGACGCGTGCGCGCCGCCTGGATCGGCTGCGGAGCGTTACCGGTTTTGCGATTTGTTCCAGCGTTCGAATTGCGCGCGGGAGATTTTATCGGCGTGATGCGCGATGAAATCGAAATCGTTGAGCAGCGGCGGGTAGGCCGCGGCTTCCTCGCGGCTGATCGAGCCGTCGTGATTCGGATCGAGCTGCTCGAAACTCGGTGCTGGTCCGTAATTCACGGGCGCCGGTTGCCCCGAGTGCACAATGACGGTATTGCCGTTGCGATCCGTCATCCGCGTTGTATTGTCTTGCGCGGCGGCGGCGATTGCGAATAAGCCGATAGCTAATGAAACGAACAACTTATTCATTTTCATACATCCTCCTTGAGTGATCGAAAACCTGAGTGGCCGGGAAACGATTGCGCCTGTTTGTAAGAAGCGGTGCGTAACGCGAAAATGCGTTCTTTGCGCGAGGCGACACCGAAAACGACATGGCCAAAGCAACGCCCGCGCGCGAAGTCCGAGCAGCGTACGCCATATCGGCGCAACAGGCGCGTAATCTGCAACTGGCCGTTCAGGGTCTGTTGAATCCACCGCGGGCACGCGCCACGCGCAAGCGCGTGCTGGAAGCGATACGGCGCATGCGGCTGTTGCAGATTGACACAATCAACGTCGTGGCTCGCAGCCCGTATCTCGTGTTGTTTTCGCGCGTAGGCCGTTACGATCTGCGCTGGCTGGGCGATCTGCTCAGGCGCGGCGCCGTGTTCGAATGCTGGGCGCACGAGGCGTGTTTTGCACCGGCGGAAGACATCGCCTTGCAGCGCAGCGATGTATCGATTCGCGCCCATCACTGGGCGTACAAACTCGCGCAGCGCATGCATCGCGACAATCGCGCGGGCATGGACAAGCTGCTCGCGCATATCCGTGAGCACGGGGAAGTAAAGACGTCCGATTTCGAGGCGGAACAAAAAGTCGGCGCGGGATGGTGGGGCTGGAAGGACGAAAAGCGTTGGCTCGAAGCGTTGTTCGCGCTCGGCGAGCTGATGATTTCTCGCCGCGACGGTTTTCAGCGCGTTTATGATTTACCCGAACGCGTGCTTTCGCGGATTGGCTTCGACAAAAACACGAAAGTCGACACGAGATACGAATTCGTCGTCGGCGCGGTGCGCGCGCTCGGCATCACGCAGGCACGTTGGATCGCCGATTATTTTCGGACGCCGAAAAAGCACAAGGATGCCGACTTGCAGGCGCTAGTCGATTCGGGTGAATTGATTCGCGTGTACGTGCGCGGCTGGGAATTTCCGGGTTACGTACATCGCGATAATCTTGCGTTGCTGAAACGCGCGCAACAATCGCGATTGCGCGCGACGTACACGACATTGCTATCGCCATTCGATCCGATTGTATGGGATCGCGCGCGTGCCAGCGCGATGTTTAATTTCGACTACACGCTTGAATGCTATACGCCGGCGCCGAAACGAAAATACGGATATTTCGTCTTGCCTATTCTTCGTCGCGGCGCATTCATAGGACGGCTCGACGCAAAGGCCCATCGCGCGACAGGAATATTCGAAATCAAGGCGATTTATCTGGAGGAGGGCATCGATGCGAACGCCGCTATCCTCACCGATCTCGCGGAAGCCATTCACGCATGTGCGATCTGGCATGACACACCGACAATCGCGATACGCAAAAGCAAACCCGCGACGCTCGCGCGGGCGTTGCGCCAGTACATCCAATCCGCGGCGGCCTCGGCTAGTTCTGCATCGCCATCGTAAGACGTTCGATGCGGTGCGGCGTCGCGATTCGGAAAAACAATCCGATCACGATTCCGCACGCCGCACCGCTGACATGCGCCATGTAATTGATGCGCGATGACGGATCGTGTTCGCTCAGATCGTAAATATTCCAAGCGATGTACCACGCCGCGATCACCACTACCGGCAACGTGAAGCGCCTGAACCAAACCAGAAACCAGAAAAAGCACCAGATTCTCGCGCGCGGAAGCAGCGTCGTCAGCAACGCCATCATGCCCATTGCAACGCCGGATAATCCTATCGAAGGCAATGCTTCAACTGCCGACACGCTGTGGCTGTAAGCAAGACTGGTCACGATCGACATCACGAGAAAAACGACCCCGAAATTGATCGAGCCCAGTGCACACTCCACGCAGGATGCAAAAACGAAGAAGAAAATAAGATTGCCGATGAGGTGACTCCAGCTCGCGTGCGCGAATGTCGAAGTAACCATGGTGAGGACGTTGTAGCGGTCGGGCTGGTAGGCGATTTGATCGGTCAGCTCTTGCGGGACGAGTGATTCGAATTGCTCGTAGCCGTAGCGGATGGCGCTTTCCTTATAACGGATGTCGTCCTCGTTATTCTGATAAAACTCCAGGCCGTTCACTTCGCTTGCGAGCTGCTTGATTTTCGCGTCGCGATCTTTCGATTCACGCAGCGCCATGAACACGTTGGCGCAGCCACGGCCGGTACTGGCGTCGTCGATGCTGTTTAACATCGCGCGCAGATTGGCGTCCAGCTCGCCAGAGCAATAGTTCATCAAATTTGATTCGAACTGTTTCGACGATTTGATTTGCGACAGAAAAGTTCCGATGCAGACAAGGCAAACCATGATCGTCAGAAATGGAATCTGATAAAGGCTCACATCCAGCCGGTAGGGAAAGAACCACATAATCGCCCCGTCTTCCGCCAGCGGCAGTGCGTCCGCCACGCATCATCAAATATTTCCGCGCTCGTATAAAGCGGGTCCTCACAAAGCGAAAGCCCCGCTGAGACGGGGCTTTCGACTAAATCATCTGACGACGAAACGAATCAGTGATTTGAACCGCCACTGCGTTGCGGCGGGTTTGACTGATTGCCAGAGCGCGATTGGTCTGTCTGGCTGTCCTGTTTATTGGACTTGTTTTGTTGATCCTGCTGACCTGCCTGCTTGTTGCCGGTGCCGGCTTGCTGGCCCGGCGACTGCTTCTGCTGGTCTTTACGCTGCTGATCGTTATTTTGGTTAACGTTGTTACCCATGTTAGTAAATCCTCCTTGTTGGCCCTGCGCCGGTAATACAGCAAGCGCCGTGCCGCACGGGCAACCCCTTTAAACGGCGATCCAACGCCATTTTTACGGCAATCTGCCATATCGCTCGCCAATCGATTTGCGCTTTGCATGACCCTTCAATTCCTTCTCACAAAACCCTTACATGCTTGACGTAATACAGTGATCACACCGAACATTGCGCGGCAACTTTCCTACAAATCGGGGATAGCGTGAAATTCGTACCGCTGAATGTGCATGCGTACTGCCGGCATGCGGATAAATCGTGGACACTCGGATTCGGCTCGCGCGGCGACGGCCTGAGTCTGTTCTTGACGTGCGCCGATGAAGTCGCGCGCGATGCCGCACCGAGAGTCGTCGCGCAGATCGTCGAAACGCGCCAAGTCGATGCCGTGGTCGATCGGATCGCGGACGTATCGACCAGCGCCGGCGATGTCGCCGTGGAATTGTTCGATCTCCTCATCACGCTGGCGTCCGATGTGCCCGATCCCGACTGCAACCGATATCTCATCGAGCGCATGACGGCGTGGATCTTGCGTAACCGCAGTTCGCGCCTGGAGCGCGGCAACGCCGCCTGATTTTTTCTCGCGCGGGTTTCGCTTCAACTTCACGTCAGCCTCGCGATGCTTTAATCATCGTTTAGGATCACGGTGAAACATTGCAGGCACGGGGCGCCAGCACATGAGTGAAGCGGAACTCGTCGTCGCGACGCCATCGGGACTTTATTGCGCCGCGGGCGATTTCTACATCGATCCGTGGCGGCCGGTCGCGCGCGCTGTGATCACGCATGGTCACGGCGATCACGCGCGGATGGGCATGGGTGACTATTTCACATCGTCGTTGGGCCTGCCCATTCTGCGTTGGCGTCTCGGCGAGCAGCGGTACCATGCGTTCGACTACGGTGACGCCTTCATGGTCGGCGACGCGCGCGTGTCGTTGCACTCCGCCGGCCACGTGCTCGGCTCGTCGCAGGTCCGCATCGAAGTCGATGGCGACGTGTGGATCGCGTCGGGCGATTACAAACGTCAGCACGATCCGACGTGCCAGCCCTTCGAAGTCGTGAAATGCAATACCTTTATCACCGAAGCGACATTCGGTTTACCCGTTTACCGATGGCCGGCAACGAGCGACGTCGCCCGCGAAATCGTTGCCTGGCGCGACGCATGCGCCGAACGCGGCGAAGCGGCCATTCTTTATTGTTATGCGCTCGGAAAGGCGCAACGCGTGTTGGCCGAACTGGCTGCCGTCACCGATCGTCCGGTATTCGTTCACGGCGCTATCGAGAACGGTGTACAAGTATACCGGCACGCTGGCGTTCACATGTTGGCGACGATTCCCGTCGGCGATCAACGGCGCGGAACCGATTTCGCCGGTGAGCTGATTCTCGCGCCGCCCTCGGCGGCGGGCAGCACGTGGTTGCGACGATTTCGCAAAGCGCAACACGGCTTCGCGTCGGGATGGATGCGCATTCGCGGGAATCGGCGGCGGCGTAACGTCGATCGTGGTTTCGTGATTTCCGATCATGCCGATTGGCCGGACTTGTTGCGCACGATCCGCGACACCGGAGCATCGCGCGTCATCGCCACACACGGCAACACCGATGCGCTCGTGCGCGTGCTCAACGACGAAGGCATTCGCACCGAAACGTTCACGACGAATTTCGGCGAGGACGACTGATGCGCCGTTTCGCCGCGCTGTATCGCGAGCTCGATCAAAGCACCGGCACGCTCGACAAGCGCGCCGCGATGGCCGCGTATTTCAGAAATGCCGCGCCGGCCGATGCCGCGTGGACATTGCGCTTACTCGCGGGCGGAAAAATCGGCGGTGCGAAAGCGCGCATCGCGTCGTCCGGCGAGTTGCGGGAATGGGCATCGGAATACACGGTAGTTCCGCCGTGGTTGATCGACGAAAGTTATTCGCACGTCGGCGATCTCGCCGAAACGCTCACATTGCTGATGGACGATCCCGACGTGCCCGCCGAAGATATCGCATTATCGGAATGGATCGAACATCGTCTGCTACCGATTGCGAACGCCGAATCCGCGCTGCGTCGCGCGGCTATCGTCGAGGCGTGGCAGACATTGCCGTTTGGCGAACGACTGGTCTTCAACAAATTGCTGACGGGCGCATTGCGCGTCGGCGTCTCGCAACGGCTCGTGCAGCAATCGCTGGCGGAGATCAGCGGTGTCGATATCGCGCGCATCGCGCAACGCATGCTGGGTGACTGGCCGCCGACGCCGGAATTTTATTTATCGCTCTTGTCGAAAGAAGCGCGCGCTGAGGATTCCAGCCAACCGTTTCCGTTTTTTCTCGCATCGCAAATCGACGATGCGAAATCGCTCGGCGACATCGCGGACTGGTCACTCGAATGGAAGTGGGATGGCATTCGTCTGCAACTGATTCGGCGCGGCGACGTTGTCGCGTTATGGTCGCGCGGGGAAGAACGGCTCGATGGCCGCTTCCCGGAAATCGAAGAAGCGGCCGCCGGATTGCCGCGCGATGCCGTGATCGATGGCGAACTGCTCGCCTGGCGCGAGGGCGATGCGCCGATGCCGTTCACGGCCTTGCAAACGCGCATTCAACGCAAGAAGCCCGGCGCGAAGTCGTTGCAAGACACACCGGTTCGCATGCTCGCGTACGACCTGCTCGAACTCGACGGCGTCGATCTGCGTGATCGACCGCTACACGAACGTCGCCATCTACTCAAAGAACTTCTCGACGCGCATGGCGATCGGCGCATCGCGCTATCGAGTGAGCTGTCCGTCGGTGGTTGGGCATCCGCGCGCGCGTTACGCGCGTCGGCGCGCGAGCGCGGTGTCGAAGGCATCATGCTCAAGCGTCGCGACTCCATTTATCAGATGGGTCGAAAACGCGGTGACTGGTGGAAATGGAAAATCGATCCACTCACGATCGACGCCGTGCTCATTTACGCGCAGGCCGGGCATGGACGGCGCAGCACATTGTTCACCGACTACACGTTCGCGTTGTGGCTAGGCGATCAGCTCGTTCCCGTCGCCAAGGCGTATTCGGGACTCGACGACAAGGAAATTCTGCAACTCGAC
>CAZZWP010000120.1:0-9537 GCA_964657965.1 uncultured Rudaea sp. | reverse complement strand
AGCTTCCACTCGCTGCGCGAGCGGGTAACTTTCTTTGATAAGCGTCAAAGAAAGTCACCAAAGAAAACGCTTTGCTCTTCGCGTAGGACTCTGTTCGCCGACGGCACATCCCTGTGCCGGCGTCGAACCGCGGCATCCTGCTCGCGGGTCGACACATTTGCAGACTGAATTGAAAGCGGTATTAGAACGCGCGGACTTGCGCCATCAAAACAATCTCGTAAATCGCCAACACGAGACAGGCAAAGCCGAGCCCGACTTTATACGGCCCCAACTTCCCCGCCAGCTCGCTCAACTTATTCGTAAAACTATTCGACCCGAACAAACTCTTCATCAGCGGCATCGCAAGAATCAGCGACAACGAAATGATGATCAGAATCGTAACCAGCCCTATGATCGCAGCACCCAGCGCATAGCTGAGATAACCCAGCAACTGCAACCATTGCAGCAGCATCACGATGCCCCAGATCAGCCCCACCAGCCCGATCCATCCCTCAAATTGTTCCAGTTTGGCCAACTGCGGACTCGCACTCGGCCGGCGACTTTTTACCCACGACGAAATGCCCAGAATCCCAAGCAGAATCAGAATAATCAGACTGATGATCGGCACGGCACATCCTCCACAAAGTGATCTGCATGATAGCCGATTCGTGCGGCGGATCAGCGCCCGGCCGCGTGGCGCAACAGATGACGCTTGAGCGGTGCGATGCGATCGGCAATGGCGAGACCGACACCACGCAGCGCGGCCATCGGCGGAAATTCGCTGCCGAAGATGCGCTGGATCGAATCGAACGCGTAGGCCGACAAGGTGTCGTCGCTGCGCCGTCGGCGTTCATAGCGTCGCAGAACAGGCGCGGCGGCAAAATCGCGCTTGGCGTTGCGTGCGTCGATCAGGATGTCAGCGAGTTCCGCCGCGTCGCGCAGACCGAGATTCACGCCCTGCCCCGCCAACGGATGGACGACGTGCGCCGCGTCGCCGATCAAGACGAAACGCGGCGCGATGTAGGATTTCGCGAGCCGCATGCGCAACGGGATTGCAACGCGTTTCGTCGTGGCTTCGATCGTGCCGAGACGAAAATCGAATGCCGCACCGAGTTCGCGACAAAACGCGGCGTCGTCCAATTCAAGCAGACGATCCGCTTCGCGGGTCGGGACCGACCATACGATCGAAGCGCGTCCATCGGCGAGCGGCAAAAATGCGAGTGTGGCGTTGGGCAGGAATCGTTGCCACGCGGTCGATTCGTGAGCGCGCTCGGTTTTTACGTGCGCGACGACCGCACGTTGTTCGTACTCGCGCGTGTTCGTGCCGATCTGCAACAAATCGCGCAGCGTCGATTCGGCGCCGTCCGCCGCGACGACGAGGCGTGCATTGAGCGTCGTGCCGTCATCGAATGTGAGCGTGCGGCGATCGGCATTCGATTCCGTCGCCTCGACGTGCGCGGGAACGCGCAATGCGATTTGCGCACGCTGCATGTGCTGCCACAGTACCGATTGAATCAAACGATTCTCGGCGATGTAGCCGAGCGACGCATCGCCGTTATCGGCCGCGTCGAACGTCAGTTCGCCTGGCGCGATCGAATCCCAGACATGCATCCGTCGGTATGCCGATACGCGTGATGCGACGATCATGTTCCACACGCCGACGCAGTCCAGAAAATCGACAGAGGATGGGGCAACGGCGACGACGCGCAGATCGATTTCGTTATCGGCATTCCACGCGGGCGGTTCGCGCGATTCGATCAGCGCGACGTCAAATCCTTCCTGCGCCAAACGTAGCGCGAGCGATGCGCCGACCATGCCCGCGCCGACGATAGCCACATCATGAATCCCGCGCCGGTTCATGGTGCTCTCCGTAACGCAAGCGCGGGAACGACACCGCGAAATCCCATCCCACGCGACACCAGCGCCGATTGCAGCGGCTCGATGCGATCGAGCGCGAGCATTCCGAGTGATCGCAACATTTTCAGTGGTGGCGATTCGCTGCTTGTCCATCGCGCCAGCCCGTCGCTCATGGCAATGGTGCCTTCGCGATCTTCGCGCCGACGCTCGGCATAGTCTTTCAACATCGCGTCCGCACCCGGGTCGTTTGCGTCGCGCAGCAACTCCGCAAGGGTGAGCGCATCGCGCAGGCCGAGATTGAATCCCTGCGCGGCGATCGGATGCAAGGTTTGCGCGGCGTTGCCGATCAGCACGCAACGCGACGATGTCACACGTCGGGATTGAATGCGCTTCAGCGCATACGACGTGCGGCGTCCGGGTCGCGAGAATCGGCCGAGTCGCCAGCCGAAGCGGTGATGCAGGCATTCGACGAATGCCGAGTCGTCGAATGCAGCGACGCGCTCGGCGTCGTCACTCGGCACGGTGAGCACGACACCGAAGCGTCGATCGCCAAGCGGAAGTAGCGCGAGCGGACCTGTCGCCGTGAAACGCTCGAACGCGGAATCGATCGCCCGTTCGGCTTGAATGGTCGTGACGAAGGCGCTTTGTCCGTAATCGACGCGCTCGACGTCGATATTCAACGCCGAACGCACGAACGATTCCGTGCCATCGGCGCCAACCAGCAACCGCGCACGGATGTCCTTTTCGCCGGCCGATGTTTTCAGACGCGCCACGATGTCGTCGCCATCGCGTGCGATCGACTGAACTGACGCCGGCGCGAACCGCTGCAGCGAAGCGCATCGATCCAGTCGCGCGAGCAATGCGTTGCCGAGTTCGCGGGCGGGAATCACCGCGCCGAAAAAATCGACGCCGTGTTTTGTCGCGTCCAAGCGAATCGCGCCGAATTCGCCTTGCCGGCTGATGTGGATGTTTCTGATCGGCGTTGCGCGCGATGAAATGGATGGCCAAACATCCAATGCATCGAGCGCGTTGACGCTGGCGCGGGCGAGCGCGAGATTGCGTTCGTCGTAACTCGGTTGGGCGTTGAGCGTCGGCGCGGCGGCTTCCACCAGCGCGACGCGCAACGCGGATTTATCGAGCGCGATGGCCAGGCTTGAACCGACGAGTCCGCCGCCGACAATGAGAACATCCACCGTTTCCATAGCGCGGATGATACCGCGACATGCGCACCGCTTTGCATCAACGTTTGCGCCGGCAAAATGCTAATCTGCGGCGATCACCCAAGGTGACAATGGCAAGGCGGCAACGACGATGGCGCAATGGATCTGATTCTGGTTCGTCACGGCGATGTCGATGCCGCGCCGGGGCTTTGTCTCGGCCAGTCGGATGTTCCATTGTCCGCGGCCGGATTCGGCGCCGTGCAGCAGCTCGCCGCGACGTGGTCGGACGATCCGCCACGGTTTCTTTTTTCCAGCGATCTCAAACGTGCGCAGCAGGCGGCGGCGATTTTTGCCGCGCGCTTTGCCATCGAGCCACTCAGCGATGCGCGGTTGCGCGAAGTCCATCTTGGCGATTGGGACGGCAAATCCTGGGAAAGCGTGATCAGTTCGGACGCGGCGCGCTACGAACATTGGATGAATAACTGGGTCATCCAGGAAGCACCGAAGGGCGAAAGTTTCGTCGACGTGATCCGCCGGACGGGTGCGTGGTTGTCATCGCTGCTATCGTCCACGCGCGACGACGATACCGTGCTGGCGATTGCGCATGCAGGATCGATCCGCGCCTTGCTGTGTCATGCCTTGGGATTGCCGCCGGCGCGGGCGTTCGCGCTGCGCATCGACCACGCGCACGTGGCCCGCGTGCGCTCACGCGGCGGGCAGTTTGAAGTATGCTATGTGAATGCCTCGCGGTTCGAAAAAGAATGATCGGCCGCGTCGAACCATTCCGGAGTTCTGAATAATGCAGCGTCTTCCACAAAATCCCGTCGTATCGCCGCGCACGGGCGTGCTCGTGGGCATGATCGCGTTCGCCGTCGCGGTGCGATTGCTCATCTATTTCGTTCCGGGTGCGTTGCCTTACAACTTCACGCCGGTCGAAGCCATTGCATTGTTTGGCGGGGCTTATTTTACGGATCGACGTCTGGCGTTCATCGTTCCGCTGGCGGCGATGTTTCTTGCCGATTTGATCATTGGATTGCATTCGTTGCTGCCGCTCATTTACGCGTGCGTCGCGGCGAGCGTTCTGCTTGGATTCGGATTGCGCCATCGTGTGTCGGTTGTCCGCGTGGCGGGTTTTGGGATTGCGAGCGCGTTGCTGTTTTTTGTCGTCGTCAGTTTTGCCGAATGGATGATGGGCGACACCAATTATTGCCGCGCGGGATTTGTTTCTTGCTACGCGGCTGCTTTGCCGTTTCTTAAAAACCAGATCGCGGGCACCTTGATGTGGAGCGCGCTCCTGTTCGGTGGATTCGAAGTGTTGCGGAAGCGGTGGGACGTGTTGGGTACGATTCCCGCTTAACGCGCCCCGACATAACCTGCTATTCCCGTCATGGGAAATCGTTTGTCAAAAATCTATACGCGCACCGGCGACGATGGCACGACCGGTCTCGGCGACGGCACACGGGTTGCGAAAGATTCGCCACGCGTCACCGCCTACGGAACCGTCGACGAGCTCAACAGCGTCATCGGTATGGTTCTCGCGCAAGAAATCGCAGCGCCCATCCGCGAAACGCTGACGCAAATCCAGCACGATCTTTTCGATCTCGGCGGCGAATTATGCATTCCCGGCATGGCGATGATCGCCGACGCGGATATCGACCGACTCGAATCGACGCTCGACGGATTCAACGCCGACTTGCCGGCGTTGAAGGATTTCATTCTTCCAGGCGGCGGTATGGCGGCAGCGTGCTGCCATGTGGCGCGCACGGTTTGTCGGCGCGCCGAACGCGAGACGGTTTTTCTGGCGCGCGAATCCGAAGTCAGGCCCGAAGCAATTCGCTATCTGAATCGCCTGTCGGACCTGTTGTTCGTGATCGCGCGCGTGCTGGCGCGCGCTTCGGGCAGCGGCGAAGTTTTGTGGCAACACGAACGGCGCAAGAAGTCCGTAACCTAATCCGAGCATACGATGCGACTCTACACTCACCCCGCTTGCCTGCTGCATAGCGCAGGGCCAGGTCACCCGGAATCGCCGCTGCGATTGCAGACAGTTTTGTCCGCGCTGGATGCGGATCGTTTCGCCGCGCTCGATCGCGTCGAAGCGCCGCGCGCGACGCGCGAGCAACTCGTGCGCGTTCATTCCGAAAAGATTGTCGATATGCTCGTCGATATCGTGCCGAGCGGCGGCTACGCGTCGCTCGATGCGGATACAATGATGACGGAGCATTCCTACGAGGCCGCGCTGCGCGCCGCGGGCGCGGTGTGCGCGGCGGTCGACGCGGTGATCGATGGCGCGACCACACGCGCCTTTTGCGCGGTGCGTCCGCCGGGTCACCACGCGACGCATGACAAGCCGATGGGATTCTGTTTATTCAACAGCATCGCCGTGGGTGCGGCGCATGCATTGGCGCGCGGCCTCGATCGCGTGGCGATCGTCGATTTCGACGTGCATCACGGCAATGGCACGCAGGATATTTTCTGGTCGACACCGAATGTTCTGTATGCATCGACGCATCAGTCGCCGTTGTATCCCGGCACCGGTGCGCGCAACGAAACCGGCGCGGGAAATATCGTCAACGCCCCGCTGGCGCCCGGTGCCGGCCGGGCGGAGTTTCGTGCCGCATTCGAGCAAATCGTTTTACCCGCGTTGCGTAATTCGAAACCGCAACTGGTGATGATCTCGGCCGGATTCGACGCGCATCGTCTGGATCCGTTGGCCGACCTGAATCTGGATGCGGACGACTACGCGTGGGCGACCGGTGAACTGGTGGACATCGCGCAAACGTTCGCGTCGGGACGCATCGTGTCGAGCCTGGAAGGCGGTTACAGTCCTGCCGCGTTGCGTGAAAGCACCACGGCGCATGTCGCGGCGATGCTGGACTAAGTCTTCCGCCGATCGTGCGCGACGATTTCTCGTCGTCTGGCCAAGCGGAAAAGTCAAGTCCGCGCCCCGTACCACGTGCGCAATCGGCAGAAATCTCCCCATCCTTAAATCGCAGGTTTGCCCCCTTCGACCGATTCAGGCAAGCTTTGCCGCCTGTCGCACTTTAGACGGAACACCGTGTCGAATCCGTATCGTTTGGGGATGTATCGCGTTCGCTTTATCGTAGTCGCCTTGGCGCTGGCCGTTGCGCAAATCGCAGCGGCGGACACGGCGGTTACCACGACGCCGACGATTTGTCCCGTCGGTGTCCTGATCTGCCCGAAGCACAGGACGAATTTCGACGGGTGCAAGAAAAACGACATGCTCGACTTCTTCGTGTCCGGTTTGCCGACCGAAGGCGATCGCTCGAAAGCGCCGACGGATGTCAGCGCAACGCGTGTCCAAAGCACCGATCAAACGCATTACCGGCTCGAAGGCGAAGTACGTTTGCAGCGCCTCGATCAGTTGCTGCGTTCCGACTTCCTCACGTTCGAGACGGAAACGACCGATTACACCGCCGACGGCAACGTGCGCATGCAGGACAACAGCATGTTGTTGTCCGGCGATCACGCCAAAGGCACGGTGACACCGAGCACGACGTACATTACCAACGCGCGCTACCAACTCTTGCAGGAACGCGGCAACGGCACGGCGGCGACGGTGAACGAAACCGATCCGGACCACACGAAATTTACCGACGCGACGTATTCCACGTGCGACATCGACGAGCCGCAGTGGCACATCCACGGCAACACGATGGAGATGGATCACGTCGAACAGCGTGCGTACGGACACAGCATGACCATCTACTACGGCGACGTGCCGTTTTTCTGGTTTCCGTATTTAAGTGTCTCGCTCAACAACGAGCGCGAAACAGGATTTCTTACGCCGACCATTGCCGTCAGCACGCGCAAGGGTCTGGAGATCGGCGCGCCGTACTACCTTAATCTTGCGCCGAATTACGATGCGACGATCGAACCGCTGCTGTCGTCGGAGCGTGGCGTGATCGTGGCGGGGCAATTCCGCTACATCGATCCGACCGATCGCTTGCAGATCGACGCCAGTTATACGCCGCACGACATGAATGTCTCCGATGAACTCAGCCAGATTTCCGGAGAAGAGGCGGCGGGACTTGCGCCGCTGCAGACGCCGTTGGAAATTCCGACCCAGCGGTATCAGATCCACATTCAGGACTTCAACTATTTCAACCAGAACTGGGGCGCGGCGGTCGACATCAACCGCGTTTCGGATAAACAGTATTTTCAGGACTACGGCGATACGCTGACGACATCGGCCACGTCACTGCTCGGCTCCAGCGCCTACATCAATGGCCGCGGCGAATGGTGGAGCGCGAGCATCGGCGGCGACAGCACGCAGATTACTGAGCCGTTTCTTTCCGAAGCGTTTCTTCCCTACGAGCGTCTGCCGCGCGCCACGTTTCAGGCCGAACATCCCGTCATCGGCGATTTCGTCACCGGCATCAATGCGGAATACGTGAATTTTCAGAAAGGCCCGTTCGACGTTCTGCAACCCGGCACGAACAATGTGTTCACGTCGGTCACCGCACTCGAAGGCCAGCGTCTGGATTTATATCCCTACGTCGCCTATCCGATCGAGACGGCGGGATATTTCATTCGTCCGGAACTCGGACTGCGCTACACGACCTACGATCTCCGCAACGTCGCGGGTTACGATTTGACGAATCCCACGTCGCCGCAATTCAGCGATCATTCGCCCAGCCGTTCCGTGCCGATTTTCAGCGTTGATGCCGGTATGGTCTTCGATCGCGACGCCGATCTGTTCGGCAACGCATTCACGCAAACGCTCGAACCGCGCATCTACTATTTACGCGTGCCCTATCGCAATCAGGCCGATTTGCCGATTTTCGATACGCAATTGCCGACCTTCGATTTTCCCAGCCTGTTCCGCAACAACGCGTTCGTCGGCGGCGACCGGCAGAGCAACGCGAACAATTTGACGGTGGCGTTGACGTCGCGATTGATCGATACCTCGTCCGGCGATCAGTTGCTGAGCGCCAGCATCGGACAGATTCACTATTTCGATCCGCAACGCGTGCAGTTACCATTCGTTCCTGAAGTCGACTATTCGGGATCGGATTATGTCGCGGAAGTCGACTTGCGCCTGAACGATCGCTGGGACATCAAGTGGGATCAACAATACAACCCAAACTCCAAAGTCGTCGACCCGCAAACCGACATGCTGATCGACAACATGCACCATACCGACCTGTCGTCGATCAGCCTGGAGCACCGCTTCGGCAGCGATGGCATTTTCAACATCTCCTATCGCTATCGGCGCGGTTTACTCGAGCAAGTGGATACTGCGGCTCTGTATCCCTTGAACGACCGCTGGAGCCTGATTGGCCGGTACTACTATTCGCTTCTCGACCGCCAATTGCTTGAAGCATTCGCCGGCACCGAATACGACAGCTGCTGTGTCGCCATGCGCTTTCTGTTGCGGCGGTACATCAATGCCATTGGCCAGATCAAGCCCAACACCGGACTGTATTTCGAGGTGGAGTTCAAAGGCCTGGCCGGCACCGGCACGCGCACCGAAAGCTTCCTGCGCCGTGCTATCCTTGGCTACGAATAGCGGTGCACATGCAGCGGGCGCAAGGGAATTTTTTCCTGACGGATTCGGTCATAACAGATTTGTTATGCCCCGCACCGCATGATGTCGCGCCGAATCGCCCACGCAACAACGGCGAAACGTCCACAACCCGACCCACCACGGTGCGATCCACGCACCCTCACGAGATGTAGTTTGCCGATGAACAAGATCGTCGCCCTCGCTTGTCTTTTCCTTGCCGGTCTCGGCGTCACGTCCAGTGTTTCGGCGCAGCTCGCGTCGAAAGAGCCGCTCGACCGCATCGTCGCCATCGCCGAAGATGATGTGATCCTGCAAAGCGATCTCGATCGCGCCGTCGCGAATGTGACCGCGCAATACCGCAACAGTCCGCAGCAACTGCCGCCGCACGACGTACTCGAAAAGCAGGTGCTCGATAGTTTGATCATGCTGCGCCTGCAGGTTCAGCGCGCGCAGACGACCGGCATTCGCGTCAGCGACGCCGATGTCGACCAAGCCATGCAGCGCGTCGCGGAGAACAACAAGATCACCGTTCAACAACTGCGTTCCTCGCTGGCGCAACAAGGTATGGATTTCGACGAATTCCGCAAGAATTTGCGCGAGCAGATCATGGTTCAGCGACTGCAGCAACGCGTCGTGCAAAGCCAGTCGTTCGTCTCGGATTCCGAAATCGACATCCTGCTCGCCAGCAACAGCCTGAAAGACGGCGAGCTGCATCTGCAACACATTCTCATCAATTTGCCGGAAGGCGCCACGGCCCAGCAGATACAGGAAGCCCGCGACAAAGCCGACGACGTCGAGAAACAAATCGCCGGCGGCATGGATTTCACCGCCGCCACCATTCGTTTTTCGAGCGCGCCGGACGCGCTGCAAGGCGGCGATCTTGGCTGGCGTCATTACGACGAAGTGCCCGAAGCGTTCGCCAATCTTGTCGAAGGCATGCAGCCGGGCCAGGTGTCGCAACCGGTGCGCGGTCCCAGCGGAAGAACACCAGGGGCGTAAAGCGCGAGAGGCCCG
>CAZZWP010000119.1:8972-9561 GCA_964657965.1 uncultured Rudaea sp. | reverse complement strand
GGCCATGTCGGCGATTTGATTTGCCGCGTGGTGGTGGAAACGCCCGTCAAACTCACGAAGCGTCAGCGCGAATTGTTGGAAGAATTCGAATCGGGTTTTGGCGACGATGCGGCTTCGCATACGCCGCGCGCCAGCTCATGGCTCGATGGTGTCAAGCAATTTTGGGAACGCGTGACATCCTGATCGGATAGTGTAAGTCCCGTCCATCGGCCGCTTTAGCCGCCGATGCGGGCGAGTTACCAATCTTCACATCGCGCCGCGTCACTTCCCGGCGCCTTTACGTTACGATTTGCGGATGAGCGAACTCGTCGATGTCGTGGTGTGGGGTTCGGCTGGCCGCATGGGCCAGTCGGTTGTTCGCGCGGTGCTGGAATCCAAGCAGGCGCGATTAGCGTGCGCACTCGTGCGGCCAGGGTCGGGATTGGCCGATGAGCCGCTCGATCGCGTGTTCGGCTCATTGCCGCGCGACGTGGACTTTTCGACATCGCTCGATCCGGATACGCCGTGCGATGTCCTTGTCGATTTCAGCGGACCGGTCGTCTTCGACGCCGCGCTGGCGCTGGCGCTCGAGCGTCGCATCGCGTTCGTC
>CAZZWP010000119.1:6147-8962 GCA_964657965.1 uncultured Rudaea sp. | reverse complement strand
ACGCGATGGAACGCGCCTCTCATACGATTCCCGTTTTGTGGTCGGCCAATTTCAGTTTGGGTGCCGCGATGTTGCTGCGCACGGTGCGTCGTGTCGCCGCGGCAATGCCGGATTGGGATTGCGAGATCGTCGAGATTCATCATGGGCGAAAAGAAGATTCCCCATCCGGCACCGCGATCGCGTTAGGTCACGCCATTTCGGACGGGCGCAAACAAACGCTCGAAGAGCACGCCGTTTATGGGCGACACGGCCACGTCGGCGCGCGCAAGGCGGGCGAGATCGGCTTTGCCGCATTGCGCGGCGGCGACATCGTTGGCGAGCATACTGTCGTGTTCGCGACTGATGGCGAGCGTCTGGAATTTACGCATCGCGCCGGCAATCGCGATATTTTCGCCAAAGGTGCGATGGCAGCGGCGATATGGATCGCGCGTCGAGATCCAGGCGTCTACACGTTCGACCAGGTTCTGGCTCCGACCGAATTGTAATCGGCGGCGCTGCGATGCCCCGTTCTAATGCGATGCAACCCGGCTTGTCCGGTATCGAGCCGCCGATGGATGGCAAGGTTCGTCATCTTTTCTTCGCGTTGATTCCGGACGAATCGGTTGTCGCGCAGATCGAGATAGCGATCGCCACTATCGCAAAATCGAATGCGGCATTCGGACGTAAGATCAAACCTCATCGTCAGCATATGACGTTGGTATACATCGACACATTCGGGATTTTTCCCGAAAACGTAATCCGCAAAGCGACAGCGGCGGCCGATCGCGTCGTCGCCGATGCATTCGATTTGACGCTCGACAACGCCGGATCGTTTCCGAGCGGCGACATCCCTTGGTGGATAGGCTGCAAAGACGCTCCGACGAATCTCGCGATGCTCCACGAAAAACTTGTCGAAGGACTTCATTTCGCGCGTCAAAAGTTTCGCGGCGCGAACGCTTTCGTCCCGCACGTCAGTATTTCGAGAAGCAACGCCGACGTGTTGCAACCGGTTTCGATCGCTCCGATTCGTTGGCGCGTGCGCGAATTTTTTCTGATTGAAAGCATCGTGAACGAACCCGAATACAACGTTCTTCGGAAATGGACGCTCACGCATGGTTGAAACCGATCGTCACACGTTGCTCGCGGCCGATGAGCCGGCGCCGTTCACTATCGAAAACGCGCATGGGTCGTCGCCGTTCTTTCTGATTTGCGATCACGCCGGCCGGCGCATTCCGCGCGCACTCGGTGATTTGGGCGTATCTGCCGGCGATCGCGAACGACATATCGCGTGGGATATCGGCGCGGCGTGTGTCGGAACCCACTTATCTGCGCTGCTCGATGCGTTTTTTATTCGGCAGACGTATTCGCGACTGGTTATCGATTGCAACCGGCCGCTATCGGCCGCCGGCTCGATTGTTACGCGTAGCGAAAACACCGATATCCCGGTAAATGTCGCACTTCCGGAAGCGGCGCGACGTGCGCGGGCACGAGAAATCTTCCAGCCGTATCACGATCGTATCGCTGACGAGTTGAATCGGCGTGAGCTAGAAAATAAACCAACGATTCTGATCTCGGTTCACAGTTTCACGCCGGCGTATTTAGGTGTCGCACGACCGTGGCACATCGGAACGCTGTACGGAAACGATGCGCGTGTCGCGAAATTGCTTCTGACACGAATACGGAAAGAGGGCGAGTGGCAGGTCGGCGACAACCAGCCGTACGCCGTGACCGCGACCACCGACTACGCTATTCCCGTACATGGCGAAGCGCGGGGTTTACTTAATGTCGGATTGGAAATTCGGCAGGATCTGATTACCGATGCCGCCGGACAACGCGCGTGGGCCGAACGCATCGCGACGTGGCTGCGTACGATTCGCGCATTGATTTGATCGATACGCTACGAATTTGCCGCACGTTTTTCGATTCGATTGAAATGCTCGAGCATCTCTGCGTAGATGCGATCGGTCTTTTCATGCAGATGCGCAATCTCTAGCTCGGCTTTGACGTTGATTTCGTATTCGATATCCGCTCGCACGCGATCTTTTTCGGCCTGACGGTTCTGACTGATCAGAACAAAGCACGAGAGGAAGATCGCCTCGAGCGACACGATCATTGTCAACAAACCGAATGGATAAGGATCGAACTGCGGCAGATTGAAGTTCCACGTATTTATGGCGATCCAAATCACGAACCAAACGAGATTCAATGTCAAAAACATCATGCTGCCGCTGAACCACGAAATCCAATCGGCAACGCGCTGCAGCGCGCTGATTTTTTCCTCGACTTCCTCGTTGACGTTGCGCGAGACACGCGTGCGCAAAAGCTCGTCCGCCTTACGCGTCATGTGACTCATCGCCGCCAGCAAGCGCAACGCCGCATTCGGGCTTTTCTGGAAGAGCAACAACAGATCGTCGCGATCGAGCTCGAGCAGTTCGCAGTCCGTCAGCGCGACCGCCGTCGCTGTGCGTGGTCCGCGATCGAGTAGGGCGAGTTCGCCGAATACTTCGCCCGCGCCGGCGATCGCCAGTGCGATCTTTTGTCCTGCCGTGTCGCGAATGAAAAGCTCGATTTCGCCAGAGCGAACCACGTATAACGACTCACCCGGTTCGCCGGCTCTAAACAGAATTTCACCGGCGGCGAGCTGGGCGATGTCGATGAACTCCGCAAGTCGCGCGCGATCTTCATCGCTGACATGTTCGAACAGTTCGACGTCGGCCAGCGTTTGCGCATCACAGGGCATCGCAGAACTCCGCTACGAAAACGCGGGATCGGAAAAACCGCGTGTGAAAAAATGGCTGCAAGTGACAATTTAAGGGTCAATCGCCGGTCCCGTTTA
>CAZZWP010000119.1:0-6137 GCA_964657965.1 uncultured Rudaea sp. | reverse complement strand
GCGTAGAGGCAGCCCCGCTGTCGTGTCCACGGAAACTTTGAATGCGTTTCCTCCCGCATGATGCCTCGGTTTCGCACGCGAACGGCCGCGAAACTAGGCAGCGCATACTTTTTGGCACCTGAATTGCTGCTTCACGATCCAAATAAGGGTCGCACTTTGCGGCGAAACGGAAATTGCATGTTGTTGATGTCTCACGTGGCCATGCCGACGCTGGATAAACCAGCCGAGACGACGATGATCGGACGCTGGTTTCGATTGCGGTTGGCCGGACTGTTGTTGGCGACAGCGTCGATCGCCTCGGTTCTTTACGAAAATCAGGCGCGTCCGTTCACGTGGTTTCTGCTCGCGGTGACGGCGATCGCGTGGCCGCTATTCGCGCGCGATTTGGGCTCGCGCAGCCGCGATGCGCAGGCGTCTGAATTGCGAAGTCTCCTCGTGGATTCGGCGTTGGGAGGATTCTGGATCGCGGTCATGCAATTCAACGTGCTGCCGAGTGTGGCGATCAGCATGATGGTCATCTGCGACAAGATCGTGGCGGGCGGGCGTGTGTTGACCATCCGTGGATTGATTGTGCAAGTGGCGGCATGCGTGCTCACGCTGGCCGTTCATGGCTTTGCATTTTCGCCGGTCACGACGATGGCGGAGATTCTCGCGACACTCCCCCTGGTTACGTTGTATCCGCTGGCGCTGGGCACGACGATGCGCGCGCAATCGCGCCGGTTGGGCGAGTCGATGCGGGTACCGGCGCCTTTAGAGGCCGCGCGACAGCAGGACACCAATCTGTCTGCGGCGTAAAATACGGTTGCTCAACATCCGAGCGTCATCGAGGTGTGCATGGCTACCACCGACGAACGCGTCGACGCCTATATTCAAAAGTCGCCAGAGTTTGCAAAACCGATTTTGAAACACCTTCGCGCACTCGTGCACGCGACGTGTCCGGATGCCGAAGAGACGATCAAGTGGCGCATGCCGATGTTCATGCACCATGGCATTCTGTGCGGAATGGCCGCATTCAAACACCACTGCGCGTTCGTATTGTTCAAGCACAAGCTGGTATTCGAAAATCACGCGGCCAATGACGAGGCGATGGGTCAATTCGGTCGCATAACGGCGTTGTCGCAACTCCCGTCGGACAAGGTTGTCGCGGCATATATTCGAAAGGGAATGAAGCTCAACGAAAGCGGTGTCAAAGTGCCACGCGCGCCGGCAAAGAAACCGCCATTGAAAATTCCCGATGATCTTGCGGCAGCGTTGAAGAAAAACAAACGGGCACTCGGCGTCTTCGAAAAATTCGCACCGAGTCACAAGCGCGAATACATTGAATGGATCGTGGACGCCAAGCGCGATGAAACGCGCGCGAAACGGGTGGCACAGGCCATCGAATGGATTGCCGAAGGCAAGCAGCGCAATTGGAAATACATGAACTGCTGACGTCCGAGCACGGCCGTACGCTAAGATCGTGTTCCACACCGCGCATTAGGAATCGACTTGATTAGTACTTTGATCATTATCGCGATCACTTGCGCGGTATCGTTTTTCGCGTTCAACGATTCGACGTTGATGCGTCGCCTGATTTTGTGGCCGCCAGCGGTCGAACGTCAGAAAGAATATTACCGTCTTATCACGTACGGGCTTATCCACGCCGACGGTCAGCACTTGTTGTTCAACATGATGACGTTGTTTTTCTTTGGCCAGAACATGGAGCGCATTTTTTTGTACGAGCTCGGCCCGCTCGGATTCGCCATTTTTTATGTGGGCGGACTCGTCGTATCCATCCTTCCGACGTTTCTTAAAAATCGGAACAACTCGAACTATCACAGCCTGGGCGCATCCGGCGCGGTGTCGGCCGTTTTATTCGCGTTCATCCTGATCAACCCATGGGCGAAGATCATCGTATTCGTCGTGCCCATGCCGGCGATTTTGTATGCCGTTCTCTACATCGTTTACTCGGTCTACATGGATCGTCGCGGTGTCGGGAACATCAACCACAGCGCGCATTTGTGGGGCGCCGCCTACGGCGTCATTTTCACCTCGATCATGGAACCGCGTGTGTTGCCGCATTTCTTCGGCGTCTTAACGAATCAGGTCGGTATTCAGTAACTTTTGCAGAAATTTGCTCAGCTTGGATTCAATCGCTTAAGCCCAATATATGTTCCGGATAGGTTGGAGAATGAACATGAAACGGTTATTGGGTCTAGCGTTAGTGCTTAGCATCTTCATGCTGGGCGGTTGCGTGTACGGACCGGGCTATTACCAGCGTCCGGCTGTGGTATATGACGATGGCTCTGTCACAACCAACGGCGCCCCTGTTGCAGACGGCGACTACGGCTACGCGTACGACGATGGCTACTATGCGCCAGGCTATTACTACGGTGGTGGCTATGGTCCATGGTGCTGCTACGGATACGGGTATGGCGGTTGGTATCCATGGATAGGTGTGGGTTTTTACGGCGGATACCATGGTTGGCACGGTGGCGGCGGTCACGGCGGATGGCATGGCGGCGGCGGTCACTGGAGTGGCGGTGGCGGTCACAGCGGCCATCACTGACATTGACGTACGAACGCAAAAATACGGGTGGCGAAAGCCACCCGTATGCTAAGTGCGATAGCAAATCGCGCGGTGCTATGATCCCGGCATGATGACCGCGTTGGACCAACGCAAAAGTGTATTACCCGGCAGGTTCGCCTACCTCATGGGCTTGTACGCCGAAAACTACCACCGGCTTACTCGCCTGTTCGCGCCGCAAGATCTCGAGCCGGGCACCTATATTTCTTCGGTCGACGACGGCCTCGATGTTCGTTTGGATATTATTGAACGGCATCCGTACACGATCGAACTGCATTTGACGTACTGCATGACCGATCAGGAAACGGGAAGCCCGTCGCCATCGGCATGGCTTCGCTTATATCGCGATGCTCATGTCGCCGAAGCCACGCATTGCCATCCCAGCAAACGGTTATGGAAGGATCTTGGTCCGTTTCCGCCGGCCAACACGGTCTTTCAACAACGCATGCGCATGGCGACCTTTCTCAATCGCTGGATGGAATATCTCGCCGAACAGGGGCATTCGAAAGGCACACTGGTCGCTTTGCCAGGAAGTGTTCTGCCGAATTGCGCGTAATCGGGCTGTCGTCGTTTTGTCACGAGCGCGAACTACGATCGAGCGCGGTTATCAGGACGCGCCGCGATGGATCAATTTCTCGACTGGTTCGATGCGAACGCCGCGCTCGTGCTCACGCCGCATGCGTGGGTTTGGGCGAGCACAACTGCCGTTATCGCCATTGCCAGCCTCGTCGCAATCGCGAACGTTGCGCGTCGCTACACACACATGAATTCCGGCTACTTGGAATGAACCGCACCTGATCTAGCGGCGGTGATTCGGCTTCAAGGGCGCGCGCCTAAGTTATAGTTGAGCGCTATGACAGATTCCACGACGTTGACCCGTTCGCCTGCCTGGCAAGCGCTGCTCAGGCACTACTCGTCCCTGCAGAAGACGCATCTTCGCGATCTGTTCGCGGCGGACAAAGGCCGTGGCACGCGACTCGTCTGCGAAGCCGGCGGCCTTCATTTGGATTATTCGAAGAACCGCATTACCGACGAGACGTTGACGCTGCTTCGACAACTCGCCGTCGAGCGTCATGTCCCCGAGCGAATCGCCGCGATGTGGCGTGGCGACAAAATTAACGTAACCGAACAGCGCAGCGTCTTGCATATCGCGCTGCGCGCGGCTCGCTCCGACACGTTCATTTCCGACGGCGTCAACGTCGTTCCCGAGGTCTACGCGGTCCTCGATCGGATGTCGCAGTTTTCCGATCGCGTTCGCAGCGGCGAATGGAAAGGGTTTACCGGCAAACGCATAAAGAACGTCATCAATATCGGCATCGGCGGTTCTGACCTCGGTCCGGTGATGGCATATGAAGCGCTGCGTCACTACAGCCAGCGCGACATGACTTTCCGCTTCGTTTCGAACGTGGACGGAACCGACTTCGCCGAAGCGGTGCACGATCTTTCGCCGGATGAGACACTCTTCATCATTTCGTCCAAAACATTCACGACGCTCGAAACGCTGACGAACGCGCACGCTGCGCGGTCGTGGCTGCTCCAGTCGCTGAGCGATGAGCGCGCGGTGAGTCGTCATTTCGTAGCGGTATCGACCAACGACGCCGAGGTCAAAAAATTCGGCATCGATACTGCCAACATGTTCGGTTTCTGGGATTGGGTCGGCGGCCGCTATTCGATGGATGCGGCGATCGGACTTTCAACCATGATCGCGATCGGTCCGGAAAATTTCCGCGCGATGCTCGACGGGTTCCGCGCGATCGACGAACATTTTCGCACCGCGCCGTTGGATAAAAATCTGCCGGTCATCCTCGGCTTGCTGTCGGTGTGGTACGTCAATTTCTTCGATGTCGGAACGACGGCGATATTGCCGTACGAACAATACATGAAACGATTTCCCGCCTATCTCCAGCAATTGATGATGGAGAGCAACGGCAAACACGTGACGCTGGACGGACAGCGAGTCGACTACCAAACCTGCCCGATCATCTGGGGCGAACCTGGCACGAACGGTCAGCACTCGTTCTATCAATTGCTGCATCAAGGAACGCGTCTAGTACCGTGCGATTTCATCGGTTTCATGCGCAGCTTGAACGTCGTAGGTCAGCAACATGATCTGCTGATCGCCAATTTGTTCGCGCAAGCCGAAGCGCTGGCGTTCGGAAAAACCGCCGATCAGGTTCGAGCGCAGGGCACGCGCGAAGAGTTGGTCGCACATCGCACGTTTGAAGGCAATCGCCCGAGCAACATGATTCTTGCGGACGAATTGACGCCGGCAACGCTCGGCTCATTGATCGCGCTTTACGAACACAGCGTGTTCGTCCAAGGCTGCATTTGGGATATCGACTCGTTTGATCAATGGGGCGTCGAACTGGGCAAACAGCTCGCGGTCAAAATAATCCCCGAGCTTCAAGCAGATGTTGGAACGCCAGCAACTCACGACAGTTCGACCAACGCGCTCATCGAACGCTATCGCGCAAGACGAGCTCATTAGTTCTATTGCAGCGCAGTAAAGGTACGATCCAACCGCGGCCGATACCAGTGATCGCGATCGAGCGAGTACGCCACGGCAAACGCGCGGCCGACAATGGAGTCGCGAGAGACTAATCCGATATAACGCGAGTCTTCGCTGTTGTCACGGTTGTCGCCGAGCATTAAATACTGGCCTTCGGGAACAGTCAGCGGCCGAAAATTTCTAGCGGCCGACCGATCCGGCAAGATCATGATGGGATGTGACTTCTCATTCAGCGCTTCGACAAGAAACTCGTGGTGGGAAGCGCGCGTCGAGTCCGGAAGATCGCGGTCGTCCTGCGCCGAATTTTTATATTCGATCGCCGCGCCGTTCACGATCAATTGCTCATCGCGCATCGCCACGGTGTCGCCAGGCACGCCGATCACGCGTTTGACGAGCGTGATGCCATCTTTCGGCGATTCGAAAATCACGACATCGCCGCGCCGCGGATCGTCGCCTTGCGTCAAGCGAAACGTCGTGAATGGAATCCGCAGTCCAAAGGCGACTTTGTCTACAAGTATACGATCACCTTCGACGATTGTCGGATTCATCGAGCCAGTCGGCACGAACATCCAGTCGGCCAATGCCGAACGAAACATGAGCATCAGCGCGAAAAAGATCAGAATTGACTTATTCGCAGCAAGAATCTTCTTAGCAGCAAAGCGCAATCGCATGCATCGTCTCCCGTTGATGCATCAATGACCGGCATAAGCCGGTCAAGTTCCGCGAATACAGCTCGACTACAACGCTTCGAAAATTCCCGCTGCACCCATGCCGGTGCCGATACACATCGTCACCATCCCGTATTTCTGTTTGCGACGCCGCAAGCCATTGACGAGCGTCGCAATGCGAACGGCGCCCGTCGCACCGAGCGGATGGCCGAGCGCGATCGCTCCGCCCAAGGGATTGACCTTGTCCGGGTTCAATCCAATATCTTTGATGACGGCTAGCGCTTGGGCAGCGAACGCTTCGTTGAGTTCGATCCAGTCCAGGTCCTCCTGTTTGATGCCGGTCTGCTTGCACACTTTCGGAATCGCCATTTTCGGCCCGATGCCCATAATTTCC
>CAZZWP010000118.1:0-9575 GCA_964657965.1 uncultured Rudaea sp. | reverse complement strand
TGACTTTTTGTCGCCCGACAAAAAGTTACCCGCTGGCCGCAGGACAGCGGAAGCTCTGCCTTCCATCACACAAACATCGAAAGCAAAAACTGGATTCCAGCTTTCGCTGGAACGACAAGCCTAAAACGTCAGCGCTCCTGATCCGTCGGCCTCAACAAAATCTCATTCACATTGACGTGCGCCGGCTGCGACGCCACATACACCACCGCATTCGCGATATCTTCCGGCTGCAACTGCCGCAACGACTGCGCCCACGAATCCAAAAATTTCTTCGTGGCCGGATCCGGAATGTGATCGCGCAATTCCGTCGCCACCAATCCCGGCTCGATCACACAAACGCGGATTTTGTCTTTCTGCACTTCGCGCCGCAACGCTTCAGAAAAGGCGACGACGCCGAACTTGCTCGCCGAATATCCCGCGCCTGCCGGATTTGCCGTGCGTCCGGCCGTCGACGAAATATTGATGATGTCGCCACTCCCACGCTTGCGCATGCCGGGCAACGCCGCCTGCGACGAAACCATCAGCGCCAGCACATTCAATTCGAGCATACGTCGCCAATCGTCGGCTTTCGAATCCGCAACCGGAGAAAGCAACATCACGCCGGCGTTGTTGACGAGGATGTCTAGACGTCCAAACGTCGCTTCCGTTTCCGCGACGATGCGGCGGTTGTCTTCCTCTTTGAGAAGGTCGGCTTCGATCGTCAACGTTTTCACGCCTTCTTTTTGCAGATCGCGCGCGAGTGCGTCGAGCCGATCCGCACGCCGCGCCGTGATGGCGACATCCGCGCCCGCCGCCGCCAGCGCGCGTGCCGTCGCTGCGCCGATTCCCGATGACGCGCCCGTCACCAATGCAACACGTCCTGTCAGCGGTTTACTCATGTCGAATCTCCTTTTCGGTTGGATGAAAGACGGCCACGCGAAGGCAATAGATTGACGCGCCGACGCACCGATTCAACCCTCGCGAAAACTTCGAGTTCGGCGACGCGCCCTTGAAGACCCGGTCCAATGTAGCAATGCGTGCCACAGGGTGTAAGGCCCGCGTCTCGAAATTCGCGTCGATACCACGCCGGTGTTCGTGCGATGAAGCCGGTCTTGTCGCCCTCCGGCGCGTCGCTCGATGTGAACAACTCCAAGAACGCGACGCCATCGAGCATTTCGACAATGCCGCGTAAACCACGCCGCAATTCCGTCGTGCGGATGTAATGCATCGTATCGGAGCATACGATCAAATCGAACGCGCGATCGAACCGCTGTTCGCCGAGATCGCCGAAGGTCGCCTGCCGCAAATTTCGCGCGCGGCCGTATCGCGCGATCGCGTATTCGCTGCTGTCCAATCCGAGATATTCGACGTCAGGCCGTAGACGACGCAGCGGCGCGCGCCAAACGCCTTCGCCACAACCCACATCGAGCACGTTGACGATTTTGCGCGCCAGATAATATTCCGCCATCGCAACGGCGAGCGCGACTTTCCGCTCCAGCTCGCGCTTGGAACTGACTGCGTGATGCGGATGCCGATACCATTTGTCGAAATAAGCGCGGTCGTAAACCTTTGGCATCAGCGCAGCGACGCATTGATTTTATCGAGCGTCGCCTTGCCTGGACTCAACTCTTTCGCGGCGAGGCGATTGAGCGGGACATCGCTCGTATTGAAATGCGCGTGCAAATCCTGCGCGTCGGGATCGACGTAAAGAAGTCCCGTGACCACTTCGCCTTTTGCTTCGCGCTCATGCACGTAACTCATGGCGGCGACGCGATCGTGCGGATCGTAACTCGCGTGCAATTTGCGTAACCGAATGATCGTTCCGTCGTGTTGCGTCACGTCGACCAGTTCACCCGCCGCGTAGTCGACGACAATTTCGGCGCGTACATCGATGAAGTCGAGGCGATTGGCGGCTTCGTTATGCTCGCGCACGTATTCGTAACTCTTCGTGCTGCCGGGATGGTTGTTGAACGCGACGCATGGGCTGATGACGTCGATGAACGACGCGCCTTTGTGTTTGATCGCGGCCTTGATGATCGGCACGAGCTGCGGTTTGTCGCCGGAAAATCCCCGCGCGACGAAACTGGCGCCAAGCTGCAGCGCGAGTCCGACCATATCGAGCGGACTGTCCGTGTTCGTCACGCCTTTCTTGGATTTCGAACCGAGATCGGCGGTCGCGGAGAACTGGCCTTTCGTCAATCCGTACACGCCGTTGTTCTCGACGATGTACGTCATGTTGACGCCACGTCGGATCGCGTGGACGAACTGTCCGATACCGATCGATGCGGAATCGCCGTCGCCAGAAACACCGAGGTATAAAAGTTCGCGATTGGCGAGATTGGCACCGGTGAGCACCGACGGCATGCGTCCGTGCACGGTATTGAATCCGTGCGATTGACCGAGAAAATAATCCGGTGTTTTCGAACTGCAGCCGATGCCCGAAAGTTTCGCGACGCGGTGCGGTTCGATATCGAGTTCCCAGCACGCTTGAATGATCGCCGCGGAAATCGAGTCATGCCCACAACCGGCGCACAACGTCGAGATTTTTCCTTCGTAGTCGCGACGCGTGAATCCGCGCGCGTTGCAGCCGAGCGTTGGGTGATGAAGTTTCGGTTTTGCGATATACGTCATGAGCGCGCCACTTTCCCGGATTCGATCGAAACGACTTTCAGGTTTTGCATGGCTTTGCCGATTGCGCCGCCGATGAATCGCGCGGTGATCGGCGCGCCTTCGTAGTACAACACGGGAATCAATTTCGCGGGATCGATGCCGAATTCGTTGACGACGAGCGAGCGCAATTGCGCGTCGCGATTCTGTTCGACGATAAACACTTTGTCGTGCGCGGAAATGAAATCGGCGACCGAATCGGGAAATGGAAATGCGCGGACGCGCAGCGTGTCGAGATATAAGCCTTCCGTTTCCAGCGCCGCGATCGCTTCATCCATGGCCGGACTCGTCGATCCGTAATAAATCGCACCGTAACGCGTTTTCTGTTTCGCCTGCCGTGCGATCGGTTGTGGGACCAACGCTTTGGCGCTGTCGAATTTCTTCAGCAAGCGCTCCATGTTGTAGACGTAATCCGCGCCGCGCTCCGAATAGCGCGCGTACGGGTCGCGCGAGGTGCCGCGTGTGAAATACGCGCCCTTGCTCGGATGCGTGCCCGGATACGTGCGCCACGGAATGCCGTCGCCGTCGACATCCTTGTAGCGGCCGAAATCCTTGCCGGCCTCGAGTTCTTCCGCCGTCATCACTTTGCCGCGATCGTATTGGCGCGATTCGTCCCACGCAAACGGCGCGCACAAGCGATGGTTCATGCCGATATCCAGATCGGTCAGTACGAAGATCGGCGTCTGCAAACGATCGGCGAGATCGAATGCTTGCGCGCAGAAATCGAAGCACTCATGCGGATCTTCGGGAAACAGCAGCACATGTTTCGTGTCGCCGTGCGATGCATACGCACACGCGAGAACGTCTGACTGCTGCGTGCGCGTCGGCATGCCCGTCGAGGGGCCGCCGCGCTGCACGTCGATGATCGTGATCGGTATCTCCGCGAAATACGCAAGCCCGATGAATTCATTCATCAGCGAAATGCCGGGACCCGATGTCGTCGTGAACGCACGCGCGCCGTTCCATCCCGCGCCGACGACCATGCCCGCCGATGCGATTTCATCTTCGGCCTGTACGATCGCGAAATTGTTCACGCCGGTTTCCGGATCGACGCGAAATTTCATACAGTACTTCTGAAACCCCTCGGCCAAGGACGACGACGGCGTGATGGGATACCACGCGCAAACGGTCGCGCCGCCGTAAACGCATCCGAGTGCGGCGGCCTCATTGCCTTCGACGAAGATGCGATCGCCGACGCGGTCGGCGCGACGCACTTTCAATCCGATCGGTCCGATATTGTCGCGCGCATACTCGCGGCCAAGATGCAGCGCCGTGATGTTCGAATCGAGCAGCTTTTCTTTGCCTTTATATTGTTCGGAGAAAAGTTTCTCGATCTCCGCGGTTTCGATATCGAGCAATACCGACAACGCGCCGACATACATGATGTTCTTGAATAGCTGACGTTGTCGCGCATCGGCATACGTGCGGTTGCAGATCGCCGTCAGCGGCATACCGATGGCGTTGATGTCGTCGCGGAATTTCGATGGCGGCAACGGTCGCGTGTTGTCGTAAAAAAGATAACCGCCCGGTTGTAGTTCCTTGATATCCGCATCCCATGTTTGCGGATTCATGGCGACCATCAGATCGATGCCACCGCGCCGCCCGAGCCAACCGCGCTCGGTGACGCGCACTTCGTACCACGTCGGCAAACCCTGGATGTTCGACGGAAAAATATTGCGCGGACTGACCGGCACGCCCATGCGCAAAATCGATTTTGCGAATAACTCGTTTGCCGATGCCGAACCGGATCCGTTGACGTTGGCGAACTTGACGACAAAATCGTTGACCGCTTCGATGGCTGTCTTGTTCGACACGGTCACGCCGCCTCCTTTTTCGTCGCTTTGCGGCAGCCCGGACCGGCCTGCGTCGTTTCGAGCAAGAATTTCCGCATATCCCAGGCACCGGTCGGGCACCGTTCGGCGCAGAGGCCGCAATGCAGACATACGTCTTCGTCTTTCACCATCACGCGGCCTGTCTTGAGCGTGTCGGATACGTATAAGTCTTGCGTGAGATTCAGTGCAGGCGCCGTCAAGCGTGTGCGCAGATGCGCTTCATCGCCGTTCGCGGTGAAACTGATGCAGTCCATCGGACAGATATCGACGCAAGCGTCGCATTCGATGCAAACGTCTTTGCTGAAGACCGTCTCGACATCGCAATTGAGACAACGTTGCGCCTCGTCGAACGCCGTCTTGGCATCGAAACCGATTTCAACTTCGATTTTTATACTTTTTAGCGTTTTCTCTTTGTCACGCCACGGTACGGCGAAACGGACGTCGTTGGAAATATCGTTGTCGTAACTCCATTCATGAATGCCCATCTTCTGCGAGATGAGGCTCGTCATCGGATCGGGTCGAACGCGAACGTCTTCGCTGCTGAGCATCTTGTCGATCGAAATAGCCGCATCGTGGCCGTGCGCGACAGCCCAGATGATGTTCTTCGGGCCGAACGCGGCGTCGCCGCCGAAAAAGATTTTCGGATTGCTCGACTGCATCGTCACTTTGTCGACGACGGGCATGTCCCATTCGTTGAACGCGATGCCGATGTCGCGCTCGATCCACGGAAACGCATTTTCCTGCCCGACAGCGATCAGTACATCGTCGCATTCGATGAGTTCATCAGGCTCGCCTGTCGGCACGAGTTGACGTCGGCCTTTCGCATCTTTTTCCGCGCGCACTTTCTCGAATGTCATGCCGACCAGTTTTCCGTCACGATGCTCGAACGTTTTCGGCACCATGAAATTGAGAATCGGAATACCTTCGTGCATCGCGTCTTCTTTTTCCCATGGCGAGGCTTTCATTTCATCGAAGCCGGAACGCACGATCACTTTGACGTCTTCGCCGCCGAGACGGCGCGATGAACGGCAACAGTCCATCGCGGTGTTGCCGCCACCGAGAACGATCACGCGGCGCCCGACTTTTTTGATGTGCTCGAAGTAGACCGACGCGAGCCAGTCCAGTCCGATATGAATATTCGCGGCCGCTTCTTTGCGGCAGGGCAGATCCAGATCGCGTCCGCGGGGCGCGCCGCTGCCGACAAAAATCGCGTCGAAGTTTTGCGCGAGCAATTCGCGCATGGAATCGATGCGCGAGTTGCCGCGAAAATCGACGCCGAGATCGAGGATGTAGCCAACCTCCTCGTCGATCACTTCTTCCGGCAAACGAAAGCGCGGCACTTGCGTACGCATGAAGCCGCCGCCTTTTTGCTCGGCCTCGAATACCGTGACGTGATAACCGAGCGGCGCAAGATCGCGCGCGACCGTCAATGACGACGGACCCGCGCCGACACACGCGATGCGTTTGCCGTTGCGATGAAGCGCAGGCTTGGGCATGCGCGCGCGGACGATGGCGTTGTCTTTGTTATCGGCGGCGACGCGTTTCAGCCGGCAGATCGCAACCGGCTCCGGTTTGCCGCTGTTGTTCTCTTCGACGCGCCCGCGTCGACACGCCGGCTCGCACGGACGATCGCAGGTGCGTCCAAGAATGCCGGGAAATACGTTCGACTTCCAATTCACGAGATACGCGTCGGTGTAGCGGCCGGCGGCGATGAGGCGGATGTATTCGGGAACCGGCGTGTGGGCGGGGCAAGCCCACTGGCAATCGACGACTTTATGAAAATAATCGGGAACGCGAATATCGGTTGGCTTCACCCACTGACTCCGTGATGACGCTCGGCCGGAGTCTACTCGCGGCGTTTGACTCTGAGAAGCTGCGCAAACGTGACGCGTTCGACTAATGTCGCAACGCAATGCACTCGATTTCGACGCGCGCATTCATCGCCAAACCGTTCGTGCCGAACGCGCTGCGCGCCGGCAATGGCTGGCCGAATGCGGCGACGTATTCTTCGTTCATCGCGCTCCACTCCGCCATGTCGGCAAGCATCACGGTGACTTTCACGACATTGCGCATCGACATGCCGTGACGACGCAACACCGCATCGATGTTCGCCAATGTTTGTCGCGTTTCGGCTTTGATGCCGCCTTCGACCAATTTGCCGTCGGCGCCGGAGCCGATTTGTCCCGACAGGAAAACGAGATCGCCGACGTCGACCGCCTCGGAGAACGGCAGTCCCGGGATTGCGGTGAACGGGTGGAAAACAGGCGCGCGTTCGGGGTTATCGCTCATAGGATTTCGTCGATTCGACCATTGCATATGTCGCAATGCAGCACAAAATCAAGGACAATCACGAATTCGGTTATACCGGCATAACGCCCAGGATTTCAATGCTCTATCAAATGCACGAGTTCAACCGTAGCCTGATGAATCCGCTCGTCTCGTGGTCGCAGACGGCGGCGCGCATGTTTTCGTCGCCGGATAGCTGGCTGTCGCATCTTCCCGGTGCGCCGCGCGCGGCGGCGAATTACGAGCTCGCGTATCGCCTGGTGAAGGATTACGAGAAACCGAAATTCGAAATCCATTCGGTGCAGGCCTACGGCAAAGAAGTGCCCATTGTGGAAAAGTGCGCATTATCCAAACCGTTCTGCAACCTCGTGCATTTCAAGCGTTACGCCGACGACGCCGCGACGCTGAAAAAATTGAATGCCGACCCCGCCGTCCTCGTCGTGGCGCCGTTATCCGGCCATCACGCGACCTTGTTGCGCGATACCGTCCGTGCGCTTGCGCAGGAACACGACGTCTACATCACCGACTGGCTCGACGCGCGCATGGTGCCGGCGGAAATCGGGCCGTTTCATCTCGATGATTACGTCGACTACATGCGCGAATTCATCCGGCACATCGGCGTGACGAATCTGCATGTGATCAGTGTCTGCCAACCGACCGTGCCCGTGCTCGGCGCGATCTCGCTCATGGCATCGAACGGAGAAAAACTGCCGCGCAGCATGACGCTGATGGGCGGCCCGATCGACACGCGCAAAAGTCCGACCGAAGTGGACGATCTGGCGACGACGAAACCGTTGTCGTGGTTCGAGAATACCGTCGTGCAGGAAGTGCCGATGAATTATCCGGGTCACGGACGCATGGTTTATCCGGGATTTCTTCAGCACGCGGGCTTCATTGCGATGAATCCGAGCCGGCATTTCATGTCGCACTGGGATTTCTACGAAAATCTATGCAAGGGCGATCTGGAAGATGCGGAATCGCATCGCCGTTTTTACGACGAATACAACGCGGTGCTCGACATGCCGGCCGAGTATTACATCGATACGATCAAAACCGTTTTTCAGGAACATGCGTTGCCGCGCGGCAAATGGTTCGTGCACGAGCAGCGCGTGGCGCCGGAAGACATCAAAGACACGGCGCTGTTCACGATCGAAGGCGAACTGGACGATATCTCGGGACTGGGCCAAACCCAAGCCGCGCTGACATTGTGTACAAGTATAAAAGCGTCGGACAAACGTCATCTCACCGTAAAAGGCGCCGGACATTACGGCATCTTTAGCGGCCGCCGCTGGCGTCAGGTCGTTTATCCGGACGTGCGCGATTTCATTCGCGCACACGCCGGCTAATAACGAACGCGCGTATCAGTACTGCGCCGTCTTCACGAGGAAGTGCTTGGCCAACGCGCCCTGCATGCGGCCGATGCCGCGCGCCAGATGCAGCGTGAGACAAAGGATCACGACGCCGATCAGCAACATGAGCGGTTCGGTCCACAACGGCGGCGCGTAATGATGCTCGTTGACGTTGACCAGACCCCAGCCGAACATCGCCTTGATGATCGGACTCAAGGCTAAGCCCAGCGACAGCGACAGACCCAGCACGGCGAATACGAAATAGAGGATGCCGAGCGGCAACTTCAAGAGCATGTAAAGCAGCGTCGACCACGTTCTCGGATCGACGAACATGCCTTTCACGCGCGCACCGAATGTTTTACCGCGATCCGCATACAAAGGCCGACGCGGCATGCGTTCGCCGAGCATCGCTTCGATCAAGCGGCCTTCGACCAGTGCCAATGCACGCACCGTCGAGATGAACAACGCGGCGAACGGCAGACCGATGATGAGAATGCACAACCCGAGCGACAGGCTCAATCCGGTGACCGTCCACACGAAATAGAAAATTCCGGTCGCGAGCGACAAGATCATGTAGAACAGCGATGAATACGCCAGCGGATCGGCCAGCACGCCGAAGAATTTTCCCATCGCCGATTTCCGCGGCGGCCGCACCGGCGATCGCAATGCGGTCTCTACCTGCACTTCTTTGTCACGATAAATCTCAGCCACTTCTTCCGGCGCGCCGTAGCTGGTCGCGACATTGGCGAGCATCGTCGCGACGTCCCATTCCGGATGTTCGGCGAGCTCCGAACGCAGATATTCCTCGGCATCGTATTGCGCGTCTTGCTTCAAGGCAGGATCGGCGTCGGCGAGCGCGGCGTTGAGCTGTGCGAGATATTCTTCGATGGTTTTCGGTACGGTCGGCATCACACGGCTCCTTTCAAAACGGAATCGACGAACTTTCGAGTGGCGGTCCACGTCGCCGTCCATTCGTCGGCGGCGGCGCGACCCAATGCGGTGATCGCGTAATACCGACGCGGCGGCCCGGTCACCGAAGGTTCGACATGACTCTTCAACAATCCCGCCGCGCACAGGTTTCGCAGCACGGGATACAACGCGCTCTGTTTGCCGCTGAGTGCGCCGCCTGCGCTTTGCTCGAGGCGCTTGGCAATCTGATAGCCATACATCGGCTCACCCGCCTGTGAGAGAACCACGAGCAACACCAGCGCCGTCGTTCCCGCGCTCAATTCCTTCTGAAATTTCTTCTGGTGCGATTCGGTATCCATTGCACAGTCGACAATAGCAACGACTGCACTATAGTGTTAACTCAACACTATTGATTTTGTTTTAAGAAAATATTTATTACAAACTTGTTTATTACATATTTCACAAACGACTCGATCGGCCATTTTGGCACAAAAATATGAATCATGAAGTATGCCATAGGATGCTTGCGGAGCTTGACCAGCAACAAGTTTAT
>CAZZWP010000117.1:0-9613 GCA_964657965.1 uncultured Rudaea sp. | reverse complement strand
CAGCCAGACATTTGCCGCGACGGGCGGAACGCCGCCGTATACGAACTGGGCGATCACTGCCGGATCCATCCCGAGTTGGGCGACACTGGATCCCACGACAGGCATGCTGACCGGAACGCCCGCGAACACGATCGGCAGTCCGTTCAGCTTCACGGTACAGGTAACCGATAGCGCCTCGGTGAAAACGACAAAGGTGTTCGCGCTCTCCGTTACGGCACCGGCGCTCGTCATCACGACGCCTTCGCCGTTGCCCAACGCAAGCGTCGGGGCGAGCTATTCACAAACCTTCGCCGCCAGCGGCGGTGCACCGCCCTATTCCAACTGGGCGGTCGTAAGCGGCACCAAGCCCGCGTGGGCGACGCTCGATCCTTCGACTGGTACGCTATCCGGCACACCGAGCGATACGTCGGGCAGTCCTTTCACATTCACCGTGCAGGTGCAAGACACCGATACCACCACGACGACCAAAGTGTTCTCGCTGACTGTGTCGCCACCACCGATTTCGATAACGACCCCATCGCCTTTGCCGACGGCGACGGTGGGAACGGCTTACAGTCAAACGTTCGCGGCAACCGGTGGAACGCCGCCATACACGAACTGGGCGATCACCGCGGGCACGGCGCCGGCGTGGGCGACGTTGACGGCAGGCACCGGTGCGTTCACGGGAACGCCGCCGAACACAACGGGAAGTCCGTTTACGTTCACGGTCACCGTCACCGACAGCGCGGCTGCGACGAACAGCAAAGTATTCGCGCTGCAAGTCGTGCCCACTGCGCCTTCGATCACCACAGCATCGCCATTGCCGCAAGCGACCGTGAATACCGCGTACGCGCAAACGTTCGCGGCCACGGGCGGAACGCCGCCGTATAGCAACTGGACGGTGATCTCCGGAACGCTGCCGTCGTGGGCAACATTAAACGCCGCGACGGGCGCCTTGAGCGGAACGCCGCCCGACATCAGCGGCAGCCCGTTCACGTTTACGATTCAAGTGAGCGATAGCGCCGCGGTACTCGCTACCAAAAACTTCACGCTGACGGTAACGGGCACGACGCCAGTCATCTTGCAGGAGTTCGGCGTCGATTGACCGGGCAGATTTACGGGTTGCTATTCTTGGCGGCGGATTTAAAAACCCGCCGCTTTTTTAATGCCCAACCCAAGGCGTGAGTATTCGCCTCGCCGGTCGTGACGTTGTCGAGGCCACCGTGGCGTCGATCAATCCTCTCCGCTTCAAATGGCGAATGGCGATTTGAACCGTCGATTTCGACAATCCCGTGTGCGTGGCGATGTCTTGCAGACTGACCGCGACCGGCGCCGATCGCTTTCGCTCCGAACGGCAAAATAAATACAAATACACCACGAACGCGCCCATTGTTCGGTCATGTCCGACGAGATCGGGCATCAATACATCGATGACGTAAGAATCGACCGCGTAACGCTTCATAGTAATCAATACTACAGCAATGATTACCACATAGCGTGCTCGGTTTGCGTCAAAATAATGGCGTCAATTTCCGCGCGGAGACCCCAATGATCACTCAAGTGAAATTCGTCGGCATTCCTGTTGGCGATTCGGCGCGTGCGCTCGCCTTTTACACAGAAAAACTCGGTTTCGCGGTCGCGACCGATCAACCGATGGGCGACGGACAACGCTGGATCGAACTGCGGATCGCGCATTCGCCAACGCGCGTGGTCCTATTCACACCCCCGGGGCACGAGGATCGAGTCGGCACGTTCTTCAACGGATCGCTCGCCTGCGATGACGTCGACGCAACCTATCGCCAATTGCAGCAACGCGGTGTGGAATTCGTCGAGGCGCCGACAAAGCAACCGTGGGGAACGTTTGCGAAGTTCAAGGATTCCGAAGGCAACACGTTTGTTCTCTCTTCATCGTAAACGTCGATCTACGTCTCGACCTGAAAATTAAGAAATCGAGGCAGCCGATCTGGTCGCAGATCGCCGCGCTGTCGGCGTGTATGCATAGGAACTCGACATACATCTAAATCCGGGAACTCCCTCAACCTGCGCCGTCCTTGGTCACGTTATGACATTGCCGGCCCATCGGAGCGGATAGTCCCTAGCCACGAAGCCATTGATTGACGCCGACATATCGAAGAAAAAAGTTGGCGCGCAAATCGCAATGCAACCGCCGTGACCAACCAACGTTGCAGAAATGGGGGAACGCTGCGCCGTCACGGCTTGATACATCTATCTCACCAGAGGAATTAATCATGAAGCGCATCGTCATTTGTGGGTTGTTATCGTTAGGCATGATGTCATCGGCCTACGCGCTCCAGCTGGAAATCAGCAATAAGTCGAAAACCTCCGTGCATCATTTGTATGTGTCCGACTCGGGCTCTAAAGCGTGGGGCCCGGATCAACTCGGCAGCGAGTCCGGTGACACCGTCGAGCCCGGTGGAAAATTCACGTTGCACGGGATCAAAGCCGGCAGCTACGACGTGAAACTCGTCACCGAAGATGGAACCGAATGCGAAGTCGACGGTGCGGATTTCGACGAGAGCAAAGAGTGGGTAATCACCGAACACATGCTCGAAAAATGTGATTGAAGTTTTTGCGCGCGCGTGCGAGTTCAATGCGTGACGACAGTGGCCTGCAAAGGCCACTTCACCCATTTAACGAGTGCGACTCACCCAACAATGAATGCCGAGACGCGAACGTCGATTAGCCGCCTATAATTGAATCGGCTTCGAGATATGCTGATGGGCAATGCGCCAGCGTCCGTCAACCTTCTTCAAACAGAATGTCGCGCGCACAAGGTCTTCAAATGATCGACCGTCTGGCGTTTGTCCGGCGCAGCGGATGAATGCAGTGGCGTAGCCTGCGTCATTGCCGGCCAAGACCGCCAAGTCCTCAAAATCAAACTTCCCTTCGCCGGTGGTTTCCCGCTGCCAGTCGTCCCAACTTTTTCGGTAAGCGGCAGTGCCCTCGTATTTCATCGGAGCCAGCACGTCATAAATCAGCGCATCCGGCAAATGATTCGCCAGCACGTCATCCTTGCGAGACTGCTTTGTCGCCGCGTTCCATGCTTCCAGTACGTCACGGATCTGTTTCTGATCATTACTCGAATTCATACCTTGCTTCCCCTAACCTGATGCGATGAACGATCGTTGGCTCAAGAAGATTGACGTAGCTCAGCAAAATTCCTTACGCCACCTTAACCAGAAAGTTTTTTCCGCCAGATCGCCAGCATGTCGTCGGAGTCGCTCTAGATAGTGGCGGCCCCGAGCAGATTCGAACTGCTGACCTTCCCCTTAGGAGGGGGATGCTCTATCCAGCTGAGCTACAGGGCCGTGCGACGATTGTCTCAGACTCCCCGCGTCGTTGTGAATTGCCCGGTCCGACAAGAGCAATCGTGCGTGAAACGAAACGATTCGCATAAGCTTCCCGCGGCTCCGTGTGCCGCCGTGGCATAAATCGTGGTACTTATGGGTTTTTAGGAGATCACGTCGATGACCGCTGGAACGACATGCGCTAATAGTCCCTGCACTTGTAAGGTCGGCGAAGGCCAATCGTATTGCAGTAAGTATTGCGAGCACACGGCCACCAGCGGGCCGCCTCGTGAAGAATCCGTATGCGAGTGCGATCACAAGGAATGTACGGCGAAACATTCGCTCGCGTAATCGAACGCACATCAAAGGATTGAATCTATGCGACGGAGTTTCCGCTTCCTGATTGCGATTGTCGGTGTGTTAGTCATCGTCGTCATCGTCGCTGTCGTCGTCATCGCAAATTACGACTGGAACAAACAGAAATCCTGGGTGGCGGCTAAAGTCAGTAGCGCATTGAACCGAGCCGTCACGATCGATGGCGATCTCGATGTCCATTGGGAACGCGATTCGACACTTCACGGAATCAGCGCGTGGATTCCCGGCCCCCGCGTCTCGGCATCGAAGGTGACGATTGCAAATCCGGAATGGGCGAGGACGCACAACTTCGCGACCGTCGAGCATGTGGAATTCGATTTGTCGATTGGCCCCCTGCTCGCAGACACGGTGTCGATCCCGGCCGTAAAGTTCGTCGATCCTGACATCGACATCGAACGCATATCCGACAAGAAAAATAATTGGACGTTTGGACCTACCGACGACAAGGGAGACGCGCAGTCGTCGTGGAAATTCGATGTCGGTCGCGTTCAGTTCGCGCGCGGAAAAATCGCCGTGGCGGATCGCGAAAAGCAACTGGACGCGCATATAACCATCGATTCGTTGCGCGCCAGCATTCCATTCAACGAGCTGGTGGCGCAACAAGAGAAAGCCTCGCGCAAGGAAGCGGCCGAGCGCGTAGGCGCGGCGGGTGCGACCAAGATCAGCGCGAAGGATGCGCCTTCAGAACCTGCCTCGCCTGCCCCGAGCGGCGCGGACAAGAACGCGAAAACCGAGCCGCAGCACTACGCGTTTCAATGGACGGCGTCAGGCACTTTGCGCGGCAAGCCGATCAAGGGCGAAGGTCGCACCGGCGGCGTGCTGGCATTGAAACGCACGGGCGATCCGTTTCCTCTGCAGGCCGATATTCGATTCGGCGACACTCGCGTCGCTTTTGTCGGGACGCTGACCGACCCGACAAGTCCGGATGCCCTCGATTTGCGACTTTGGTTGTCCGGCACGACGCTGGCGCAGCTTTACGACGTCATCAATGTTCCCTTGCCCGAATCGCCGCCGTATGCGACAGAAGGACATCTCATCGGCGAGCTTCAGACAGGACAAGAGAAATTGCGCTACGAAGATTTCACGGCTCGCGTTGGCGGCAGCGATCTCGATGGCGATCTCACATACGAAAACAAGAAGCCGCGGCCATTGCTTTCCGGCAATGTCGAATCGAAGCTGCTGCAGTTTCGCGATCTCGCGCCCCTCATCGGCGCGCACGTATCGGACGACGAGGCGACACCCGCGCTGGCTGCTGAAGGAAAAGTACTGCCTGAAGAGCCGTTTCGTCCTGAACGATGGAAAGTAATGGATGCCGACGTTCGATTCACGGGCGATCGCGTGTTTCGCGATTCCGAACTGCCCATTCACAAAATGGAGACACGCATTCGAATGGACAACGCCGTGCTGTCACTCGATCCGTTGAAATTTAAATTCGCTTACGGCGACGTGGACGGAAGTCTGCGCATGGACGGCAGCTCCGCGCCCATCAAGGGCGAACTCAAGGCAACCGCCAAAGAGATACAAGTGCAACGTCTTTTCAAATTGAAAGATCCTGCGCAGCTCAGCCTCGGCAACGCCAACGCGACGGTTGAACTGAGCGGCAGTGGTAATTCGGTCGGCGACATTTTGGGCACAGCCAACGGCGAAGTGAAAGCGCTGTTGGGCAGCGGTCACATCAGTAAGACGCTAATGGAAGAGGCCGCGTTGAACGTACCCAATATCGTGCTCGCCAAAATCACCGGCGATAAGCAAATCAACATCAACTGCGCGGCGGCGGACTTCGTGGCCAAGCAAGGCGTTTACGATTCGCGGCTGTTTTTGATCGATACCGAGGCTGCGCAGATTTCTGTCGATGGGACGCTTAACGTCGCTGACGAGACACTCGATTTGACCGTCCATCCTGACACGAAAGGTCTGCGATTCTTTTCGTTGCGTTCGCCGATTCACGTCAAAGGCACATTCAAAAAGCCTGATATCGGTATCGACAAAGGCATCCTGCTCGCCCGCGGTGCCGGTGCGATTGGCTTAGCCGTTATCGCAGCGCCCGCCGCAGCGCTTCTGCCGCTGACGGCTGGACATCTCAGCAATGACGAAGATCGTTGCACGCCATTGTTGGAATCGATGAAGAAGTCGCCCTCCGTACCCGCTACGAAGGACTCCAAACAATCGCCAAGCGCCACGGCGACATCGAAATAGTATACATTTATAACATTGGTTTCTTGCATTGTGCCGCACCGAGCTCGTGCGAATTGCAGTGCTTGTCCACCGTATACCGCGTCTAAAGTCCATTCGAAATCGGCACGCTTGTTGCTCCACGGAATAACGACTTGGCCACAGAATCTCGGCAATGCAAGCAGAATCTGCCCATCAAGCGATTACCCGTAGCGCCAGTTCCGCAGAACAAAAACTGCTGGAAAAGAAGCGAACCATTCGCGCTTTGAAACGCGTGCTCATTGCGAAAGCAGAAATGCGTCGATTGAAGGCGCTCATGCAGGCGAAATCGATGGGCTCGCGGCGCTAAATTCTCACGCGGCGAACCGACGAAAGAGCTTAAGCGGCGCTCTGTTACAATTGCGCCCCTTTCGCGCTGTCCGGCGCGATTTTCGTTTGGAGTTTCAATGCCCTCTTCGATTCTTGCAGCGCTCGGCTTGGCCGATGCTGAATCCGGCACCTATCTTGGCAACGGCGAATGGTCGAAGACCATTGACGTCGGAACTATCGACGTCATCAACCCAAGCACACATGAATCGATCGGACGCGTCCACGCGAGTTCCGCGGCCGATTATGAAACGATTGTGACGCGTGCCCAGGAAGCGTTCAAAGCATGGCGCGTCACGCCAGCGCCGAAGCGCGGCGAAGCGGTGCGAATCTGTGGCGAGGCCTTGCGCAAACACAAAGACGCGCTCGGCTCGCTGGTCGCGCTCGAAATGGGGAAAATCAAACCCGAAGGCGACGGCGAGGTGCAGGAAATGATCGACATCGCCGATTTTGCGGTCGGTCAAAGCCGAATGCTTTACGGTTTGACGATGCACTCCGAACGTCCCGGCCATCGCATGTACGAACAGTGGCATCCGCTGGGCATCGTCGGCATTGTTTCAGCGTTCAACTTTCCCGTCGCCGTCTGGGCGTGGAACGCGTTCATCGCCGCGGTGTGCGGCAATATTTCGATCTGGAAGCCGTCGCCGAAAACACCGTTGTCAGCCATCGCTTCGATGAAGATTTGCAACGATGCACTGGTTTCAGCCGGATTTCCGAATTTGTTCTTCTTGTTCAACGACGCAGGCGCCGATCTCGCGAAGAAATTCGTCGACGACCATCGCGTCGCGTTGATCAGTTTCACCGGATCCACCGCAGTCGGCCGCCACGTCGGCGAACGCGTCGCCAAACGCATGGGCCGCAGTTTGCTCGAACTCGGCGGCAACAATGCGATCATCGTCGACGCATCGGCCGATTTGAAACTGGCAATTCCGGCGATTGTTTTCGGCGCCGTCGGCACGGCCGGCCAGCGTTGCACGACGACGCGTCGCCTGTTGATCCACGAATCGATCTACGAGGATGTCGTCGGCAAACTCGTCAGCGCGTACAAGCAAGTCGAGAAGAAAATCGGCGATCCGACCCAATCGACGACATTGATGGGACCGCTCAACAGCCCCGACGCCGTGCAGCGATTCACATCGGCGATCGAGAAGGCCAAATCGTCGGGCGGAAAAGTATTGACTGGCGGAGCGGCAATTTCCGATCGCCCCGGCAATTTCGTGCTGCCCACCATCATCGCAGGATTGAAGAATTCCGATGACGTCGTCCAAACGGAAACATTCGCGCCCATTCTCTATGTGATGCCATTCAAGAACCTCGACGATGCGTTGACGATGCACAACGGCGTCCCACAAGGATTGTCGTCGTCGATTTTCACGGAGAATGTGAAATCCGCCGAGGCGTTTCTTTCCAGCGCAGGTTCCGATTGCGGTATCGCCAACGTCAACATCGGCACCAGCGGTGCAGAAATCGGTGGCGCGTTCGGCGGCGAAAAGGAAACCGGCGGTGGCCGCGAATCCGGCAGCGACGCGTGGCGCGCCTACATGCGCCGGCAGACGAACACCATCAACTACTCGGATCACCTGCCGCTAGCGCAAGGTATCAAGTTCGAGTTCTGACGTCGGTTTTGACGCGTTGGCGGATGCGATATTGAATGGACATGCACATGACCTTATCATGTGCATGTCATTACCATGTTTGGTGCGCGCATGAAAAGCCAACGGCTCACGTTATTGATCTCTCCCGAAGACAAACGAAATTTCAAAACCCTCGCTGAAGATCGCGGACTTTCCACAAGCGAACTCGTTCGGCAAGCCGTGCGCGCCTTCGGCGTCAATACGATCGACGATACGCGCGAGCTCGCCGCGCTGACGGCGGAAATGCGCGCCGCCCTTCCTGCCATGCGTAAAAGTTTGCGTCAGGCCAATGCATCCGTCGAACGAACGCTGGCCAGCATCGCCTCGCGCAAGGCCGCGCGCTGATGGGCGTTTTCGCCGACAGCATCAGCGTCCTGAAGGACGTTTTGCGCATGCGCGACGACCTGGATCGATTGTCGAAGAATGTCGACAAACTCGCCGATGTGGCCGACGATCTCGACAAACGCTTGGTGCGCATTGAAACGATGGTGGAGATCGCGAGCCGTCGTTCGCCGGCCACCTCCGTGAAACTCACGAAGAAATGACCACGCGACTCCTTGCCACATCGTGTACGCGCTAGCCAAACCGTTTTTGTTTTGCCTCGATGCCGAGCGCGCGCACGATCTCGGACTAGCCGCGCTGGAAACGGCTTACCGCACCGGCCTCAATGCGCTGTTGAGCGCCAAGCCGGCACCCTTGCCGGCACGCGTTTTCGGTATCGATTTTCCGAATCCGGTCGGTCTTGCCGCCGGTCTCGACAAAAACGGCACGCACATCGATGCATTGGCCTCGCTGGGTTTCGGATTCATCGAGATCGGTACGACGACACCGCGACCGCAAGCCGGAAATCCCAAACCGCGCATGTGGCGCGTGCCCGAGCACGAAGCGGTGATCAATCGTCTCGGCTTCAACAACGAGGGCGTCGACGCGCTCGCACGAAACGCAGAGCGGGCGAAATTTTCCGGCGTGCTCGGCATCAACATCGGCAAAAACAAAGATACGCCGAACGACCGGGCGATCGACGATTATCTGTTCTGCATCGAACGCGTGTACGCGCGTGCGAGTTACGTCACCGTCAACATTTCTTCGCCGAATACGCAGGGTCTACGCGACCTTCAGGAAGAGGAGACGTTGAAACGATTTATCGGCACGTTGCGCGAAGCACAGGAACGTCTTGCCGCGCAGCACAAGGTTCGCAAACCGATGGTGCTGAAGATCGCGCCGGACCTGACCGATGCCGAGTTGGACGGGATCGCCGGCGTCCTGCTCGACTGCGCTATCGACGGCGTCATTTGTACGAATACGACCATCGACCGCAAGCCGATCGAACATGCGCAACACGCCGAAGAGGTCGGAGGTTTGTCCGGTAAGCCCTTATTCGACAAGGCGACTTTGGTGCAGCGAAAGATGGTCGATCGCGTCGGTCGCAAAATTCCCGTCATCGGTGTGGGTGGCATTTTGTCGGGCGCTGATGCCGCGACGAAAATCCAGGCCGGCGCCGCGCTCGTACAGTTTTATACGGGCATGATTTATCGCGGACCCAACTTGATCCAGGATTGTGTTGAGGCAATTCGCAAACGCGGAACTGCCACGCCATGATCGACCGCGCCACCGGCATCGCCAGCGAGCCGGGCTATACGATTGTTGAGAACGCATCGCTCGAAGGTCGCAACACATTTCGTGTTCCCGCGCGAGCTGAAATGCTTGTCGACATTCACCAATCGGACGTGCTGCCGACGCTCGCGGGCTACGCGGCTATCAAAAACGCGCCGCCGCTCA
>CAZZWP010000116.1:0-9878 GCA_964657965.1 uncultured Rudaea sp. | reverse complement strand
TTTTATCGCCGACTTTGCTGTCGTCGGATTCCATCAACCGGAAATTTTTCGCGTTCCAGTTGGTGCGCACGATCCAGTGGTGCCCGATGTGGTCGGCGTAGTATTCGAAATCGTGTTCGCGGGGCGCGAAGACTTTGAATTTCGATTTCGGCTGATTCGCCGGGATGTAGCGCATTTCGGAAGACAACGTACTGTGCTCGTCGATGGCGATGTATTTTTCGTCGCGCGTCCGGCTCACATCCATGTAATAACTGTGATCGCGTTCTTCATAGACGACGGTATCTTTCGTCGTGTCGGTGCCGAGCGTGTGTTTCTTGACGCGCACCGTGAGCAGCGTCACCGGATCGTTTTCTACGTAGAACACCGTCTTGTTGTCGTCCGCCCACGCGATCGAGCCCGAGGAATTTTTCAGCTCGTCGGCCATGTTCTTGCCGGTGTTCAGATCTTTGAACCGGATCGTGAATTGGCGACGGCCGACGGTATCGTCGGCATAGGCAAGAATCTGCTCGTTCGGGCTGATTTGTTCGGCGGCGATCTGAAAGAAATCGTGCCCGGTCGCCAGCGATGGGCCATCGAGCAAAATCAGTTCAGGGCCGTTTTCGCCGATGCGCCGCGCATAAATCGGATATTGCTTTCCTTCTTCGAAGCGCGTGTAGTAATAGAAATTCCGGTATTTGGCCGGAACGGTCGAATCGTCTTGTTTGATGCGGCCGATGATCTCGTTATAAATCGTGTCTTCGAGCGGTTTGTAGTGCGCGGACATCGCGGCGTAATAGTTGTTCTCGGCTTTCAGGTAGCCGAGCATGTCCGGGTTCGTGCGCGTGTCGTCGCGCAGCCAGTAGTAATTGTCGATGCGTACGCCGTTGGGCGATTGAACGTCGAACGGACGCACGGCAGCGATCGGCGGCTGCGGCAGAACCGGTGTCGGCGTCTGCTGTTGTGCGGCGCACGCCGCCAGCAATGCGGCCAAGGCGACGGGCACGAAAGTACGCGGTTCGATACGAAACATAACCAAGCTCCTCAAAGCGAACGCGGATGGTAGCAAAGAGATTCGCGTCGAATCTGTTTCTATAGAGTTTTCTCGTAGCGAAACGCATCTTCGCCGTCTTCATAAAATCTCGGAATGACGCCGATTTTTCGATAGCCACGACGTTCGTATAGCCGAATCGCTCCGGCATTGTTGTGCCGAACTTCAAGAAAGATGCGTCGGCTGCCGCGTCGTTGCGCCTCTTTCTCCGCGGCATCGACGAGAACGTCGCCCAGGCCCTGTCCGCGCGCATGGTGCGAGACAGCGACCGAATAAAGCCTGGCCGCATCGCTGTTACGACGGAAAAAGACGACCACGCTGCCGAGCAGATCGCTTTGCCCGACGACCAGCACCGCCGCAGTCGCACCACCGAGGTGGCGGCGGTATTGAGCGCGCGAGATGCGGTCGGTCGTGAAGGCGTGGTGTTCGAGCTCGACCAGCGCGTCCAGATCAGACGCGCGCGCGTTGCGGATCGACGGTTTCGACATCATGGCCGACCTTGCCGAAAGCCGCGAAGGGATGAGAAAAAAGCGTCGCGCGTGTTCATATTTCCTTACGCCTGAGCCGCCCACACTGTGGCAGACTATCGACCCCGAGTTCCACCCATGCCAGCGATGTCCGAGCCTCCAGAGAATTCCACAAGTATACATTTCCACTGTGAGGCCGCATGAGCAAGCTGGTCATCGTGGTGGAAAAGGCCTCGGATTGGGGTTCGTATTATCCGTCTGACAACGTCGTCGCCGCGCAAGATTATCTCAAAGAGCCCATTGAGGCCGACGACGAGCGCGTGCAGGTTATCAATCTGTGCCGCAGCTATAAATATCTGGGTATCGGCTATTACGTGTCGTTGCTCGCCGAAGCGCGCGGGCACAAAGTCATTCCGTCGGTGCGATCGATCAACGATTTGCGCAAGCGCGCGCTGTACGGTCTCGACATCGAAGATTTGAATCAGAAGCTGATCAAGTTTCTGCCGGAGGGCGGCCGCGACACGACGGATTTCGGCGTGCTCGTTTATTTTGGCGAGACGAGTTACTCGACGTTGTCGGATCTCGCACGGCAAGTCTTTGAAACGTTTCCGTGCCCTATTCTGCGTCTGGAGTTCGAGCGCGAAAAGGTTTGGCAGATCAGCGCGATCAAGCCCGCAGGCCTGCACACACTGACCGATCAGCAAGAAGACTCCTTTGCCGCCGCGCTGGACAAATTCTCGAAAAAACTCTGGCGAAAACCCCGTGCGCGAAAGACGTATCGCTACGACATCGCCATGCTCGCCGATCCGAACGAAGCGATGCCGCCGTCGAACAAACGCGCGCTGAAATCGTTCATCGAAGCGGGTAAGGAAATCGGCATCGAAGTCGAACTGATCGGTCGCAACGATTACTCGCGAATCGCCGAGTACGACGGATTGTTCATCCGCGAGACGACCGCGCTCGACAACCACACCTACCGCTTTGCCAACAAGGCGGAGAAAGAAGGCATGTTGGTGATCGACGATCCGGGTTCGATTCTCAAGTGCACGAACAAGATTTATCTGCACGATCTGCTCAAGTCGCGCAAACTGCCGACGCCGAAAACCGAAGTGCTGTATCGCGACGATGCCAAGCATTTGGCGGAGTTGCCGGATATTCTCGGCTTTCCGATCGTGCTGAAAATTCCGGACGGTTCGTTTTCGCGCGGGATCGTCAAATGCGAAACGATCGAACAACTGAAATCCGCCGCCGACGATTTGTTTCAGCACACCGCGCTGGTGCTCGCGCAGGAATACATGTTCACGGAATTCGACTGGCGCATCGGCATTCTGGATGGCCAGCCGTTGTATGCCTGCCAATACTTCATGTCGCGCGGACATTGGCAAATCTATAACCATAATGGCAGTAACGGTGCGCAGAAATCGGGTGGATTCAAAACGCTGCCCGTGCGCGACGCGCCGAGCGATGTGGTGCGGCTGGCACTCAAAGCGACGGCGCCGATCGGCGACGGACTCTACGGCGTCGATTTGAAACAGGATGGCGATCGCATCGTCGTCATTGAAATGAACGACAACCCGTCGATCGACGCCGGTGTCGAAGACGCGTATCTCGGCGAGGACCTTTATCGCCGCATCATGCAAGAATTTTTGCGGCGCATGGAACGCAAGCGTCTCGGCATCACCGACTGAATTTCGAACGTCAGACCTCGAACACTGACGCGCGCGACGGTGCTGTCTTGATCGTGCGCCGATGACGAATCGGCTTCGCCTGCTGCGCGGAGCGACGGCGGCGTCGCACCCGAATCGTCTCTTGACTGAAGAACGCGCGCGTCGTCGACAGCAAACGCGCGCGATGTACGAAACCCAAATCGAGCAACGGCGCGACGACGAGCCAGAACGGAAGCCAGCCGATCATCGACACGCCGCGCGCTTGCGGAATCAGCGCGATGACCACTGCGCCGAAGACCAGCCATGACCACAACGCGAGTTCCGTCGCCGAATACGCAGAAACCGGTAACGCCATCGAACGATTCATTGCCGTCTCCTTCGAGTTGATGGCTACGATAGCCACAGGCCATCTCACGGACTGAGACCATCCGACCCGCGTATGCCTATAATCGGTGCCGCTGGAGGAGCCGTGGAAACTTCCCACTTTCTGTCATATGCCGTGATGTTTCTCGCTGCCGCGGTAATCGCCGTGTCGGTATCGAAACGCTTCGGATTGGGTGCGGTGCTCGGTTATCTCGGCGCCGGTGCGCTGATCGGACCGCATTTGCTGGATCTCACGCCCGATACGAAACAGTGGTCGGAATTCTCTGAATTCGGCGTGATCCTGCTGCTGTTCATCATCGGCACCGAGTTGTCGCCGCAACGGCTGTGGCTGATGCGCAAATCGGTGTTCGGTGCCGGCACGTTTCAAGTCGTGGCGTCGGCCGCGCTGATTGGCGGTGCGACACTCGTCGCGGGCTTTCACTGGAAACCGGCGTTGATCGTCGGACTCGCGCTTGCGCTGTCGTCGACGGCGATCGGTCTGCAAACCTTGACGGAACGCAAACAGCTCGGAAGTCCGCACGGTCGCATGGCGTTTGCGATCTTGCTGTTTCAGGACGTCGCCGCAATACCGATTCTCGCGCTCATTCCGCTGCTGGGCGAACACGAAGCGGTTGGCAGCGGCCGTTCAGAGTTGATCGATGCCATCAAGATCGTCGCGGTGATCGGTGGGGTGATTGTCGGCGGACGATTATTGTTGCGTCCGATTTTCCGCATCGTCGCCGGATTGCAGATCGCGGAAGTCTTCACGGCCACTGCGTTGCTCGTCGTGCTCGGCACGGCGTGGCTGATGCAACTGGCCGGCATGCAAATGTCGCTCGGCGCATTTCTCGCCGGCATGTTGCTCGCCGATTCCGAATACCGTCACGAAATCGATTCGCAAATCGAGCCGTTCAAGGGGCTTTTGCTCGGTCTGTTTTTCGTCAGCGTCGGTGTTTCGCTGGATCTGCATCTGATTCAACAGAAACCGATCGAGATCGCGGTGATCGTTGTCGCTTTCCTCGCATTGAAGTCGCTGGTCTTGGCGGTCATCGGCGCGATGTCGAAGAAAATGAATTTCGCGGAGACAGTGCGGCTCGCCGTCGTACTTGCGGGCGGCGGTGAATTCGCCTTCGTCGTTTTGAATCTCGCGCAGCAAGACGGATTGCTCGACTCGGATCAGCACGATCTTTTTGTCGTCGCGGTGACGCTATCGATGGCGCTTACGCCGCTGGCCGTGATCGCGACATCGCGCTGGCTCGCCGGACGCAAACCGGAGAAGACGCGTGAGTTCGACGATATCATCGATATCGCACCGCGCGTCATCATTGCCGGATACGGTCGTGTCGGACAAATCGTCGCGCGCTTGCTTCGCGCGCAGCGCATCTCGTTCACCGCGTTGGAAAGTTCGGTCGAGCAAGTCGATTTTTCGAGGCAGTTCGGCAGCAATATCTATTTCGGCGATCCGAGCCGGCCCGAATTATTGCGCGCGGCCGGCGTGGATAAAGCCGAAGTATTCGTGCTCGCCACCGACGATCCCGAAGCGAACATTCGTACAGCGCGCATCGTCAAGCGCATGTACCCGCATTTAAAAATCGTTGCGCGCGCGCGCAACCGGCAGCACGCGTTTCGGTTGATGGACATGAATATCGAACATGTCGTTCGCGAAACGTTTTTTTCGAGCCTCGAAATGTCGCGATTGGTTCTGGAGGATCTCGGCATCGATCCGGCCGTGGCAAAAGATCGCGTGCAGCGATTCAGTAAACACGACGCGAAGGTTTTGCAATCGCAATACCTAGTTTATGACGACGAAGCGGCGCTCGTGCAATCGGCGAAGGATGCGTTTGTGGATTTGGAAAAGCTGTTCGAAGCCGATGTCGAGAACGCGGAGCATGCGGTCACCGACTCGCATTGATCGCCTGGGTCGACGCGTCAATCAACATCGTGCGCGGTTTTTCGGGCCGGACTCGCCGCTGTCGACGTGCGTTGCGCGGCGAGTTCAACCGCGACATCGATAAAACCGAGCAGATGAGCCACTTCGCGTGCCGTACGTTCTCGCATGTCACGCAGTTGCGTGTCCGCTCCCGCGGCGATCAACGCGCGCGCGGGCAGCATCAATCCGTGCATCGCGCAGGCGTGAAGTGACGTCACGCCGCGATTGTCGGCCGCGTTGATGTCCGCTTGCCGTTTCAGCAATGGAGGCATCAGCGCTAGCAGCACTTTTTCGTCGGACGTTGCGCCGGCTTCCGCGTGCGCGCCCAACAACAGCAATAGCGCGGTTTGACCTTCCGAATTTCTTGCGTCGACCGATGCGCCGCTGTCGAGCAACGTGTCGAGTATCGCCTTCGCGCGATCGCCGTCGCGTCCATGAAACGCAAAATGCGCGGCGGCATGCAGCGCGCGCGTGTGGCTCTCGTCGGCTGCGTCGACGTTCGCACCTGCGTTCAACAGCGCAGACACGATCTCCGGATAACCCAAGGCGGCCGCGATCATCAGCGCGGTGCCACCGCCTTTCAATCGTTGATCGATGTCGACACCGTGCGCGGCGAGCACCGCAACCACATCGGCTTTTCGTGCGATGACGGCAGCACTCAACGCAGTCGCACCGCTGTTGGCGGCATGCGCGGCATGTGCTCCATTTTTCAACAGCAGCGCAACGACATCGGCGTGTCCGTTGCCCGACGCGCGCAACAAGGGTGTAGCGCCCTGTGCATCGGCCGCGTTGACGGTAAGTCCAAGTGCGATCAGTTTCCCGACCGCTGACGCATCACCGACCGCCGCGGCAGAAAGCAAGTCGCTGTTGCGAAGCGGCCGGCTCGGCAATTTCCAAGCGTTCCAGTTCAACCATTGTTGTAGCTGTGGTTCCGGCCGAGCTAAAACGAGTCCGAGCGGCGTTTCGCCGTTGGTTGCCGCCACATCGGGAGCGGCGCCGGCGACGATAAGGTGTTTTATCAGTTCGACCGCCGTGGCCGTCGGATGCTTCAACGCGGAGAACAACGGCGTGCGGCCGTGAGGGTCGCGCGCATTTGGATCGGCGCCGCGCGTAAGCAATGCGCGCGCGATCGTTACGTTGCCCGCAGCCACCGCGTTTGCCAGAGGAGTGAGGCCTGTAGCGTCGGCCGCGAACAAATCGGTGCCGCTTTCGATGAGTCGTATACTTAAGATTTCTAGATCATTGCGATAGTCGCTGGAAGCGACGGCTCGGCATAGGCGATTCAACACGCCGACTTCACCGCATGGCGCGCCGGCATCGAGAAGATCGCGCGCCGCTGCCGCCGTCGCCGGCAGATCGTGCAACGAACGAGCAAGGAGCGAGCTGCCGTCGGCGACACTGTCGGAACTCAACCCGTGCGTCAGCAACCAGCGGCGCGGCGCAGAATCGTGGTGCGAGATCAGTTCGATAAATAAATTGACCAGCGTCGATTCAGGCCATTCACGAACGTCTCGGTCGAAGCGTTCAACGATATTCCAATGCCCGAAGCGGAGCGCGTCGAGCAGGTGTCCGACGGAATCGTTTTGCGGATTGATCGTCGGTTCATGCGTCACGCTTTGCGGAATCGGATAAGTCGGATCGAGCAGCGCGACGATGTTCCAGCGGCCGGCCGATGCGGCGAAGTCGACGGCGCGACGTCCGTCGGCCACGGTGATGTCGCGCGCAGCACCCATGTCGAGCAATCGTCGCACGATGTCGTCGTTGGCCTTGATCGACTGGCTTGCAATGATTAACGCCGAGCGGCCAGCGCCATCGACGAGATCGAGCGAGGGTTGACGCGACGCAAAAACATCGAGCACATCGGCAGCACCCGCACGTGCCGCTTCCATGAGTGCGGTGACACCGTGCGCGTCGGCGAGATCGATCTGTGCGCCCGCGTCCAAAAGCAGCTGCGCGACGAATGCGTTGCCATGCATGGCTGCCGTCATCAATGCCGTGCGTTTCAATCGACCGGGAGCGTCGACACGCGCTTTTCGTTTCAATAAAAGTTTGATGCCTTGTGGATCGTCGTCATCAACCGCCGCCGCCGCGATGATGGCGGGCTGCCCGTGATCGGTATCGGTTTTCGCGCCGCGTTCGAGCAAAAATTTGACGAGTTCCCAATTCGCTCCGGCGCATGCCACGCCGAGCGGCGTCAACCCGTCGCCATTGACGGCATCGAGCAGCGCGCCGGCGTCGCACAATAGCGCCGCCGCAATCGGTCGTTCGCAAAGCGCCGCGCAATGCAGGGGTGTGTCGCCATTTTTGTCGGCACACCGCGCGTCGGCGCCGTTCGTGAGCAGCGTCATCACCGCATCGGGCCGCCCTTCGAAGCTATCGCGTGTCGCGGCGATGAGTGGGGGCATGCCGGCGTGTGCGCGATTGAGATCGACACCTTTCGCAATCAATCCGCGCAGCAATCGCATGTCGGGATTCACGCAAGCCAGTTCGATTACCGAGCGTTGATCGCGGTCGCCGGCGGGCGGCACGCAGTTGGGATTCGCACCTCTAGCGAGGGCAGCCAACGCGAGTTGCGTCTGGCTCGCACGCACGCAACGCAGGAGCATGGCATCGAGTTCTTCGATACCGAGATTATCCGGCACGTGTTCCACCGAAGTGTCTGCGACTTTCGCGACGGCATGCTCTGCAACGTCTCGATGCGCGCGCACTTTGCGCAACATGTCGATCCGCATTGCACCGGCGGTTCGATTGACGACCGTTAAACTCGCCAATGGCACGACGACGACGGCGTAAACGACGAGCGCAATGACGCGCGCATTTCCGGTAAAAATATTGCCCCATCCGCCGATAGTCGTCGCCCCGATGACGATCGCGAGAAGACATAAGCAAGCGATGAGACCATGACTAAAAAATAGTTCGTTGTCGGCCGTCATCCGGCGAGCGAACTCGATGCTGCACGATGCCGCATCCAGGAAAGAGCGTGAATTCCTGTCCGACCGATACGCGTTTCGCCAAAAAACAGTGAGGCCGAATGCCGGCCAAACTTTCCATAGACTCAAAAGCGCGATCACGGTTGTAGTGGACAGTGCGAGTGTGGCTTCGAGGGAATGATCCCGCAGCAACCAACGCAACGGATAACCGACGAGCAGTTCGACAACAGCCGCGTAGAGAAACAGAAGCGCCAAATACGCCACGCTGCGCCGCGCGGGAGAATGAAAGCTTGAACCAACGAAATTGACACCGACAAATCCCGACACACCGATCATCACGCACGCATCGGCAATCAGAAGAATGGCGGCGGCGGCGGGGCGGGCGATGAATCCGGCCGCGACAAATCCTAAAGCGGCGAGTGCGAGATATCGCAAATTGGCAATCGTTGCTTGCTTCCGCCGAAGGCGCATCAAGGACTCAGGTACGTGCGGAACGATAATTCCGCGCAAGTATATTCGCTAATGGGTGTGGTAACGATATGTCTGCGGGCGCGCCCTTGATTTATGACTTTTCTTGGGCCATTGCGTTGGCTGCATTGCGTCCGAATCGTGTCCGATTGGCTAGGCGCGCGCGTGGCTATCGTGCTGCATGCAAAATTTTCCAGAAAATACGTCGACTGCGTCGTCGAAGAGAACCGTCGTCTGCATGAAGTGGGGACGCAAGTATTCCGCGGAATATGTCAATGTACTTTTTCGAATGGTCAGACGACATTGCCGAATCGAACATAAGTTTGCATGCATCACCGACGATGCTCGCGGCATAGACTCAGGCGTCGACATTCTGCCGCTTAGCTCGCATCCGTTGCCAAAAAGACCTGACACGGAAGCGTGGCGAAAATTGCAGCTCTTTGATACTGCCAATGGTCTTTCCGGGTCGTGTCTGTTTCTCGACCTGGATATTGTCATCACCGATGGAATCGAACCATTCTTTGAATGCGAAGGCGATTTCCTCATCATCAAGAATTGGACGCACTCCGACCGCCGAGTTGGAAACAGCTCAGTGATGCGGTTTCTGGCAGGTGCGCGTGCGGACGTTTTCACCAAATTCATTCGCGATCCGGATCTCGTCGCGTCTACCTATCGAAATGAACAGACCTACTTATCGAGTGAGATCGACAAAACCACTGGTCTGAGTTGGTGGCCGGAAACGTGGTGTCGGAGTTACAAGAAGCATTGCCTAGCGCCTTCTCCGCGAAAATTACTCACGATGCCTGCATTACCGGACGACTGCCGCATTGTGGTGTTTCATGGCAGACCCAATCCACATGAAGCTGCGAGAAATTGGTTCTACCGGACGGACAAACGATTTCGATTGCCAAAGGCCGCGCGGCCAGCTCCTTGGATTTTGGATCATTGGCGATAGCGAGCAGATGGTGTCGCTTCTTTCAGTTATTTCGGCCCAAAAACAAAACCCCCGCCGCGAGGACGAGGGTT
>CAZZWP010000115.1:0-10015 GCA_964657965.1 uncultured Rudaea sp. | reverse complement strand
CGGTCGATGTCGTCGTCAACTTGGCTGGCGCGAATCTCGCCGAAAAACGATGGACGGCATCGCGCAAAAAATGGTTGGTCGATTCTCGCGTGCGCACGACGCGAAAACTCGTGGATTGGATGTCCACTCTTCAAACCCGGCCGCGTGCATTGGTGTCCGGCTCCGCGATCGGTTGGTATGGAAATGATCGTGAAGATGAAGTTTTAAGCGAGGCGAACGGACCGGGGACGGACTTTCCTGCGCAGCTATGCCAACAATGGGAAAAAGAGGCGCTGCGCGCGGAAGATGATGGCATACGCGTTTGCTGTGTCAGGACCGGTGTCGTCCTCGGCTTCGGTGGCGGGGCGCTTTCTAAAATGATTCTGCCGTTCAAACTTGGGCTCGGCGGTCCCATCGGCGCAGGAAAGCAGTGGATGAGCTGGATTGCAATGAACGATATGATTCGCGTGTTGCACTGGCTATCGGAAAACGAGAAAGCGCGAGGCTCCTATAACGCAACGAGCCCGAATCCGGCACGCAACGAAGATTTCGCGCGCGCGCTCGGTAGTGTCTTACATCGGCCGGCATTGTTGCGTGCACCAGCAGTAGCGCTACGCATGCTGTTAGGCGAAATGTCGGAGTTAATCATTAAAGGGCAAAACGTCGTGCCGCGCCGTCTAGTATCCGAAGGATTTCAATTTGGCTATCCGGACTTGAGAGAAGCGCTGGCGGAATCTATCAGTCAGCACTGACTATGTCTTAGTGACCATGAGGTACATCGCCACGAGCAGCGGCAACGTCGCCAAAACGCCCCAGACAAGCCAGAGATAACCGAGGCGCCAGTAGCGCGCGGGAATTTCGCCTTCGCCGAATTTTTTAGAGAGTCGATATTGCACTGTCTGCAGCGGCACCAGAATGCAAAGCCACATCATTCCCGACAATACGAAACAGATCTGCCCCCACAACAACCAGGGTGTTGTCGTCAACCCGATATTTGCAACATAGGCCATGCCATAGCCTCCGAATGCGATCAGCACAATTCCTGGAACGGTAAACGCCCAATCGGCCTCGATGACCAATTTTTGCGCGAACTTGACGGTGAATACGTTTCTCGTCTTGTCGGCGAATATTTTCCAGACTGCGGTGATCGTGACATTGCCGATCAACAACACGACACCGAGCACGTGCACGAATTTGAGTAACAGATACAACATAGCCAAACTCGGTAAGAGGTCGGCTAGTTTGCCATATCGCCGTTGGCCGAAGTCCGCGCCACGCGCGGGGGGCGATTAATTATCGGATTCGTCGCGTTGCGTAATCACTCGACAGCGCACTATCCGGCGCGTTCGGTACATGACTAAAACTATGCCTTCTTCGCGTAACCCGCACACCAGCCCTTAGCGTTGACTAACTTGCCGGAATACAGTTGGCAAGGTCCGTAAGCCGCCGCCGCACCTTGGAAGAAGTTACAGTTTGAACATTCCATACCAGCCTTGTGCGTCGGATATTTCGCTTCGTCAACCGCCGCGGAATTTTCTGTATACCCGAGGGCTTGGGCCGTCGGATCGTCTAAGGTCAAATGCGGCGCGTCCGCGGCGGCGACGTGTCGCGCGACGAATCCGCCGGCAACGGCCAGGCCGACAGAACGGAGGAAGTTGCGGCGTGTCTGCTGCGCGTGCGTCGACTGGGGCGATTTCTTCATGGCTACCTCGGCTGTGAATGTGCGGAGTTCTTAATTGCGTGGTGTCGATCGAACATAACTATGCCGCGTCGTGCGCGGCTTTTTCGCTAATCGCGACGGCGGCATCGCGGCGCGAACTCATGCTCCATTCCCAAAAGCGTTCGACACGCAGCGGAACGATCAGGAACCAGTGCTCAAGCACCGCGAGTGTAACCAGCGTTGCGAGAAAACTCTGCGAAACGCCTCGTGCAACGTCGTCCGCATCGCCGGCCGATTGCCAAAGCTCCACCGCAACAATACTTCCGATCGTAACGGAAACAGGAAAAAGCAAGTTCATGGGTCGACGTGCAAAGTACGTCGTTATGTAGCGCAGGTGCGGCGGCAGAAACTGCTCACTGAAATTGCGCGCACCGAGGAAAAGATTGAGCTTGGTGCTTGCACGCCCGATCCACAACACGATGAATGTCCACATCGCAAGTTGATTGGGCGCGCGCAGTGTAAGCGCGACGATCACGCCGATGCCGATCAGCAGGGCCAGCTCGTGATAAAGAATTGCGCCGATCGCCAACGACGCCCGTCGCCAGCCCTGGCTGTCGGGCGGGCAGGGATTGGAGTACGGGCCAACGATATAGCCCATCAGGAACGCCATCTCCAGCCATCCCCAAACGGCGAGCGCGCAAGTGAACGCACCGTACATCGCCGCAACGCTCGATTGCTGCGCGGTGAGCGCTATGCCGTACAGTGCCGCCGCCAACACCACCGTGGCACCCGCGAAACTCATGCGATAGGTTTCGCGCGGTAGGCCGTCGAGATAAAGAATCACGCCCGTGCTGAACCACCACACGAACAGCGTGAAAAGTGCCGGCAGGCCCAGCGCCATCCAACTGGAAGACGCTTCTACCACACCGGTGCCATGCGCACGTTCACCGGCAATGCGTTCGCGCGCGCCGGCAAAAAATACAGACGCGTGAAAGTAAACGCCGCATTCAACGCGAGGCCGGCGCGGCGAAACAGCGAGCCGATGCCTTTGCGCGATTTGGCCGCCTCATAACGCCGGTTGATATCGAGCAGCTTGTCCAGTCCGGCGTGGAAACGCGGATCGTCGAGATTCATCGTCAACGGGAATGTCTGCTGCGAAATCTCGCTGGTAATGCGAAAGACGGTGAAGTCATATTCCGTCGGATCGAGTTTCAACGCGTCGTGCAATTGCGGGCGCGCATGATCGCGCACATACATCGTCGCAAACACGGCAAGCACGAAGAAGCGGATCCACAGCTTGTTCACGCCACGCGTCAGACTTGGATTGGTGCGCATCAGCAGCGCGAACGCTTCGCCGTGGCGGAATTCGTCGTTGCACCAGCGATCGAACCATTGAAAGATCGGGTGGAAGCGCAGCTCGGGATGTTTTTCGATCTGGCGGAAGATGGTGATGTAGCGCGCGTAGCCGATTTTCTCCGACAGATACGTCGCATAGAAAATGAATTTTGGCCGAAAGTAAGTATACTTTTTCGCGCGCGTGAGAAAACCCAGGTCGACCGCGATGCCGAAATCCTTCAGCCATTGATTGATGAACCCGGCGTGCCGCGCTTCGTCGCGCGCCATGTAGCCGAACAGTTTCTGAATATCGGGATTGCTCGATTTTTTCTTGATATCCGCATACAGCACACAACCGGAAAACTCGGCGGTCACCGAGCTGATCAAGAAATCCACGAACTCTTCGTATAACCCCGGCGCGAGGTGCGAATAGTCTTTCGACAAATCCGACGGTCTCTGAAAATGCATCGCGTTGACGTCGGCTTCAAACTCCGCCAGCAGCGAATCCCATTGCGCGCGGATCGGCGTGACGTCGGTGCGATCGAGTGCTTTGAAATCCGTCGTGTAGAAACGCGGCGAAAGTAAGGTGTCCTGTTGCGCGCGTTGCGTGGATTCGTTGGCCGGTCGGCTGGCGGTGGCGGTTGTCATAGCGAGGTTCCGATCGATGAAGCGTTAGGGCGCCGCTGCCAGCGGCAGGCTTTTATCATGCGCGACTTGCGCGCCTACATTATTCTCGCTCAGCAGCCGCGCAAAAACGGCCGCGTTGGTCGGTCCGAACGAACCCAAATCCACCAATCGATGCGTCGCGGGATCCTCGAGCAGCAAACGTCCGTCACTGCGGCCGGTCAGCCGGAACGCGATTTCCGGACCGATGCTTTCGCGTTTGCGCTCACGCGCCAGACCGCGCAGCGTGCCGCGCAAAAATCCATTCGTGCCCGGCGCTACCGTTTCAATCACGCTTTCGTCGCGCGCGTCATGGACACTGATGCTGCCGTCGGCCTGGTCGACGAAATGCAGAAAGCGCTCCGCCACGACGGCCGTCTGCGGTGTCCGCACGTCGCCTTCGCCCGTTGCTTTCACACCTGCGGCCAGGAGCAGCGCTGCCAGGATCAACAGCCCGGCGGAGTAGAGTGGCAATTTGGGAAATGCTTGATCATGCATGGCGAGTCAGCCGATGGGTTGTGGGTGGAGGTCAGCCGACAGCGGCGACGGGTTGCGATGACGACGTACGAGCAGGGCGTGTCGACGCGATGGGAGAAACGATCGCCGATAGGCTCGACGCGCTGCGTTCTTTCATTGCGCTGGCGAGCAGGGCGCCAATCGCGGCAGCGTCCGGCACGCAACGCAACATCGGCTGCGTGCGCGTCACATGCCACGGCCGCACGTGCGGCCACAGATGCAGGAACGCGATGCGTTCACCCGGCATAAAAGCCAGCGCCAGATCGCCGCAGCCATTCGGATAGACGTGTAGAGCGACCGAGTCGATAACTTTGAACGGAAAGTTGAACGTCACTTCGAGCACGATACCGATGCGCATCACCACGCGCTGATCGGTGATCGTGTACCAGCTCGCACGCGCCGTCAGCCACGCGAGCAATGTCACCAGTCCAATCGCGAATACAGCCGCCGGCACGAGCCACGCCATCGCTAACAGCGCATGCTCGAGCGACGCGCTCGACGACCATGCGAACACGCCGCGCAGCACGATGAGGGTTGCGAAATAGACCACCAGCAAGCGCGCGTGAAATGCGCGGCGATACAATGTTCGCCAATCCGGCGCACCTTGCCACAAGATCGACTCGCCGAGCGGAAGTGCCTCGGGCAATTCCTTTACGGTGGTGGCTGCTTCATGCGTCATAGCACCGGCCCCAGACGAGACGCCTTCGCATACAGCGTACCCGCTCCGTAATAGGCGACGATCTTCTCTTCCTCGAGCATGGTCACGCTATCCGGGTTGCGTGTCTTGGGTACGTTCGCAAACTGATCGGCCAATAGCGAGCGTACGCGCACATTGCCTCGATCGGTGACTTTGGAAAAATTGATCGGCAACAACACCTTCGCACCGCCGCCCGTCTGCAATTCGAGATAACGGAATATCCGTTCGGATCGATCCACCCAGATGTCGGTGATGCGTCCGGCCACGTTGCCGTCTGCGCCCCACACCTCTTTGCCGCGCGGATCCGGATCGCGTGGATTCAAACTGAAGCTCGGATCGGCACGTAGCGGAACGATCTTGGTGTGACCTTCGACAGTGAGATCGGGACGATCAGGACGATCCGCCCATGCACCCGGACCGACGCCGGCGAGCAATGGATCGCCAATCGGTTCCAGCGGCGAGCCGATCCACGTTCCGGTTGGCGCGGCCGTGATCGGCAGGCGATGATCGGCCGGCACCCAATGCGCCGGGCGCTCACGCGAACCGCCGTGCGGCAGCAAAAATACTTTTGTCGACGGCGGGGAAGGGAATCCATTGCGCAAGCTGCGCGGTGACGCTTGCGCGTCTTCCAATGGGTAGCCCTCGCGTTTGTCCTCGCGGCGCAGGTAAATGATAAGTCCGGCAAAAAACAGCCAGAACAGATACAGCACGATTTGTGCTCCGTCGATATACGACGTGCCTATTGCGTGATTCATAACGCGACCTCTTGGTTGAGCGAGCCGAGTGGATTCGGCGACGTGGAAAGTTGGGACGACGTCGCGACGCGACGGCGACGAACGAGTGGACCGATCACCGCGAGCGTGGCGAACAGCAGCACGATCTCGATGCTGTATACAAATCCATAACCGGTGGCGGTGTGGTTGAGCGCTTCGCCCAGATGACCGGCGACGGCGGCGGAATTGACCGAATCCCGCAACACGCCAGCGATAGCGATTGCGCCGCCCGACGCGGTGGCCTGTACCGCGCCCCACGCGCCGAGGGCCAGACCGATCTGTCCAGCCGGCGCCATGCGCATTGCGGCTGTCAATGTGCTGTGCGCGAACAAGCCGCCGCCGAATCCGATAAACGCCACGCCGATACCGAACAGCGGCGAGGCGTGCATCGGTGCCGCGAATAAGACGCACGTGATACCGAACAAACCGCCCAACGCGCCGATCGAGGCGATCCAGTATGGATCAGCCTGACGCGCCAGCGCGCGCGCGGCGATGACGAAACCGGACAGACCCGTCACGGCGAGCAGGGCCGTGAGCAGTGTCGTCGCCGCTACCGGCAGGTTGAACACTTCGCCGCCGTACGGTTCGAGGAGGATGTCCTGCATGCCGAACGCGACCGTGCCGACGCCCAGCGCGATGAGCCGGCGCAGCGATTGCGGATTGCTGCGGAATTTTTGCCACGAATCATGGAACGTGGGCAGCACGCGATCCGGTGACGTCGCCGCCGAGTTGCGTGCTTCCTGTTTCCACAATGCTGCGATGTTGAGCAACATCGTCACGGCGGCCGTGCCCTGGATGACTTTGATAAGACGCAACTGGCTGAAGTCGTGTAGCAGTACGCCGAAGACGACTGAACTGACCGCCACGCCGAGCAGCAGCATCGTGCACATCAGTGCGACCACGCGCGGATGCGATTCGACGGGTGCCAGATCGGTCGCGAGGGCCAAGCCCACCGTTTGCGTGGTATGCAACCCGGCACCGACCAGGAGAAACGCGAGCGCGGCGGCAATCTGTCCGAATATCACCGGACCGTGCGTATCGCCGGACAGCACGATCAGCGCGAACGGCATGATCGCGAAACCGCCGAATTGCAGCAGCGATCCGAACCAGATGTACGGCACGCGGCGCCAGCCGAGCACGGACTTGTGCGTGTCGGACCGGAATCCGATCAGCGCGCGCAACGGCGCGAACACCAGTGGCAGCGCCACCATGAACGAAACCAGCGTCGCCGAGACTTTCAATTCCACGATCATCACGCGATTGAGCGTACCGACCAATAACGCGATCGCCATGCCGACCGATACCTGGAACAGGGACAACCGCAGCAGGCGCTCGAGCGGCAGTTCCGGCGTGGCCGCGTCGGCGAACGGCAGGAATTGCGGCCCGAGCTTCGTCCAGTTCTTGGCGAGGTTGAACTTCATGTCAGCGTCGCACCAACCGCAAGGTCTGCGACGTGTAGAAACCACTCTTGATGCGTTTGCTCGAGTCGATGCGCCAGCTCCTCAACGATTTGCGAGCAGCGATGAGTCGGCGCAGCGTGCTTTCGGAAACCGGTTCGATGGCCGGCGCGCGATCGCCGCGCGGAAAAAGTTTTCCGACGTTATGCATCACCGTGAGCAGCGGTGTGCGCGGCGCGAACGTGATTTGCACGCTCGCATGCGCGCGTGCCGCGAGCGTGTCGATCGCATCGACCATGTCCGCGGCGCGATAGTGAATCAGCGAATCCATCGCGACGATGTGATCGAACTCGCCGAGCTTCGCGTCGAGCATGTCGCCGACGTGGAATTCGATGCGACCGCCATCGAGCGCATTCGGCAGGCGTTCTTCGGCGAGCTTCACCAGCGTCGGCGCCAGATCGATCGCGACGACGACGGCACCGCGCCGCGCCGCTTCGACCGACAACGCACCCGTGCCGCAACCGGCGTCGAGCACACGCTTGGCCGTGAGATCGTTCGGCAATCCGTCGAGCAAGGTCTGGCGCATGCGGTCGCGACCCATGCGCACCGTCTCGCGGATGCGGCTGACTTTGGCCGTCGACGTCAACCGCGCCCACGCTTCGGACGCGGTGCGATCGAAATAGGTTTCCAGCTGCCCGCGGCGCTGGATGTAACTCGTCGTGTTCATTCGAAGCCCAGCAAATCGAAGATGTCGCGATCTTTCATCGGCGTGACCAGTAACGGCTCCACGCCGTTCCACAACGATTCGGCCAGGCGCATGTATTCGTTCTGTACCGCTTCGAGTTCCGGCGAGGGTTCCATTTCGAACAACGTCGACTTCTTCAGACGGCTGCGACGGATCACGTCGAGATCCGGGAACTGCGCCAGCGTCTTCATGCCGATGGCGTTGTTGTACTTGTCGATCTGATCGGTTTCGCGGCTGCGGTTGGCGATGACGCCGGACAGACGCACGCCGTAGTTTTTCGCCTTCGCGTTGATCGCGGCGACGATGCGATTCATCGCGAAGATCGAATCGAAGTCGTTCGCCGCCACAACGACGGCGCGCGTCGCATGTTGCAGCGGCGATGCGAACCCGCCGCACACCACGTCGCCGAGCACGTCGAAGATCACGACGTCGGTGTCTTCCAGCAGATGATGTTCCTTGAGCAGCTTCACCGTTTGTCCGACGACGTAGCCGCCGCAACCGGTACCCGCCGGTGGTCCACCCGCTTCGACGCACATCACGCCGTTGTAGCCGGGATACACGAAATCTTCCGGCCGCAATTCCTCGCCGTGGAAGTTCACCGATTCCAACACGTCGATGACGGTCGGCACCAGCCGCTTGGTCAGCGTGAACGTGGAATCGTGTTTCGGGTCGCATCCGATCTGCAGTACGCGCTTGCCCATTTTCGAGAATGCGACGGAGAGATTCGACGACGTCGTGCTCTTGCCGATGCCGCCTTTGCCGTACACGGCGAAGACCTTCGCTTCGATCTTGAGCGTCGGGTCGAGCATCACCTGCAGGCTGCCCTCGCCGTCAGGGCGCGACGCGCCGTTTTTGTTGATCGGTAGATCGACTAATTGATTCATGCTGCTGCCACCATCGGTATGCCTTCCAAACGGTCTTCGACCTCCAACGCCGCGTTGCGCAATGCATCGAGCATTGCCGCATCGGGTTCCCAGTAATGTCGTTCCTGTGCTTCGAGCAACCGGTTGGCCACTTTCGCCGAGGCGGTCGGATTGAGTTTCGACAGGCGCTCGCGCATGTCGGCGTTCAATACGAAGGTCTGCGCGAGCTGCTTGTAAACCCACGGCGCCACCTGGCCCGTCGTCGCCGACCAGCCCATCGTATTGGTGACGTGTTCCTCGATCTGGCGCACGCCTTCGTAGCCGTGGCTAAGCATGCCTTCGTACCATTTCGGGTTGAGCACGCGCGTGCGCGACTCCAGCGCCACCTGCTCGGACAGCGAACGCACTTTGCCGCGTCCGGTCGTCTGATCGGAAATATAGACCGACGGCGTTTCGCCTTTGCGCGCGCGCTTCGCGGCCCGGCTGATGCCGCCGAGCGTGTCGAAATAATTGTTGACCGTGGTGATACCGAGTTCGACCGATTCGAGATTCTGATACGCCATGTCGATATCGGCGAGCGTGACCTTCAGCAACGCCGTCTGCTGACTCGGGCGTCCCGCGCGATTGAACGCGAAGCTCTTGCGGCGTGTATACGTTTCGGCGAGTTCGTCCTCATTGTCCCAGCGGCTGTTCTCGACGAGGTGATTGACGTTCGCGCCGTACGCGCCGTCCGCATTGCCGTAGACACGGAGCGCGGCGGTTTCCAGATCGCAATTGTTCTGCTGCATGTAGCGCAGCGAATGCTTGCGGATGAAATTTTGACTCAGCGGTTCGTCCGCCGCCGCGCACAGATACGACGCTTCGGCGAGGAGTTTGATTTGCAGCGGCAACAGGTCGCGGAAAATTCCCGATAGGCTGATCATCACGTCGATGCGCGGCCGGCCGAGTTCTTCCAGCGGAATCAGTTCGGCGCCGGCGAGACGGCCATAGCTGTCGAAGCGCGGCCGCGTGCCCATCAATGCGAGTGCTTGCGCAATCGGCGCGCCTTCGGATTTCAGGTTGTCGGTGCCCCACAGCACGAGCGCGATGGATTCGGGCAACTCGCCTTTGTCCTGCGTGAAGCGGTCGAGCAGGATTTGAACCTGACGCGCGCCATCGGCAACTGCGAACTGGCTCGGCAAGCGGAACGGATCGAAGCCGTGCACGTTGCGGCCGGTCGGCAGGATCGCCGGTGTGCGCAACACATCGCCGCCCGGTGCAGGACGCGTGAACCCACCGTCGAGGGCGTGGAGGATGGCGGCAATTTCGTGATCGTCGCGAAGGAGTCGATCGGCGTGTTCCAATTCCTTGAACAAGGCGAGCGAATCGGTGTCTACGATGTCGTTGG
>CAZZWP010000114.1:0-10097 GCA_964657965.1 uncultured Rudaea sp. | reverse complement strand
GAGATTCGGGATATCTTGAAGGCCAAGCCGACGGCGCCATGATTCGTCGTTTGTCAGTTTCTTCTTAGCTTGTCATTCCAGCGCAAGCTGGAATCCAGCTCTTTCTTTAGTGTCTTCGTCACAGCTTTCACTCGCTCCGCGAGCGAGTCACTTTCTTTGCCGGTGCAAAGAAAGTAATCAAAGAAACACCTTGTTGGTCATGTACGGCGTGTTCGCCGAATGGCCATTCATGTCACTTACGGCGAACGGCGCATATCCTGTGCGCCCTCACGGGTGACGTCGCGTCCAGTTTGTTTTATAGGCGTTTGACTGCGTAAAATCCTCGGTCCGCACAACGTCTTCAGGCCACTTTGCGCACCGGCGGTTTGCGTCATGAAGTGGATAATGCCGCAGTTTTTTAAGGAGATTCGCTTGAAATCATTTTTGCTTTGCATGACAAGTTTGGTTTGCATTGCGCCCTACGCTGCGACCGCAACAGATTCCACGCACATTTCTTCCGAAGCGATCGCCACCGCGCAGAAACTGCGCGACAAGGCATTGGACGATACGACAGCTTACGATTTCGTCGCCGGACTCACGACGGAAATCGGCCCGCGCCTCGCCGGCGGCGCGAACGATCAGCGCGCGCGCGATTGGGTCGCCGCGCATTTCAAAGCGCTGGGATTCGACAAGGTATGGACCGAACCGGCAACCTTTCCGAAATGGGTGCGGCGCGGACAATCGGCATCGATCGTCGCGCCATTTCAACAGAATCTCGTGATCCTCGCGCTGGGAAATTCACCTGGAACACCTAAAGGCGGTCTCACCGGTGACGTCGTCGCGTTCAAGAATTACCCCGATCTTCAAAAAGCGGATGCCGCGAGTGTAAAAGGTAAGATTGTATACATCGGCTTCCGCATGCATCAGACACGCGACGGTCACGATTACGGCATGGGATCGGAAGGACGCACCGAGGGCCCTGCACTCGCCGCGAAGTTAGGCGCGAAAGCGTTTGTATTGCGCTCGGCAGGAACCGACAGCGATCGGCTCGCGCACACGGGCGTCACGAATTTCGACAAAGGCGGCCCCACGATTCCTGCCGCCGCGATGTCTAATCCAGATGCCGATTTGCTCGAACGCATGTTGGCGATGGGCAAGCCGGTCGCACTTAAACTGGAGTTGGATTGCGGCATCGAAGGCACGTACACAGGCGCGAATGTCATCGGCGAAATCACGGGCCGCGAAAAACCCGATGAGGCCGTCGTGATCGGCGGACACCTCGATTCATGGGATCCGGGCACGGGTGCCATCGACGATGGTGCAGGCGTCGCCATCGCGACGGGTGCGGCGCATCTCGTCGGACTGTTGCCGCAACATCCGAAACGCAGTATCCGCGTCGTCGCATTCGCCAATGAAGAAGCCGGCATGTTCGGCGGCCACGCGTTCGGCGAGGCGCACAAAGCGGACGTCGCGAAATTCGTCATCGGCGCGGAGTCGGATTTCGGTTCAGGCCGCGTCTGGCGCTTGTCGACCAAGGTGAAGCCCGAATCACTCGGCGCGATCGATCAGGTGATGCAAGTGCTGGCACCGCTCGGTGTTCAGCGGGGTTTCGATGGCCGCGCTCACGGCGGCGATTTCGGCGCAATGGGCGATGCCGGAATGGCCGTGATCGATCTTGGCCAGGACGGCACGCGTTATTTCGATTGGCATCACACGGCGAACGACACGCTCGACAAGATCGATCCGAAAGACCTCGCGCAGAATGTTGCGGTGTACGCCGTGTTTTCGTATCTGGCGGCGGAAGCCGACGGCGATTTCGGCTCGGCGCCGGGCGCGTTCGCGACGCCGAAAAACTAAAGTGAGCCACCGCGCGGCGAGTTACCGTCCGCGCGATGGTCTCGGGGCATTCTCGACTTGGCGCTGGCGATAATATTCGCCGAGCAACACAGCGGCGCTGGCGGCCACGTTCAAACTGTCGACGGCACCGGTGCCCGGAATCGTGATGTGCAGATCGGCGCGCGCGATCAGATTGCTGCGCAGCCCTGCGCCTTCGGCACCGAGTACGAACACGATTCTTTTCGGCAAACGCGCCGCGTAAAGCGATTCGCCTTCGCGAACGACGGTCGCTACGATCTGAAATTCAAAATTGCGCAATGCACCGAGCACGTCTTCGCCCGGCGAAAACTGCGCAAGCGCGACGGATTCCGCGCCGCCTTCGGCCACGCGATAGGCCGAGCCGGAAAGTCCGACGATCGATTCGGTTGGCATCAACACGCCGTGCACCCCGAAGTTGGCCGCGCTGCGCAACACCGCGCCGACGTTGTGCGGGTTGCCGACGCCATCCAGCCACAACAGCAAACACGGTTGCGGCGGTCGCGGTACCATTTGCAACAATGTGGATAATGATACCGGCGCGCGGCGGCGGATATCGAAACACACACCTTCGTGGTGCGGCGTGCCGGTGAGTTTGTCGAGATCGTTCGCTTGCACAACGCGATAGCCGAGTTTCTTCTGCACACACCACGCGAGCACCGCCTTGAGATCGGTCAGCCGCGATTCGAGCAAATACACTTTGCGCAAATCGTGCGGCCGTTTCGCGAACAAGGCGAGGCACGCGTTGAGACCGTACAACCGCATCTCGTCCGCATTGCGTTTGCGCGGCGCGTCCGTCGGCGGTGCGACAGCGGCACGCGGTGCGCGAGGATCGTCGCGCATCAATGGTCCGCCACGATCGCAGGCTGCGCGATCCGGTTCTTCACTGGTTTCAGCAACAGCAGCAGAGGAATCGAAATCACCGTCATCCACATCATCAATTGAAAATCGTTCAAGAAGGCGATGGCCGATGCTTGTCGCGTCACTTCACCGTTGAGCGACGCGATTCCGCTCGGCGTCATCATACTTTTCAACACGGACGCCGGCGCATTGTACGGCGTGAGACGCTCAGCGAGTTCCGCGTGATTGATCTGCGTGCCGCGCGACAGCAGCGTCATCACGATGGAAATGCCGACACTCGAACCGATGTTGCGCATCAGACTGAAAATGCCGGCAGCCTCCGTACGCGTTGACGGCGGCAACGTGGAATAAGCGATCGTGGAAATCGGAACGAAGACGAGCCCGAGTCCCAATCCTTGAATCACGCCGCACTCGATGATGCGCCATTGCGGCACTTCGATGCCCCAATGCACCATCTGCCACAGCGAATACGCCGTGAGCACCATGCCGATGCCCGCCAGCGCACGCGCGTCGGCGCCGCGCGCGAGCAAACGGCCGACCATCATCATCGCGAACAACGTGCCGACGCCACGCGGCGCGAGCAGGATGCCCGTCGTCACAACCGGATAATTCATCAGGTTCTGCAGATACGGCGGCAGCAGCGCCATCGTCGCGAACAGCACGACGCCGAGCACGAAGATGAAGGCATTGCTCGCGAGGAAATTTCGGTCCTTGAACAAACCGAGATTCACGAACGGCTTCGCGCTCGTCATCCAGTGCACGACGTACAAATAGAAACCGAGGAACGCTAGCGCGCCTTCGATGCAGATTTCGGCGGAATCGAACCAGTCTTTCTGTTCGCCGCGATCGAGCATCATCTGCAGTGCGCCGATGCCGACGGCGAGGAACGAAAATCCGCGCCAGTCGAAGCGCGAAGCGACGGTATCGTCGTTCGGCAAACTCGCGGCGACACCGATCAATCCCACAATGCCGATCGGCACGTTGATGAGAAATACCCAATGCCAGCTGTATGTGTCGGTGAGCCAGCCGCCGAGCGGCGGTCCCAGAATCGGGCCGATCATCACGCCCATGCCCCACATCGCCATTGCCGCGCCGTGTTTTTCGCGCGGGAAAACGTCGAGCAATGTGGATTGCGAAATCGGAACGAGTGCGGCGCCGAACAAACCCTGCAGCAGACGAAACAGCACCATCTGCTCGATGTTGGTGGCGATACCGCACAGGATTGACGCAATGGTGAATCCACCGATCGCGATCAACAACAAACGACGACGACCCATCACCGACGACAGCCAACCGGTCGCCGGCGTGGCGATCGCCGCGGCGACGATGTACGACGTGAGTACCCACGACACCTGATCCTGCGTCGCCGACAGCGAACCTTGCATGTTCGGCAGCGCGACGTTGGCGATCGTCGTGTCGAGCGCCTGCATCAACGTCGCGAGCATGACCGAGACGACGAGCAGACCGCGGTTGGCGACCTCGCGATGGATGGCGACGACAGCGCTCATCGCGACTTACTTCAACGTCTCCGCGACGCGTGTCGGTGTGCGATCGTCACTGCCGCCCTCGAGACGACCGATGATGGAGTTTTGACGACCCGTGTCGATCTCGACAACCGCACTCATGCCGGCGCGCAGAATCGGGCCGCTGGATTGATCGTCGATCGAGACGCGCACGGGAATGCGTTGCACGATCTTCACCCAGTTCCCTGTCGCATTTTGCGGCGGAAGAATCGAAAACTCCGCGCCGGACGCCGGACTGATCGATGACACGTGCGCCTTCCACTTCTTACCGGGATACGTGTCGACTTCGACCGTCGCCGGTTGATCGATGACAACATTCGTCAATTCGGTTTCCTTGAAATTGGCGTTGACCCACATCGACTGCGTGGCGATCAACGGCATCGCCGCCTGGCCTACGGCGAGGAAATCGCCGGGTTGCAGATTTTGTTTACCGATCGTTCCATCCATCGGCGCGCGCACTGTGGTGTGTTCGAGATCGAGTTTCGCTTGCGCGAGTGTGACTTCCGCAAGTTTATAGGCGGCCAGCTTTTCGTCGGGTGTGGTCGGCAAACCGCCGAGCAAGCCTTCGGCTTTCGCCACGGCGGCGACATCGGAATCGCGCGTGCCGCGTGCGTTCGCGTAATTGTTCGCTGCGTCGTCGACGTCTTTTTCAGCGACGAGTCCGCGTGCGCGCAATTCCTGCTGCGTTTGTATTGCGCTTCATTCACACGCAATGCTTCGTCGGCGGATTTCACGGTCGCCTGCGCAGAATGAAATCCAGCGCGTGCCGCTTCGAGAAGACTGTGCATGGAATCCAGCTGCGCTTCGTTGCGTGCGACAGCCATTTCCAGCGGCTGGGAATCGATCTTGAAGAGCACATCGCCTTTCTTTACCGCCTGATTTTCGTGGACGAGCACTTCGACCACGCGTCCGGGAACTTGCGATGCGACGTTCACCTGGTCGGCTTGTACGTACGCGTTGTCGGTCGACACGAACCGACCCGACGTCACGTAAAAATACGCGCCGGCGATGAGAACGATGGCAGGACCCGCAATCCACAAAATGAGATTGCGTTTTCTGCGCGGCGGTTTGACGACGGCCGCTGGCGTGGTGGTGTTTTCGGTCATGGCCGTTTCTCGATATCGTCCATTGCAATCAGGTTTTGTTTCATCAAACCGAGCGTGGACATGAGCGTTTTCATGTCCGCGGCGGAAATTCCACGCTGAGATTCTTTGAAAAGCTCGCTGGAGATTTTTTCCATGTCGTCGACGACGGCGTGGGCACGTTTCGTCAGATGCAATCGCCAGGTACGGCGATCCGCCGGATCGGCGCGGCGTTCGACGAAATCCGCTTTTTGCAAGCGATCGATGACGCGCCCGACGGCGATCGGTTCCATATCCAATTCTTCCGCGAGCGCGCTCTGACTCATACCTTCGCTGTACGAAATCCGCTTCAACGCGCGCCACTGCGCGCGGGTCAGGCCGAAACGGACGGCGCGGCGGTCGAACTGCTTGCGCAGGAAACGCGTCACGTCGTTCAGAAGGAAGCCAAAGGCCGTTTTATCTGCCGTGCTCATAGATGCGACATATATTATGTCCTAGGCAGGTATTTTTCAAGGCGACGGACTGTGGCGACGAAAAATTCGCCAGGGATTAACCTTCGGAACTATTGGAGCCGATTCGTGCGGAAAACGAATCGCGCGATATTAGCGATCGTCGACTTTGACGGTGCTCATCAGCTGCGCCAATTTTCTCTTTAGATCGGTCGCATTTTTCGAGCCTGAGACCCCGATAAATACCGTATAAGCCGACGTGGGCGATTTGTCGTTGCCGACGACGGAAGTTATGCGTGACTCGTCGTTTTCTGTTCGAACTTCCCCATCGTACGGATGCTGACGTTGAATCAGTTTGCTCCAGTTGTGTTTTGACGCGTCGTCCATATCGTCGCTCGGCGCAACCTGGCGTTGAACGACGATGCGGTCGGGCTCGTTGGCGTCGCGATTCAGGCGTATGTCGCCCACGTCCCAGGTGAACTTGCCGTTTTCGCCGACAAAACTGAATCCGAGCACGAGTAAATTATCGGCCGCGACGGGTTGAACGTCGTTAGGAACAGTGAAACTCACGCGTTTGGATTGATAGCGGAATGTTTTCGCGTCGTCGAAATCGATCTTGATCGTATCGAAAGTCGCCGGCAGCAACATGCTCTCGCGCAGGAAATCTTTCCATTCGCTCAATTTTCCGTGATAACCCACGCCGATGAAGTCGAGCATCGTTTTCAGATCGGTTTCGTAGTCGTGCGCCAGACGCGGCGGCGTGTACCGCGCGATGGTGACGTAGCCGTCGGGCACGGGCAGCGACAGTGTCAGAAGAACGGAGTTACCGAACGGGATATCCCATTTGCGCATCTGCCAGCGGCGTTGCCAGCGATCGGTGTAAATCGTGTCTTGCGTGGGTTTGCCAAGCGACGTGACGCGAATTCGTTCGCCGCCCACGCTGCGCCTGACGATATCGGACTTCAGCAACGTGTCGAGAAACAAGACGGGATCCGCATGCAATTTCGCGACAGGCATATCGGCGGGATGGTGCAGATAGAACAGCATGTTGGAATCGACGCTACCATTCTCCATGAAGCCGTTATTCGTGAGCTGCGTTTTCTTCTGCGACTTGCCCGACCATCCCCATTCGTCATCGTTGCCGCGCGTGAGCAATGCCGGAAAAGCTTCCATGCGCGGATGACCGCGCAGGATTCGGTTCGATCCGTTGCCATTCGGAAATAATTTTTCCGGTTCCTTGGCCAGCAACTCTTTCAGTGCCTCATCTTTGTTGGCGCTGTCGACTTTCTCGAAAGCGGCGCTGAATGCGTCGAACGACAGCGGCAACGCGAAGCTGGTTTTCAACGTGCTGGTGATCGTCGTGTCGAAAATATCCAGTCGATACTGACCGCGCGTATCGAAATCGGCGAGGTGATCCGGCGAGTTGATCGCTTCGCCGATCGGCAACGCGTAATTGAGATTCTCGTTCGGCGATTTGCGCAACACGATGCCGATCACTTTGCCGTCTTTATCGATCAACGGACCGCCACTGTTGCCCGGCGATGCGGCGGCGGAGAATCGCAGCCAGTTCCAGCGGCCGTCTTGTTCTTCCGGCGTATTGGACGTGTACAAACCATCGCGCACGACGACGCCGGTGCCCAGCGCATTGCCGACGGCGAACACTTCGCTGTTCATCGCGGGCGTCGCGTTGACGTCGAGCGGTGCGACGTCGGGGCTGTTCGTCACGGAGAATTCGACGAAATCACGATGCAGCGAAAACTTTTCGATCTTGTCGATGGCGAAGACGTGTCCGGCCGAATCGCGCAACGCGGGTTTGCCCCACAAACCACCCATAGGAACCAGGATCACGTGCGCGGCGGTGAGGTAGCGATTCTTGCCGATCGAGAACGCGGTACCGACCGAATAGTATTTGTCGTTGCGTTCCTGAAACGGCAAGAGATCGAGCGGCAATGGTTTTTCGTAAGTTATGGTTTCCGACGTTGGCTTCGCGGAAACGACTTCGAATGTCGCCGTTTGGACTTTGCCGATGATCGCAGGATCGAGCGTCGCGGCATGCGACGTCTGACCGATACATAATGCGAGCAGCGCAGCCAAAAAAGAAACGCGGCGAACGATCCTTGGTTGAGTGCGCATGCGATATTCCTTGTTGAGCCGATCCAAAAGTGTACCCGGCGGCCGGCGGATCGAGACGTAAGCGACTGTAAAGAATGTTTCCGCCGTTTCAACGAAATGAGTCGAATGCGCATCCAACAAAGACGTTGCGCAAATGGGAGAACGGAATGCTGAAAATCGTGATGGCATTGGCGTGTGCGTTGCTGTCGGGATCGGCATGCGCGGAATTGCTGGCCGGCAAAAAAGACGCGATCGATTCGAAGGTGCTGGCGCAAAAACGCGCGATCGAAGTTTTTCTGCCGAAAGAAACCGAGAAAGATCCGGCGCAAAAGTTCGAGACGCTTTACGTGCTGGACGGCGACTGGAACACGAAAATCGTCGTGGAGACGGTGGATTTCCTGCAAAGCGTCGGTTTCATGCCGCCGGTGATCGTGGTCAGCGTTCCGAATTTTTTCGATGACAAAGGCCTCAACAGTCGCGATCACGATCTCACGCCGACCGTTCTGCCACATGAAGCGCGCTCCGGTGGCGCGGCGAATTTTCTGTCGTTCCTGAAAACTGAACTCGTGCCTTACGTCAACGCGCACTATCCAACGAACGGCGTCAATCTGATTCATGGCCATTCGTACGGCGGGCTTTTCCTGATCTATGCGATCGCGAGCGACCCCACCGTGTTCGATGGGTATCTCATTCTCGATCCTGCGATGTGGTGGGATGATTTTCGCGTCTCGAAATCGCTCGATGAAAAACTCGCTACGACGCCAACGCAGGGCAAAGCGATTTATATCGCCGGGCGCAGCGGCGCCGCGTTCAAGGGCATGGGAATCCATTCGCTGCAACCCGTCTTCGAGAATAAGGCGCCCAAGGAACTGCACTGGAATCTGGTCGCTTATCCGAACGAGACGCACGACTCGATGAAATTCAAAGCGACATTCGACGCGCTCAAATTCATGTATCGCGGCTATCACGACCAGCCGATCAGCGTGGACCCGAGCACGGCAATGATCGCGAAAGATCAACCGCTCGTATTGCAGGCCAACACCGATCGTTTCGATATTCATTACACGACGGACGGTTCCGAGCCGACGGTCTTATCGCCGAAGATGGACGAAATGCTAGCTGCGACCGATCCGGAGAAAATTCGCGTCAAGGAAATCTCCACACGCGGCCATTTCGACGAAAACGTTTCGTTGCACTTCACGCGCGGCGAGCCGCCGTCGCCCGGACATGCAGCCACTGGCAAAGAAAAAATCGAATATCGCTATGCCTATTACGCGGCCGACGCATGGCCGATGTTCAAGAGTCGGCCGTTCGAGAAAGGCAAAGCGGACGACGTCGACCTGGAGCATATCAAGCGCGAGAGTTTCGCCGGCGTGGTCGAGCGCGACTATGTCATTCCAACGGACGGCTACCACGCTTTCGTGATCGGCGCTTCGGACGGCGGACGTCTGTCGGTCGCCGGCAAAACGCTGATCGACATCAAAGCGACGAGCCACGACAAACGCCAGATATTCGCCGTACCGTTGCGCGCCGGCGTCTATCCGGTGCGTTTCGAATTCCTGCACGGTTCGAAGAATACGGAGCTCGATTTTCATCTGCTTCAATTCAAGGACGATGAAAACGGTTGGGATCATGAGATGAAATAAAAGTCGATTCGCGCCTCGTTCAACGAACGCGAGTTAGCATCGCTTCGATGACTACGCAACTGCAGATCGTCCGATCGGACATCACGACGTTGCGCGTCGACGCCATCGTCAATGCCGCCAACGAAACATTGCTCGGCGGCGGTGGCGTCGACGGCGCCATTCATCGCGCTGCCGGCCCGCAACTGCTCGCCGCGTGTCGCGTTCTGCCGCAAGTTCGCCCCAATGTCCGATGCCCGACGGGCGAGGCGCGCCTGACCGACGGCTTTGAATTGCCGGCGAAATTCGTGATCCACACCGTGGGGCCCGTTTGGCATGGCGGCGCGCGCGACGAACCGACATTGCTTGCGAGCTGCTATCGCAAATCGCTCGCACTCGCGCTAGAGAACCGCCTTCGCACGATCGCATTTCCCGCGATCAGCTGCGGCGTTTACGGATATCCACCCATGGCCGCCGCGAAAATCGCCGTCGACGAATCGCGCCGATTCTTGGCGAACAACGATGTCATCGAAGAAATTTTCTTCGTCTGTTTCAGCGACGATATCGAGCGCACCTACCGCGCGGCGTTGCGCCACT
>CAZZWP010000113.1:0-10167 GCA_964657965.1 uncultured Rudaea sp. | reverse complement strand
GGTGCGCGCGTTCGTGGACGGATTACGTTATTTCAGTTTGGCCGAATCGCTCGGTGGCGTGGAGAGTCTCGTCGCGCACCCCGCAACGATGACGCACGCAAGCATGGATGCCGCGGCACGGGCGCGAGCTGGGATCGGCGACGGGTTATTGCGATTGTCGGTCGGCATCGAGGCGCTGGAGGATTTGCTCGAGGATCTCGATGCGGGACTCCATCGCGTTCATGCGCTGACGTATGCGAAAAGCCGTCCGGCGATTCGTGCGGTGTCGGGCTGATTTACAGCCGCTAATCGATCAGTGCCGCGGCGAAATCTCGAAATGCTCGACCCACACCAGCTCGCAGGCGCCCGCACCGCTGTCGCTGCGCGTCAATGAACTGACCCACGTGCGGCCGTCGGGCCATCGCGCTTTGATCAGATAACCGCTGAATGACACGACGTCGCCATCGTGGGTTTCTTTGATGGTGCGCTCGATGATGCGATCCGCCGGAACCAGATGCATGTTCGCACTCGATTCGATGATCTCGCGTTCGGGAATCGGAAATTGGCGGACGGTCCAGAAGTAAAAACGTCCCGATTGGGAAATTTCCACTTTTTGCAAAACGTCGCTGTCGGACATGCGGCCCCAGCCGAGCGCGAGATCGACGGGCGCGATCGCCGCTTCCGGGTCCCAACTGTAGTCGGCGCGCGACAAGACTCGCGCCGTAATGGAAAATTTTGCCAGCGGTTCGATCGTGACATCGTTCTTGCTCAGCGGCTCGGGTTTACCGTCCAGATTTTCTTGGAGGGGAATATCGGGCGCCAGCACGCCGGGATCGTGCGGAATGGGCCGATGCGAATGCCACCAGAACAGCGCGGCGAGCACAGCGATAACCAGTGCGAGCGGTCGCCAGTTGATCAAGCCGATCCATCCCGGTCGATCGGTGTTTCGCTTTCAGAAATGCAGATCATGCTACGTCGCTTCACTACTCGACCGAGTCTGCGAACGCGTTGAGATTAACGTGCCGGCGCTGAATTAAGAAAGGCCGAGTTCAATCGGAAAGGCTTTTCGCTATCGGCGACGAAGTGGTTTTTTCTTCGCGACATTAGGAATTGTCGTGACGGAGCCGGCAATGACGGCGCCTTTGCCGTCGAAAAGTTTCGCTGGAAGCTCTTTGAAAATCGACGCGAACTTTTCGAAGAAGGGTGTCATCGCCGAGCTCTTGCGCCACATCATGGCGATCTTTCGGCTCGGCGCTTCGCCGCGGAAGGCGAGCAGATGCACATTGTCGGCTTGCGCGATCGGCGGTTGCACCGATAGCGACGGCAGCAACGTGATCCCCACGTTCGCCGCGACCATCTGGCGCAAGGTTTCCAGACTCGTGGCGCGAAAACCGCTTTTTTCGTTCGCGCCGGCGAGATGGCAAATGTCCAGTGCCTGATCGCGAAGGCAATGTCCTTCTTCGAGCAGCAAAAGACTTTCATCGGATAGATCGTCGATCTTGAGCACGGCGCGCCGCGCAAGCCCGTGATTTTCGGGAACGGCGAGAACGAACTGTTCTTCGAAGAGGAATTCGGTGTGCAATTGATCGTCGTGAATCGGTAGCGCGAGAATGGCCGCGTCGAGCCGCCCCTCGCGCAGCTGGCGCAACACGACTTCGGTTTTTTCTTCGACGAGCAGCAGTTCCAGACGCGGGAACCGCGCGCGGATGCTCGGAATGACGTGGGGCAGAAGATAGGGCCCAAGCGTCGGGAAAATGCCCAGGCGCAAGGTGCCGGATTCCGGATCGCGCGTGCGGCGCGCGATGGCTTTGATCTGATCCACTTCGGTCAGCACGTCACGCGCGCGCTGAGCGATTTCTTTGCCGACTTCAGTGAGCAACACGTTTCGCGGCGTGCGCTCAACCAGCGACACTTCGAGTTCGTCTTCGAGTTTCTTTATTTGCGTCGATAGTGTCGGTTGGCTGACGAAACTGGCTTCGGCTGCGCGACCGAAATGCTTGTGCTCGGCCAGCGCGACGAGATATCGCAGATCGCGCAAATTCATGCGAATTCCTTCGATAGGTAAAAACTATTGAAACTATAACATTAATTGATTTGAATAATTGCTGCACTGCAGCTATATTTTGCTCATGCCCTCGCGGCTCACGTAAAAATCTTTCTCACAGGAGTGTCTCTATGCTTACCGTCGGCGATAAATTCCCGCAATTCAACCTCAAGGCGACCGTATCGACCGAAAGCGTCGAGAAGGCATTTTTCCCAATCGCTCACGACACGTACAAGGGCAAATGGCTGTGCGTGTTTTTCTATCCGAAAGATTTCACGTTCGTTTGCCCGACCGAGATCAAGGGCTTCGGCGATCTGAATTCGCAATTTTCCGATCGTGATTGCCAAGTGCTGGCCGCCAGCACGGACAGCGAGTTCGTGCATTTGGCGTGGCGCAAGGATCATAAAGATCTTCGCGATCTTCCGTTCCCCATGCTGGCCGACACGGCGAAGCGTCTTTCCAGCGCGCTCGGCATTCTCGATGCCGAAGAAGGCGTGGCGAAACGCGCGACGTTCCTCGTCGACCCCGACGGCATCATCCGCTTCTCGTACGTGACCGATGGCAGCGTCGGCCGCAACCCGCAGGAAGTGCTGCGTGTGCTCGATGCGCTGCAGACGGACGAACTGTGTCCCTGCAACTGGAAGCAAGGCGAGCAAACGCTGAAAGCGGCCTGAGGAATCATCGATCGACCGGGCGGCGGACATCGCCGCCCGGTCTGTCTGATCGATAACGATACGAATGGAGAAATATACAATGTCACTTTCCACGCTTAAGGCAAGCATTCCCGATTACGCGAAGGACCTGCGTCTCAATCTGGATTCGGTGCTGAGCGAGACGGGCGCACCTGGCCTTACCGCGAAACAGATCGGTCTGGTTGCGTTGGCAAGTGCCATCACGGCGCGCCATGCGCCGCTGGTGAATGCGATCGAAGCGTATGCGGCGCCCAGCGCCAGTGCGCAGGAAATCAACGGCGCTCGCACGGCCGCTGCGATCATGGCGATGAACAACGTGTATTACCGGTTCACGCATCTGGTCGGCGACAGCGAATATCAAACGATGCGGGCCGGATTGCGCATGAATGCGATGTCGAATCCGGGTTGCGACAAGATCGATTTCGAGCTGTGCTCGTTGGCTGTCTCGGCGATCAACGGCTGCGGCATGTGCATGGATTCGCACGAGAAGACGTTGCGCAAACACGACGTCAGCGCGCAGGCGATCCAAAGCGCGGTGCGCATCGCGGCAGTGATCAACGCCGTTGCGGTGACGTTGGAACAGGGCGCGACTACGGACGCAACGGTCGCTACCTTGGCGGCCTGACAGTTTCCGTTTCTGATGGGCAGCCGGAGTCGGGCTGCCCTGACGATCGGGACTTTCGTCCCTTGTCATTTTCGATTCTGCGTGCTTATCTGGCGGCCCACTTTTCCAGGACTGCGGCATGCGCATGGTTTCTCGATTCGGATGGCTGATTTTTGCGGCTTCGGCGGCGACTTCGTTCGCGCACGCGGCCGATAACGATTGGGTGCCTACGGGCAAACTGCCGGATGATGCCGCGCCGGTTTCCTACGCGCTCAAGCTGAAAATCGATCCGCGCGATGAGCGTTTTTCTGGGCAGACCAAGATTCGCATAAAGCTGGCGAAAGCCGCCGATCACGTGTGGATGCATGGCGACGAACTCACCGTTACCGGCGTCGAGCTCACGGATGCTGCCGGCAAATCGCATAAGGCGACGTATTCCGCTGAGAAGGAAGGCGTCGCGAAAATCGCTTTCGATGCCACGCTGCCCGCGCAGGAAATTCTGATCACGATCGATTACAACGCGGCGTTCAACGCGAAGCTCGAGGGTCTGTACAAAGTCAAAGTCGGCGACGACAGTTATGCCATCACGCAGATGGAATCGATCAGCGCGCGTTTTGCGTTTCCGGGATTCGACGAGCCGCGTTTCAAGACGCCATTCGATGTGACGCTCACCGTGCCGAAAGACGAAGCCGTCGTCGCCAACACCTTGCCAAAGCACGAAGAAACATCGGCGGACGGCAAATGGAAAACCGTCACCTACAACACGACCAAGCCGTTGCCTACATACCTCGTCGCCTTCGCGGTAGGACCGTGGGACATCGTCGACGCGGCACCGATGGCGCCGAATGCGGTGCGTAAGAACGCCGTGCCGTTGCGCGGAATCGGTCCGCGCGGGACGGGATTGCAGCTCAAGTGGATTCTCGGTCAGACGCCGGCGATCGTGAAGTACTACGAAGAGTATACAAATATAGCGTATCCGTGGGACAAGCTGGACCTGCTCGGCGCGCCTGATTTCAGCGCCGGCGCCATGGAGAATGCCGGCCTGATCGTATTTCGCGACGCACTCCTGCGCATCGACGCGCATACGCCCGCCGATACGTATCGCAGCAGCTTTAACGTGACGGCGCACGAAGTGGCGCATCAATGGTACGGCGATCTGGTCACCGTGCCGTGGTGGGACGACATCTGGCTCAACGAATCGTTCGCAACGTGGGCGCAGGGCAATGAAACCGTTGCGCTGAAGCCGGAATATCAGGGCGATCTGGAACGTTTGGATGCCACGCGCGGCGCGATGTCGAGCGACAGTCTGCTATCCGCGCGCAAGATTCGCCAACCGATCAACGACCATGGCGATATCGAAAATGCGTTCGACGGCATCACGTATGAAAAGGGCGCGGCCGTGCTGCGCATGTTCGAGGAATGGCTTGGCGAAGACACGTTTCGCGCCGCGATGCGCGAATACCTCAAGCGCCATGCGTTCGGCAGCGGCAGCTCCAACGACTTGATCGCCACCATCGCCGACGTCAGCAAGAAAGGCGAGACGTTGAAATCGGCGATGCGCAGTTTTCTCGATCAACCCGGCGTGCCGCTGGTACAAACGGAACTGAGCTGCGCGCACGGCAAGGCGACCCTCACGATGTCCCAATCCCGTTATCTGCCTTACGGCGTGATGACCGCCGACACGGCGAAGTGGAGCGTTCCGATTTGTGCGCGGTTCGGTCGCGGCGATAGTTCGGCAACGCAATGTTTCCTGCTCGAACAGCCGAAGCAAAGTTTTCCGGTCGAAGGCGCTTGCCCGGATTGGTATTTGCCCAACGCGAACGCGGCCGGCTATTACCGCTTCGCTATTAACGAATCGGATTTTCGTGCGCTCGGCAAAACGGTCGAAAAACTGAAGCCTGACGAACAGGTAATCTACGCCGACGCCATCGCCAGTTCGTTCCGCCGCGGTGAAACATCGCCCGCCGCTGTGCTTGAGGCGCTGCCGACATTGGCGAAATCCGATTTGCCGCAAGTCGCGACGTCGCTCGTTGGCACAGTGACTTGGATGCACCAGCACCTCGTCAACGCGGCGACGCTGCCGGTGCTCGATGCCTATGTCACGCATATTTACGGTCCACGGCTGCAAGCTATCGGCTATCGCAAAAAAGCGGACGAATCGTCGGCAACCACGCAGCTGCGCGAAGACCTGGCCGAGTTTCTCGCGCTCGAAATCCGCGATTCGACGACGCGCAAAGCGCTCGATGAGCAGGGCAGTGCGGCGCTGGGTCTGGATGGCGGCGGCAAGGTCGATTTGAATCGCGCCGATCCCGATCTGCTGCGCACGGCGTTGAAAGTCACGGTGCAGGAACATGGCGCACCAGCTTTCGACGCAATCATCGGCGAGCTTAAGACAAATCACGAGACGCGGCAGCGCTACCTACTGCTCGCGGCACTGGGCTCAACGCGCGACGCGCAACTCGGCGAACGCGCGCGAAATTTCGGGTTGACGCCGGATGTGGCGGTCGGCGAGCTTCGTTATGTCTACGGTGCGAATGCCAAAGAACCGGAAAATCGCGACGCGTTTTGGAAATGGTTCACGACGCACTTCGATGAATTGCAAGCGCGGATGCCGCCGTTCGCGCGGGGCTACGCGCCCGCGATGGCCGCGCCGAATCGGTGTTCGAAAGAGCAAGCGGAAGAACTCAACGCGTTTTTCGCGCCGCGCATTAAACAAATGACCGGTGGCGAACGGGTGCTCGCGCAAGTATTGGAAGGGATGAATCAGTGCGCCGCGCTGCGTGAGCATGTCGGCGAGAAAGCGCTCGCCACCTGGGCGGAGTCGCAAAAGCAAAAACAATAAAGAGGCAACGACCGCCGCTGCGCTACGGCGACGCGGCGGATTGCGTGGCAACGCCGTGCGGTTTTTGGATGAAGGTCACAATGTCGTTCAATGTCGGCTCGCGCGAGCTGTGTCCTCGCGCCAACGACAAAATAATGGACGCGTGACCGACGCCGGGATAGAGTTTCAATTCCGCCGAAGCGCCGCGAGCGTGAGCGCGCTCCGCCATCTTGATCGCATTGCTCGGTTCGACTTCATCGTCCGCGTCCCCTTGCAGCAATAGCATGGGCGGTTGTTTGTCGTTGACGAAATTGATCGGTTGTGAGTCGTGTTGATCGGTTTCCGACGCGCCGAAAATCTGCGGTTCTTCCTCGACAAACGGCAGAAACGAATACGCGCCCGCCAACCCGATCATGCCCGATAAATCGCTGAGCTCCATGCCGACCGATTTGAGATAGCGCTCGTCGCACGCGATCAATGCGGCAATTTGTCCGCCGGCCGAATGACCCATAACGTAAATACGTGTCGGGTCGCCGCCGAACTCTGCGGCGTGATCGCGCACCCAACGCATTGCTTTCGCCCCGTCGTATACGAATTCCGGAAATTGCACATCCGGATATTTTCGATAATCCGGAATGAATGTGACGATGCCGTTGCTCGCCAGCGTTCTGCCGACATAGCTATACCATTTGCGTTTGCCGCTTTCCCAGCTGCCGCCATAGAAAAAAACCACGACCGGCGCATTGGCGGCGGTGGACGACGCGTAAGCATCCAAGTCCAACCGGTTCGGTCCGTCGAACTCCAGATTTTTGTGGACGACGACGTTGCGGGGACTGTCGGTCGAATTAACCGCCGCGAAAAACACGTCTTTGCATCCAGATAGAGCGATTGCGAGCGCACAAGCCGCTGCCATTCGCCACGACATCCGCAACTTTCTCAACCAGCGTAAATTGCTATGTGGCCCGGCGGTTCCTATCATCCCGGTATTCTGGATTTGCGAGCGTGAACGATGGATCAACGACAATCAACGGATGCGGGCGAATTGTTCGCTCAGGTAACGGAGCGCAACACCGGCGATACGTTTTTGCGCACGACGCAGCAGCATCATGTCACGCTCAGCGCGATGGCCGATACGAAGGCGAGCATCATCATCACAGTGGCGTCGATCGTGCTCACGCTGAGCATGGGCAAGCTCGATCAGCCGGATTTGCGCATCAGTGTCTTGACGCTGACGGTTTTCACGCTACTGGCGCTATTGCTCGCGATTCTCGCCGTGCTTCCGAAATATCGCCCGTTGCGCTTGAACACGCTGGAGTTGCCGTCGAATTTCAATCTTCTGTTCTTCGGGCATTTCGCGGAATTGCCGCGCGAACGCTTTCTCGCGGAAATCGCACAGAAGATGATGCCGAATGGAAAAATCTACGAGACGATGGCCAAAGACGTCTACAGCCTCGGCACTTACTTGGCGCATCACAAATACCGTTATTTGCGCTTCAGCTATTTGTCGTTCTTGACGGGGTTTATCGCAGCGTCGCTCGAGCAGGTGTGGCGCTTGCTGTTGCACTAACCGTCGCAATCGGGTTCGGGGACGCGGAGCGTTAACCCCGTGGCGCAGCAATGCGCGTTTCATGCAACAGGACTTGCCAGGGAGAGGATTCGATGTTCAAAACGCTCGTTTTCGGCGTCATCGCGTTGTTGTCTTCAGCAAGTGCGCAGTCGCAGTCGGCGGCCGACGCGAGCCTTCCCGCGTCGCTAAAAGACTGGCGCGCGTGGGTGTTGAAGGACGAGGAATACCGAAGTTGTCCTTTCCTCAGTAACGTGAGTCCGAAGTCCGCGCAGGATTTTGTTTGCGCGTGGCCATCGCGCTTGACGATCAACGCCGCCGACGACGGCGCGACGTTTTCGATCCACTGGCAGGTGCAGACCACGACCTGGATTCCGCTGCCGGGCGATCTCGACCATTGGCCGCAACAAGTCACCGCCAACAATCAGCGGCAGCCGGTCGTGTCGCAGCAAAACGCGCCGATGTTGCGGCTCGCGCCCGGAGCGTATGACGTCGCCGGTCGCATTCCGTGGAAACATCGACCGCAGACTATTCGCGTCCCGAATTATATCGGCGTCGTCGCGCTGAGCATCGATGGAAAATCGATCGCGCCGATCGAACGGCAGCAAGATACCGTAACGTTGGGACGCAGCAATACCGAAACGCCCGTGTCCGATTCGGTGCAGATCCGCGTGTTTCGCAAATTGACCGATGGCGTTCCCGCACAACTGGAGACGCGTCTCGAGATCGCGTCCTCCGGCCAGGCGCGCGAAGAAGTTCTCGGTCCGGTACTTCCCGAAGGATTCGCGGCGCTGTCGCTGATCAGCGAATGGCCCGCGCGGCTCGATGATGACGGGCGTCTGCGCATTCAAGTGCAGGCCGGCGTGGACGAACTGACGATCAAGGGGCGCGCCACGGCCCCGTTGAACAAGGTCACCGCGCGGCTAGCGGCGGCGCCTTGGCCCACGCAAGAAACCTGGAGTTACGAAGCCGCGACCGACTTGCGCGTGACCAGTGCCACCAGCGCGATCCAGGTCGATCCGCGTCAAACCGGCGCACCGGATGATTGGCGTGGCTTCCCGGCCTTCGCGCTGAGCGATGGTGGGATGCTTCAAATCGAAGAGCGATCGCGCGGATTGGGTTCCGACGAAGGCAATCGTCTTACGTTGCAACGCGAGGCATGGTTGGACTTCGCCGGCGACGGTTGGTATGCGCGTGATCGCATCAGCGGCGACATGCTGCGCGGATGGCGGCTCGACGTCGCCGCACCGTATGTTCTGGAACGCGCCGACGCGGCCAACTCAACTTATTCCGGCGGCGGGTCGGGCGAAGCGCTGCTCGTCACGCGCGGTGCAAAACCGGAATTGAGCGGCGTCGAATGGCGCACACCCACCGTCAATCTCGCCGCCGGCGTGCGGGTTGCCAGTGCATCGTCCACGCTGCCTGTCGCCGGTTGGCAACAGACGTTCGATCGCATCGACACGACCTTGCACCTCCCATTCGGATACCGCTTGATCGCCGCGCCCGGCGCCGATGCGGCATCCGGCAGTTGGATGTCGCGATGGACGCTACTCGACGCTTTCGTCTGCGCCATTCTCGTTTTGCTCGCGTGGCGTTTTCTCGGAACGTTCGGCGCGGCGGTCAGCGGTGCGTATCTATTGATTGCATATCAGGAGGGCGCGCCGTTCTGGACGTTGCTGGGCGCGATCGCGCTTGCGCTGATCGTGCGCGCGTTGCCGCAGGGAAAATTGCGCGGCTGGACAGAAGGTGCGCGTCGCGTGATTTTGCTGCTATTGGTTCTCGCCGCTCTGCCTTGCATCGCCGACCAATTGCGGTTCGCTCTGTATCCGCAATTGGAGCAAGGCAGCTATTTGGCGGAGCCGCAGTCGATCGGTATGGTTACCGATGCCGCCAAACCCATCGCCGTTGCCGGCAAACGCGAGCGTTACAACGCGCAAGCCAAAATGTTGCCGACACCGATGTCCGCTCCTGCGCCCGCGCCAGCGCGGGAAGTTGCGGCGCAAAGCCTCCAATCGGTCGTGGTAACTGGTTCCGTCATCCTGCCTGTGGATCTCATCGCTCACTACAGCGAATCGACCGTCGTGCAGACCGGCGTGGGTGAACCTTCGTGGAATCTCGGACCCACCGCGCAACTGAGCTGGACCGGACCGGTGCTCGCCGGTCAGACGATGCATTTGCTTTTAGCGCCACCGTGGCTCGTGCGCACGCTGCGCGTGCTTCTTGTCGTGATGCTGAGCTGGTTGATTTGGCAGTTATCAAGCGGCGCTGTGTGCTCGATAAAATCGCGTGTGCCGTTGAATTCCGCTGCACTGTTGCTCGCGGGACTACTCCTGGCGCCTGTCGTTCGAGCGCAAAGCTACCCGTCGGACTCGCTGCTGCAAGCGCTGCATCAGCGACTCACCGAAGCACCAAAATGCGCGCCCGATTGCGCGGGTATTGGCGAGGCCCTGATCGGCGCGAATG
>CAZZWP010000112.1:825-10210 GCA_964657965.1 uncultured Rudaea sp. | reverse complement strand
TGTATTTCTTGGCGATGGAGATCACCAGGCGCAAATTCGCCTCGATCATTTGCCGCCGCGCTTCCACGTCGCCCACGCGGACGCGTTCGGCGAGCGACCATTCCATCTGCGCGTCGAGCAGCGGAATCAGGCCGATTTCGTTGAGGTACAGGCTCGTCGAGCTGCGCGCTTCATCGTCGGGCGCTTCGACAGCATCGACGAGTTCGAGCAGTTCCTCGGCATCGATGTCATTGTCGGTTGTGGACACATTCACCACACGAGAATACTACCGGCGCCGATAACGCGCACCGTTTGCGCGCGCATCGTCAACGAACCGGAAGATACTCGAGTGGATTGACGGGCTTTCCGTTCTTGCGAATTTCGAAATGCAATTCGTCGCGCGCCGCCGCACTTGCGCCCATTTCGGCGATGCGCTGTCCCGCTTTGACTTTGTCGCCTTCCTGCACGAGACGTTTGCGGTTGTGCCCGTATGCGGAAAGGAAACTCGCGTTGTGCTTGATGATGATGAGTTCGCCGTAACCGATGAGTCCGTTACCGCTGTAGACGACTTCGCCATCGGCCGTCGCCATGATCGCATCGCCCTCGTTGCCGGCGATATCGATGCCTTGTTTGGTTTGATCACCGCTGACATACGTGCCGATGACGCTGCCCGTCGCCGGCCAGTGCCAGCTCACGCCACCCGCGTTCAGCTGAGGCGCAGGTTCGGCGGACTTAGGCGTATCGGCTTCCGCGACGACCGGCGGTTTTGGCGAGGGTGTCGGCGTCACCACCTTCGCTGTCGGAGCGACAACCGGTGCCGGCGCTTGCGCCGGCGTCGAGTCCGGCCCCACCGTTTCAAACATTGGTGCCGACGCTACGGGTTTCGGTTGTGACGGAACATTCGTGGGCCGCGTCGATTGAATCTGCGATGGCAACGGTGTCACCGTCGTCGTCGCCGCTCGTTCTTGAACGGGTGCGATTGCGACGCCGCCAGGCGCAGAGGCCGTCGCAGCGACCGACGACGGCGCGCCCAACGTCAATTCTTGTCCGACATAAATTCGATACGGCGCCGGAATGTGATTCCATCCGGCGAGATCACGAAAATCGACGCCGTGTTTGAACGCGATCGCATAAAGCGTGTCGCCGCTTTGAACGCGATACGTTCCACCCACCGACTGTCGCGCGGCGACGTGCGCTGGAGTCGATGCGTCACTTTCCGCGTATTGCGAACGTATCGAACGATCTTCTACCGGCGCGGGCTGATCCGATGCGCACGCGGTCAGAAAAAGCATCGCGGCAACTAACCCAAATCGTGCAAGAAAAAAAACGCGCGAGAAATCTCGTTGCATATCCGTATCAACGTAGAAAGCGGAAGTAGATCACGATCAACACGATTAGTGCGAGCAAGCCCCAGCCGATCCATTCGATCCAGCGATGTATTGCGTCTTCGACGCGCTTGCCGCCGAGGCGAATCAGCCCGCACAAAATATAAACGCGCTTGCCGCGACCCACGAGCATTCCTGCGACGAACGCCGGGAGCGGAACGCCGGCGAATCCCGATGCCCACGTGAAAATCTTCAGCGGTATCGGCAGGAATCCAGCGAGCACGAGCATCCAGAAAATTCGCCAGCCGCTGAGATCATGCAATCGCGCCACCTGATTTTCGATAGCGGGAAGCCAGCCGATATCGGCCAGGAACGGCCGCACGGCGTAGAACGCGAAATGTCCGAGCGCATAACCGACAAATGATCCGGCCAATGAACAGGCGAGACTGATCGTTGCATAACGCGCCCACAGTTTCGGTTTCGCCAACGTCATCGGCGCCAGCATCACTTCGGGCGCGACGGGGAAAATGAACGCCTCGACGAAACTCAACCCGGCGAGAAACCATTCTGCTTTCGGATGGGCGGCCCACTTCAACGCCGCTTCGTAGATCGGTCTGAATAATCGCATCAGCCAAGTCCGCCGAGGAGCGGAACGAAACTGACCGAGCCGAGCGATTCTTCGATCATCTCGTCGCCACTGCGCCGAAAGCGTTTGAGCTGTTGCGATCCCGACGGGCCGACCGGCGCCACGAGCACGCCCTCCGGCGCGAGTTGCTCGAGCAGGCGCGCATCGACGTGATCGCCCGCCGCCGTGAGCATGATCGCGTCGAACGGCGCATGGTCCGGCCAACCGAGTTTGCCGTCGTCGTGTTTCGATCGGATGTTGTCGATGCCGAGCTTGCGAAACCGGCGGCGCGCGTTGCGCAGCAACTCTTCGATGCGTTCTACCGTGTATACATTTTTCACGAGCGCCGCGAGCACGGCCGCCTGATAACCGGAGCCCGTGCCGATCTCGAGCACTTTTTCCGGCACTTTGTGTTCGATGACGGCCTCCGTCATTCGCGCGACGACCCATGGTTGCGAAATGGTTTGACCGAGGCCGATCGGCAGCGCGGTGTCTTCGTACGCGCGCGACGCGAGCGCTTCTTCGATGAACAAATGACGCGGCAGACGCGTGAATACGTCGAGCACGCGGCGATCGGCGATACCGTCGGATTTGAGACGTTCGATCAACCGATCGCGCGCACGTTGCGACGTCATGCCGAGCCCGCGCGCTTCGGGAAGCGGACGTGAGAACAGGCTCATGCGTCGTCGTCCAGATCGAGCGACAACGATCCGACCCAGCCGCTGACTTTTTCGAGCGCCTGATAACGCGTCAGATCAACCTGGATCGGCGTGATCGAAATAAATCCGTCGCGCACCGCGTTGAAATCGGTGCCGGGTCCGTCGTCTTCGGCTTCGCCGGGTGGGCCGATCCAATAAATCGGCCGCCCGCGCGGATCCTGCTGCGCGATGCACGGTTCGGATCGATGCCGTTTGCCCAGTCGGGTCACGGCAAAGCCGCGAATTTCCCGCCAGGGTCGATCGGGCACATTGACGTTGAGAATCGTGTCGGCCGGCAGTGGATCGACCAGCAAGCGCTGCATGATCGACAGCGCGGCCTGCGCCGCGGTTTCGTAATGCAAGCCGTTGTGATCTTTCGCGGCCAGCGATACCGCGATCGCCGGCAACCCCAGAAAACGGCCTTCCATGGCGGCGGAAACGGTGCCGGAATAAATGACGTCGTCGCCGAGATTGGCGGAGTTGTTGATGCCGGATACGACGATGTCGGGTTCTGCATCGAGCAATCCGGCTAAGGCCAGATGCACGCAGTCTGTCGGCGTTCCCGCGACACGATAGCGGCCGTCGTCCATGCGGGTCACGCGAATCGGCTGATCCAGCGTGAGCGAATTGCTTGCCCCGGAACGGTCGCGGTCCGGCGCGACGATGGTCACATCGCCGACGACGGACAAGCGCTTGGCGAGTACGAGAATTCCAGGCGCGTCCACGCCATCGTCATTGCTTACCAGTACACGCATGTGGCGGCCTAACGCTCGGGATTCGATAAAACCAATCGCCGTGGTTCGACCAATCGAACCGTTCCGGGTGCGACTATTTCGAGAGTGCGATTCTTCATCGCGCCAATGATACGGCACCGTGGCGACTTGCCGCACCGTTTACGACGCCTGCCATTTCCATCGTCGGCGGTCAGCGTCTGAATTGCCGGCTCTGCTAAGCTCGATCTCGATGTCGAAACGTCCGAAAATTCGCATTCCGCCTAAACCCATCAGCGAAGACGATCGTCTGCTGTTCGCCGAAGCGGTCGGACCGGTGCGCGCCATCCGAACGACGCACCAAGAAATCCAGCGCCCGCCGCGCGAAGCCGAGGCGACGCAAGCGCTGCTCGACGAGGCGCGTGTGCTCGACGAATTGATGACGAGTGCCATCGATCCCGCGTCGATCGAAATCGGCGACGAGCTGAGTTATCTGAAAGACGGGGTCGCGCCCCGCATTTTGCGCAATCTGAAGCGGGGGCTGTACAGCATCCGCGATGAAATCGATTTACATCAAATGACGGCAGCGGTCGCGCGCGAAGCGATGAAAGAATTTCTCGAGGAATGTCTTCGCGACGACAAGCTGTGCGTCAAGATCATCCACGGCAAAGGTCTGCGCTCGCGCGCGGCCGGGCCGGTTCTGAAAAAAATGGTGGATAGTCTGCTGCGCAGACGCGCCGATGTCATCGCGTTCGCATCGGCAAAAGCAGCCGAAGGCGGCACGGGCGCCACCCTGGTCCTGCTCAAGCACCGCTAATTCAGTTGGTCGATTGCGACGGATTCAGCGTCGGATAATGAATCCAGATCAAACGCGCGCCATGTGTTTCGGCCCACTGATTGACGAGCACGACTTTCTGATTGTCGAGCATGTCGCTCGGCAACGGTTTGTGTTGAGGAACGCCGGCACACGCGGCGAGCGACGCGCATAGCACGACGAAGAGACTCGGCTTCATTGCAGTCATAACGCTCCCTTGATTGAGCGCGGATTGCGAACCGCATAGTCACTATAGGTCGTTGTGCAAAAGCCGACGTTGCTGAAAATGCGCATGTAGGCGCGCTCTCAGGTTCGGCAGATTTCACGAAGGATTACAGTCGCATACGAACCGGACTTCAGAGCGAAACTTAATTCCAAATCACGCTCCGTGAGCCAGACGGCAGCGAAGTTCTCAGGGCGGAGCACCAACGACCGACGTTCTTGCTTCAACCCCTCTTTCACCAAGCCTTGGGCGAGCGCCGCGTGCTCGGACGCGACGCGTTGTTCGATCGCCGCCACGAGTGCCTCGCTGCGTAGGTCGCCGGCGCCCCACAGCGCACCGGTCGGATCGATGTCGCCGCTGGCGCATCGCGTCGCCAAGTCGTCCGTGATGGGCTCGGGTCCGAAGATGCTGTGGCTGCCAGCGAGCATCCAGACATCGCCCTCCAGCGGACTGTTCCAGCAGCGATCGCGTACACGTTCCGCCAAGACCGCATTGAACAATTGCGAACGCGCGGCAGACAACAAGACGGAACGTTCATGGCGTTGCACACGCTTGCCTGCGAACATGGTCAGCGCACGATCGACGTTCGCCGCGTTGCGACCGAAGCGTTGATCGCCGAAATAATTCGGGACACCATCCGCGGCGATCGCGCGCATGACGCCGTCGCCGGGTGCGGCGTCGCCTTCGACTTCCCGGAGTATAATTTTAAACAAATTGCGCTTATGCGCTCCGCGTTTGAGCTTGCGACTGTGCCGCGCGACAGACAGCACGCGGAACTCGTCGCTGCGAAGCGCGCCCCAATCCGGATCGGCTTTGCCGGGCATGTGCAGCGAAAACGTCTGACGCGTGACGGCGTGACGATCTTTCATACCCGAATAGCTCACCGCATCCGGACGCACGCCGGCGAATTGCGCCAATTCGCGCGCGACCCAATCGGTATTCGCACCACGTTTCTCGACGCGCAAGAAAATATGTTCGCCCGCTCCATCCGGCTCGAAGCCCAGATCTTCGTCGACGAAGAAATCGTCCGGCGTCGCCCGCAACACACCGCGCAACGGCGGGCCGCCGTGGGCATACGGCAGTTCGTCGGCGTTCGTCACGTGATCAGCGGTTCGATTCGAGAAGTGCGGCGGCAAACGCGGCGATGCCCTCGCCGCGGCCAGTGAAGCCGAGTTTCTCGGTGGTCGTCGCCTTGATGCTGATGCGATCAACCGCGCATCCTAGATCCGCCGCGAGATTGGCACGCATCGCATCGGCATGCGGCGCGATCTTCGGCGACTCGCAGACGATCGTGACGTCGGCGTTTCCGATCGTGAAATCATGTTCGCGCATCAACGTCGCGCAATGGCGCAAGAAAGTGCGGCTGTCGGCGCCACGAAAACGTTCATCCGATGGAGGAAAGTGTTTGCCGATATCGCCGAGCGCGAGCGCGCCGAGGATGGCGTCGCACAATGCATGAATGGCGACATCGCCATCCGAATGCGCGACGATTCCGCGTGAATGATCGACACGCACGCCGCCGATAACGACGTGATCGCCATCGCCGAAAGCATGCACGTCGTAACCTTGTCCAATCCGCATCATTCGGTTTTCCCGAGAAGAAATTCGGCCATCGCGAAATCCGGCGCAGTCGTGACCTTGATGTTGTCGTCGCTGCCTTCCACGAGCAAGGGGCGATGTCCTGCGCGTTCCATCGCCATGGCTTCGTCCGTGACAACGATACCGGACGTTTTGGCGGATTCGAGCGCCGCTATCAATTCGCCGCGACGGAACAATTGCGGCGTCAACGCGCGCCAGCGCGATTCCCTCGGTTCGGTGACTGTGACGCGTTGATCGCTGCCCGCGCGCTTGAGCGTATCGCGCACGGGCGCGGCCAACAGTCCGCCACCGGCAGGAACACCGAGTTCGATCAGTCGCGTTATGTCGTGCGCACGCACGCACGGACGTGCCGCGTCGTGGACAAGTATAAATTGGGAATTATCCACATTGTCTCGAAGCGCGTGCAGTCCCGCCAGCACGGAATCCGCGCGCTCATCTCCGCCGACGGCGGTGCGCACCGGTTTTCCGCGCAAACGTTCCATCCCTGCCCAATAATTGTCGCGCTCGGCGAGTACGACCACGATGCCCGCAATGAGCGGATGCGTGGCTAGACGGGTGAGCGTCAGCATCAACATCGGCTTGCCGCCGATCGGCAAATACTGTTTCGGAATATCGCCGCCCACGCGCGTGCTTCGGCCCGCTGCGGGAACGACGCACCAAACGGGATCAAGGATTGCCATCGTCGGACTTCTTGGCGTTCGGCGGCTCGACGACGTGATAAAACACTTCGCCCGGTTTTACCAATCCTTGTTCGGAACGCGCACGCTCTTCGATGGCGGCCTTACCGGATTTCAGGTCCTGCACTTCGGCAGAGAGCGCTTCATTGCGCTGTCGCAATTTCTGGTTCTCCGCTTTTTGATCGGCGAGATTTTTCTCCAGTTGCCAGACGGCACGCATTCCCCCATCGCCCGCCCACAACTTGACTTCAAGTGCGATCAGCAAAGCCAGCAAAATCAAGGCGGCGTAGCGCAGCACCGGATCGACCGCGTCAGCCGACGAGTCCCGGCACGTTCGGGAAAGCGGATCGACCCGCGTACGTGGCGGCGCTGCCCAGCGCTTCTTCGATGCGCAGCAACTGGTTGTACTTGGCGACGCGATCGCTGCGGCACAGCGAACCGGTCTTGATTTGCGTCGCCGTCGTTGCCACGGAAATGTCGGCGATCGTCGTATCTTCGGTTTCGCCGGAGCGGTGCGACACGATCGCTGCGTAGTTCGCTTGGTCGGCCATCATGATCGCGTCGAGCGTCTCGGACAGCGTGCCGATCTGGTTGACCTTGATCAGAATCGCGTTCGCGATGTGTTTTTCGATGCCGTGCTTGAAGATGGCGGTGTTCGTCACAAACAAATCATCGCCGACAAGTTGCACTTTTTTACCGAGTTTTTCCGTCAGCGCTTTCCACCCGTCCCAGTCGCCTTCGGCCATACCGTCTTCGATCGTGATGATCGGATATTTCGCGCACCAGTTCGCGTAGAACTCGATCAGTTCATGCGGCGACAGTTTTTTGCCCTCGCCTTCCAGATGATATACGCCATCTTTGTAGAATTCCGAGCTCGCCACGTCGAGGCCGAGATAAACATCCTTGCCAGCGTGATAGCCTGCTTTGGAAATGGCTTCGAGAATCGTCTCGACCGCCTGTTCGTTCGATTTCAGATCCGGCGCGAATCCGCCTTCGTCGCCCACCGCCGTGTTCAGTCCTTTCGATTTAAGTACACTTTTCAGCGAATGGAAAATTTCCACCCCGGCGCGCAACGCTTCGGAGAAATTCGGTAAACCGACCGGCAACACCATGAATTCCTGCATGTCGACGTTGTTGTCGGCATGCGCACCGCCGTTGACGATGTTCATCATCGGCACCGGCAATGACGGTGCGCGTGAACCGGCGAGATATTTCCACAGCGGCAATTTTTTCGAGACGGCCATCGCATGCGCATTCGCGAGCGAAACGCCGAGCAGCGCATTCGCGCCGAGCTTCGCCTTATTCGGCGAGCCGTCGAGTTCGATCAGTTTTGCGTCTAGCCCTTTCTGATCCGCCGCGTCAAACCCTTTCAGCGCATCGGCGATTTTCCCGTTGACGTTCGCGACAGCATGCTTGACGCCCTTGCCTTGATAGCGCGATTTGTCGCCGTCGCGAAGCTCAACAGCTTCGCGCGAGCCGGTCGATGCGCCGCTCGGCACCGCGGCGCGTCCGACGGAACCATCGGCGAGCGTGACTTCGGCTTCGAGCGTGGGATTGCCGCGCGAGTCGAGAATTTCGCGGGCGTGAATCTGAGTAATTTGCGTCACGAGTTGGCTTCCGGTGCGATGAGTTGGACGGTGGGAAAATAATCCCGATAACGGCGGACGTCACGAGTGAGAATCGGCCACTCGCGGATCGCAGCGTGCGCCCCGATCAGGAAATCGGGAAGAACACCCGTTCGTGATCCGCCGCGACGCCGGTATTGTACAAAGGCTTTGCCTGCCAGGAACAATGCCGGGCGCGGCGGATGATGAATATCGATGTCGATGCGTTCGAGTTGAGTGTCCAGTTCTTTAGGACTCGCGAACGCGGCGGACAATTCAGAATAAATTACGGGAGCGATCACCAGCTTGTGCACTTGCGATTGCGCGCGGAGTTGCGCCATCGACCACTTCGCCCACGTGGGATCGTTCTCGAATAGATCGATGAGCACATGGGTATCGACCAAGACCATCAGTCTTCAGGCCGCAACAGCGCCATAACGTCGGCGGTACTCTGCCATTTCACGGTAGCGGCGCCGACGGCAGCATCGAAGCGATCGCGAATCTGCTTCTTCCCGCCAGGCTTACGGATGACTACTTCCCCCGCAGAATTGATCTCGAAGTCTACAGGTCGACCCGGTTTCAAACCAAGTTCATCACGAACGCGCTTAGGAATAGTGACCTGACCCTTCGTGGTCATCATGGTCTGCATGGTATTACTCCGTAGTATCGAGTAATACTTTAGCACATTCAACGGACTTATGCGGTTTCCGAAAAGCCGACTTTCTTCACCGCAGCGTCGAGTGTGAGCAATGTGCGGAGCAGTGATTCCATCTTCCCCAACGGCCACGCGTTTGGTCCGTCGCTGAGCGCTTTATCCGGATCGGGATGCGTTTCCATAAAGATGCCGGCGATGCCGACAGCAACGGCCGCACGCGACAACACCGGTACGAACTCGCGCTGTCCACCGGACTTTCCGCCCGCGCCGCCGGGCAACTGCACGGAATGCGTGGCGTCGAACACGACGGGGCAACCCGTGTCGCGCATCACGGAAAGACTGCGCATGTCGGACACGAGATTGTTATAGCCGAAACTGACGCCGCGTTCGCAGACCATGATGTGTTCGTTGCCGGTCGCTTTCGCCTTGTCGCTGACGTGCTTCATCTCCCACGGCGACAGGAACTGGCCTTTTTT
>CAZZWP010000112.1:0-815 GCA_964657965.1 uncultured Rudaea sp. | reverse complement strand
GTTCACGGGCTTGCCGGCGTTCGCGACTTTCTGGATGAAATCGGTTTGACGACAAAGCATCGCCGGCGTCTGCAGAACATCGACAACGGCTGCAACTTCATCCATCGGCGTGTATTCGTGAACGTCGGTGAGAACGGGAACGCCAACCTGCTTCTTAACTTCGGAAAGAATGCGCAGACCTTCAGCCATACCCAGCCCGCGAAAACTCGACGCGGATGTGCGATTGGCCTTGTCGAAACTCGATTTGAAAATGAAAGGAATGCCGAGCTTGCTCGTGATTTCCTTGAGCGTGCCTGCGGTATCGATCTGCAACTGTTGCGACTCGATGACGCAAGGTCCCGCTATCAGGAATAACGGTTTATCCAGGCCAACCTCAAAACCGCACAACTTCATGCCGCGACTTCCTTCGCGAATCTCGGCGCATCGCGAACGGTTTTGTACTCGCGCGCCGCGCGCACGAAACCGTTGAACAACGGATGTCCGTCCCGCGGTGTCGACGTGAATTCGGGATGGAACTGGCACGCGACGAACCACGGATGTTGTTGCGCGGAGAATTCGATGATTTCCACGAGCAGATCGTCCATCGATTTGCCGGCGATGACGAGTCCGAGATCCTCGAACTGTTGGCGATAGCGATTGTTGAATTCGTAGCGATGACGATGACGTTCACGAATCACGTCTTGCCCGTATAACGCTCGGGAAATCGTTCCGGCGCGCAGGCGACATTCTTGCGCACCGAGCCGCATCGTGCCGCCGAGATCAGAGGCTTCATCGCGGCGCTCGACATCGCCTGCTGCCGTTGTCCATTCCGTAAT
>CAZZWP010000111.1:0-10315 GCA_964657965.1 uncultured Rudaea sp. | reverse complement strand
AGGCCGTCGACGAAGACGCGCGCCGCGAAGACGGGTGCGGCCGCGCGCCGCATCCAACACCGGCCGCGCGGCCGCGACGACGCGTTCGGTGTAATTCGGATCGTTCGGTTCCGGCAATCCTTTCGGCACGTAGGCGAGCGCCTGCCGCGTGAAATCGAACGGACTGGCCAGACTCATCGCGACCGGATCGTCGAGGCCAAGTTGTCGCGAGAAATGCTGAAACTCGCCGGCCACGGACAATGTCGCCGACGTGAAAATCCAACTCGCATTGCTTTGCTCGCGCAGCGCGCGCAACGGCGGCGCGAGATCGAGCGGTGTCGCATGAAACGCGAAACCGTGCGGCGACAATTCGTACCAATGCACGGCGCCATGCGCATCGCCGTCGGTCACGTTTTGCAGGCGCTCATAAATCGTGACGGCGCGCTCGTGGACACTGGCAAGTCCGCGCGAACGCTCTGCTTGTTTTTCGAGCGCCCCAGTCAACGCCTGCATCGCGTCGTTCAACGCATGCAAATCGGTTTGAATGTCGGCGGCGCTTTCGATGGCGGCGAAACCGCCTTTGATCGGCAGCCGATCGAGCGCATGACGCGCCTTTCGCACCGCCGGCGCGATGGCCTCGACGGACTCGCGCAAACTCGCCAGCGCGCCGCTGACCGTGCCGCATTCGGCCAGCGCATCGTTCGCCAGTTCGGTGATTTGCCGCGACGTGACACTGCTCGAAAAGAACTGACCCGCCAGCTCCGGTATCTGATGTGCTTCATCGAGAATAAACGCGTTCGCGCCCGGAAGGATTTCGCCAAAACCTTCCTGCTTGATGGCGAGATCAGCGAATAGCAAATGGTGATTGACGACGACAACATCGGCTTCCTGCGCCGCGCGCCGCGCTTTCACGACGAAGCAGTCGGCGAACATCGGACATTCCGCACCGACGCAGTTTTCCGCGGTGGATGTAATGCGCGGCCACAGCGGGGAATCCTCCGGCACTTCGGCAAATTCACCGCGATCGCCACTCGACGTGCGTTGCGCCCAAGCGCGCGTGGCGTGCAGATGCGCGGCTTGCTCGCGCGTCGTGAAGCGGCCTTCCTTATGCGTTTGATCGAGACGATAGAGGCACAAATAATTCGCGCGACCCTTCAGCAGACTCGTTCGCAGCCGTGTGCCGAGTACCTCGCGCACGCGCGGGAGATCGCGATGGAACAGCTGATCCTGCAAGGTTTTTGTACCGGTGGAGACGATCACGCGCTTACCGGATCGCAGCGCGGGAACGAGGTACGCGAACGTTTTGCCCGTGCCGGTGCCGGCTTCGGCGATGAGATTATGGCCGTTCGCGATCGCGTCTTCGACGGCGTCGGCCATGTCTTGCTGGGATTCTCGCGGAGCGAAACCGGAAACTTCCTTGGCGAACGGGCCGTCGGGACCGAGGAGTTCGCGCGCGCTTAGTTGCGGCATTCCGAGCGGGATGTTTTTTCTGTGTTCACAAAGCTAATGATGACATAGTTGTTGAGCGGGTTTGGGGATTTAAACGCTTTCGCTCGCAAGCGAGCGAGTCACTTCTTTGCTGGTGCAAAGAAGTAACCAAGAAACACCCGAAAAGAAAAGGCAGTTTCTCATCAAGCGTGCTGCTCCTTGCGAAGTTATTGCGGCTTCTGACCAACTGCGCTCTCCTCGCCAAGCATTGGACGCGAGAACGAGGCCTATCGTCTGCGAAAACCGAGTCGTCGGTGCGACGTGCCGAGCGCTTGATTGATCGCACCTCGTCACGCCCGCGCCCCGTGCCTATCCAATTACCACTGCTTCTAACCGATCAATCGGTTTTGACGTAACGGTGATCGCGCGCAGGAAGCGCGCGGTCCGCAGCCAGCATCAGGGACGTGCTGTCTGCGGACAACAGCCTGCGCGAACGACAAAGGTGTTTTTTGGTGACTTTTTGTCACCCGACAAAAAGTTACCCGCTGGCCGTAGGACAGCGGAAGCTCTTTCTCACAACGCAAAAAGATCAAAGGCAAAAACTGGATTCCAGCTTTCGCTGGAATGACAAGCTATGGAGCAAAATCACTGAATTCCGGCCTTCTGCGGAATGACAGGCAGAAAAACGACCGTCAGAATCGATTCGGCGCCGGCACCCGACACCCCGACATCTTCTGCTTCGCCGCCGTCACCGCATTCGCGTCACTCAACGCATTCCCAACCTCAACCAACGTCTGAATATTCCGCGCACACAACGCTCCGACCTTCGGTCCCAGGTCATACGATTTCTGCGCCGAACTCATCGCCTGTTTCCAATCGCCGATTTCAACGAATAACTCCGCCTGATATTGCAGAATATCTGGCGAATTCGGCGCAATCTGCAACGCATGCGCGATCGGTTGCAGCGCCTGCGCGGGCTGCTGCTGCGCTTCGAACTTTCGCGACTGATCGACCAATCCATCGACCGCCGGATCACGCAGCGGATGCACTTCGACACTCGAATCGAACTGGTTCCCGGCGGCGCGGATATTCGTGATCGCATTGCTCGTGTCCGGCTTGACGATCGCCTGCGGCGGCGCCGGCGGCTGCGAACATCCGGCAAGGACTACCGATACGACAATTGCTGCAAAATATACAAATCCACTCGACTTCATCATTTTTCCGGTTCCTGATTTCGCGGCGATTCCTGTCCGCCGAACAATGATTTGATCGCTTGCCACACGCAATGTTCCGTGTACGTCGGTACATGACCCTGCAAAAACGGCAATTGCCGCGCATTCTGGCAGCGTTCCTGCGTGCGTTGGCCGGATTCGGGATCGATCCACGCCGTTTCCAAGCCTTCTGTGGAACCGACGAACGGCGACGAAGGCAGCTCGCGAAACAACGTTATCCACGCTTGCAACGCGCCGGTGGCTCCATACAGGCCGGTCGGTTTATTGTCGTCGCGGCCGATCCAGATCACCGCCAACTGCGAGCCCGTGAATCCCGCGAACCACGAATCGCGCTGCGAATCGCTGGTTCCCGTCTTGCCGGCGGCATGCAAGTTCGCCAATCCGCGTTCCGCGATCGCACGCGCCGTGCCGAGCGTCGTCACTTCCTGCATCGCGAAGTCTATCAAGCGCGCGGGGCCGACGTAGTCGCCGCCGCCTACTTTCACCGTGTATTGCCGCAGCGGTTTGCCTTGCGCATCGAGCACGCTGCGCACCGTGCGCAACGGAACCGCATGACCGTCTGCGGCGAAATATTGATACATCTGCGCGACTTCGACCGGCGACAAATCCACCGCCCCCAGCAGCAATGACGGATTCGGATTGATCGCCTCATCCATGCCAAACGATTGCAGCAATCCGCGCACTTTGTCGACGCCCAACGCCATCCCGAGGTGCACCGTCGCCAAGTTGTACGAATGCGCCAGCGCCTCGATCATCGGGACCCGGCCATGCGTTTCGTGATCGTCGTTTTGCGGCGTCCAGTGCGTGCCGTTCGGCTGCACGAAATCGACGGTGGAATCGTCCAGCAACGTCGCCAGCGAATACGTTTGCGGTTGCGCGAGCGCGATCAAGTATACAAATGGTTTTATCAATGAGCCGATCGGACGCTTCGCTTCGATGGCGCGATCGAAACCGGGATCGGTAGGATCGCGCGACCCGATCAGCGCTTGCACTTCGCCGTCGCGCGCGCCGGTGACGACCATCGCGCCTTGCAGCTCCGGCTGTTTTTTGCCAAGCGTGTCGAGCGTTTGCGTCAACGATTGTTCGGCCAGCGTCTGCGTCGACGGCGCAAGGGTCGTGTAAATCGACAACCCCGCGCTTTGCAATTCGCTCGCGGGATAATCGCGCTGCAATTGGTTGTGGACCAAATCCAGAAATGCCGGCGTGCGATTCGCCGACAATCCTGACGATTCCAAAACGGCCAGTGGCGCGGCGCGTGCGGCGGATAATGTGCTGTCGTCGATCAAACCCGTTTCATAAAATTCATTGAGGACGAGATTGCGGCGCGCCAACGCCAAGTCGCCATGACGCCGCGGATCGTAAAGGCTCGGGCCCTGCACCAGACCGACGAGCAGCGCGATTTCAGGCGTCGTCAATTCGCGCGGCTCGCGTCCGAAATAAAATTCCGACGCCGCCGCGAATCCATGCACCGCCTGCCCGCCCTGCTGGCCGAGGAAAACCTCGTTCATATACGCTTCGAGAATTCGTTTTTTGTCGTAGCGCGCTTCGATCAACAGCGCGAGCAACGCTTCGTTGAATTTGCGCGTGAAGCGCTGTCCGCGATCGAGGAACAGATTCTTGACGAGCTGCTGCGTCAACGTGCTGCCGCCCTGCACGACGTGGCCGGCGGCGATGTTCGAAAATGCCGCGCGCAAGATCGATGTGATGTTGATGCCGTGATGGCGTTTGAAATCACGGTCTTCCACCGCTTGCAACCCGGCCACCATCAGCGGCGGCAGTTGCTCGAGTTTCACGACACGCCGTTCTTCCTGCTCGGTGCCATACAACGTCGCGATGCGGGCGGGATCGAGTCGCGCGCGTTCGACGGGCGTCGCATGATCCGCATCGATCACCGATGCAACGACGCCGTTCGATAACGAAACGTTGAAACGTCGCGCCGGTTCGCGGCCTTCGACATCTGCAAACGAACGCCGCGCGATCGTGAACCGGTCACCGTTCGACGCATACGTACCGGGGAGTTTCGCATCGCTCGCACGCACATAACGCGCTGCGTCGAGTTCGATCGTCAATGCCTTCGCGTTCATCGGCAGACCGGCGCGAACTTCCAGCGGACGCGCGTAGACGCGACTCGGCAAATCCCACGACAGATCATCGAAACGCGAACGCACCTGGCTATCGAGATAAATCAGGTACGGACCGAGAAACCCCGCGAGTATCCCGACGCCCAGCCAGAACGGCGCGCGCAGCCAGCGCCAGATCACGCGGCAAAAAGAAAACAGACCTCGGAAAAAAGACAAGATATCGACGCTGCAACCCGAGCCAGCGCGCAGTGTAGCCGATGCGACCGCAGGCCGGTTCGGTGACACGCGCGCAGCGTTCCGGGATAATCGGCGCGCTTGATTCCCTACTTTTTGGAGCGCCGCATGCACGTCAGATTTTCGTTATTGATCGCCGCCTTGCTTTGCGCGTTATCCGGCACCGCAGTGGCGGATTTTCGTGCGGACTTCACCGTCGTCAAAGGCGGCAACAGTGACAATATGCCCGGCGTATCGCGCATCGAATTGAGCGGTTCTCAAATGCGTACGGACGCCGGCAATGTAAGCATGTTGTTCGACACGCGCTCCGGCAAGATGACGGTGCTCATGCACGACAAACGGCAATTCATGGACATGCAGAAAGTCGTCGAAACCGCCGGCGCCGCGATGGCGCAGGCCAATGCGATGCTCGCCAACCTGCCGCCGGACCAGCGCGCCATGATCGAACAACGCATGGGCGGACGCGTGCCGGGCATGGGCGGCGCGAAAGTCGATGTCAGTCTCACGCCGTCCGGCGCGAGTGACCGCGTCGGCAGCTATTCGTGCCAGGTCTACCGGACGCAGGTGAACGGTGAACACGTCGACGACGTCTGTCTCGCCAGCGTTTCGGAAACGGGAATTTCCTCCGCCGACCAGGCGACATTGCGCAAGGCGTTCGATCAAATGCGCGCCATGACGGAAAAAATGTCCGCCGGCATGTTCCGATCGCCGCTGAACGCGATGCCGCTGGACAAATTTCCGGTGCGCATGACGCACTACGACAATTCCGGAAAAGTGCAGCAGGTCGTCGAAATCAAGAATGTGCAAAGTGGTGGAGTAAGCCCCGCCGATTTCGCTATTCCCGCCGGCTATACCGAACAGGACATGGGTTCGATGATGCGTCACCACTAAAGTATACTTAGCGGTATTGTGGAAAATTCCTCCTCCGCGCCGTTGCGCATCTGTACGTTCGGCGCGCCGGGCAGCGCCGAATGGCTGCAGCGGCTGCGTCTGCAAGCACCGGATGTGCCCGTCGAATCGCTGGATGCCCGCGACGCCATCGCTGCGCTTGAAATAGCTTCCCGACAATTCGGCGGCGACGATTTGGTTCTGATTCGCACGGATGTCGTGCTGCCACCGTTCTGGCTGGAGCGATTGATACCCGCGTTGAATCTGCCGGATGTCCTCGTCGCTTCCCCACTCGACAACATCGACGTCGCCCGCGCGCCATTGCCGGCCGGCGCCGCGAGCGATGCCGACGCGGCCGTTATCGACACCCTCGCCTACCGCCACGGCCGACGCGAAGCGCTGCAATGGCCGACATTCTCGGTTCTGCTCAGCGCCTGGCGGGGCGCCGCGCTGCAAATGCTGGATATTGCACAAATCCACAATTCCACATTGCCCACTTCACTCGCGCCATGGCGCGCAATGCTGGTCGGCGATCTGTATGTCGCCGATCCGGTGCGCCCGTTGCGCGGACCGACCTTGCCCAAACCAGGCGACGATCCATTGCCGCCATCGGCCCTCGGCGAACTGCGCGAAGCATTGGTGCGCGCGCTGAAGAAAGCCGCGCCGCAGGCATATCCAGGTCTCGACGAAAAGCCGGTCGTGCTGCATGTGCTGCACGCCTGGGGCGGCGGAACGGAGCGCTTCGTTCGCGACCTGACCGGCAGTGATGCCGCACGACACCATCTGATTTTCATTGCGCGGGGAAATTTCGAGCGTCGGCGTTTCGGCGAATCACTCGAATTGCGTGACAGCGCGATGTCCGAACCGCCATTGCGACAGATCGACCTCTCCGATCCGATTGCCAGCACGCGCCTCGCTCATCGAGACTATGCCGAATTCCTGGCACAGATCATTCGCGATTTTTCCGTTGACGCGATTTTCGTGTCGTCGTTGATCGGTCACAGCCTGGACGCCTTGCGCACGGGCTTGCCGACAACCTATTTCGTCCACGATTTTTATCCCCTGTGGCCATTGCTGCACCGGAATCTCGACGACGATTCCGTTACCTTCGACGCGCAGCAATTGGCGGCGGACCTTGCGACAGCCGACGCGGGATTCGAATTCGCGGAACGCGATGCAGCCCATTGGCTCGCGTTGCGCGAACGCGTTGCGGACGATCTGATTCAGTCGGGCGCGACATTGATTGCGCCGAGCGCGTCGGCGCTCAATCTATTCGTGAAATTGCAGCCTCGCGTCAACGCGTTGGCGCAGCGTGTGATTCCGCACGGCACCGAGCGTTGGTCGACGTCGATCGCGCTGCCACTGCCCGCGCCGCCGCGGCGCAAACGGTTGCGCTTCATCGTGCTCGGCCGCGTCCGCAAAGTAGCTCCCATGTTGCGCGATCTGATACCGCGCATTCGCGAGCACGCGGAGATTTTTCTTCTGGGCGCCGGGTCCGCAGCCGAAGAATTCTTCGGCTGGCCGAACGTCCACATTCTGCTCAACTATCGCCATGACGAATTGCCGTCGTTGCTATCCAGCGTTGCGCCCGACGCTGCGCTGATGTTGCCGAGGTTCGCCGAGACATTCAGTTACACCCTCTCCGAACTGGTCAGCTTCGGCATTCCCGTGATCGCGACACGATTAGGCGCGCTCGCCGAGCGGATTCGCGACGGCGTCGACGGTTTTCTCGTGGCGCCGAATCCGTCGGATATCGCGGCGTTGGTCGCACGTCTCGACAACGATCGCGCACTATTGCGCAACGCGCGCACCGAACTTGAGAAAATTCCACACCGCTCGCTCGCCGACATGGCGAACGACTACGCGGCGTTTCTCCCGACGCGGCATCGTCGCTGCGATATCGCCGTAGGCGCGTCGAGTCTCGATCGCATCACGGCGCAAACACGCGCCGGCGAAGTCGGCGACGCACGACGCCAAACCGCAACGCTGGAACGGCGCATCGCCGATCAACAGATCGAACTCGTGCGCCGTGGCGAATGGGGATTCGATCTGGATGCGCAGCTTAAACGGTCGGCGAAGTCACTGGCGTCACTGCACGACGAGTTCCAGAAACTGCATGACGAATTCGACACGCGGACTCAATGGGCGCTACGACTCGATGCCGAATTGCAGGCAATGATGGCCGAGCGCAACGCGTTGCTGGCCAGCACGTCGTGGCGCCTCACGCGGCCGCTACGTGGCGCGGTGCGCTTGACGCGCGCGTCGAAGGCGCGACTGCTATTCAATCTCGCGCGCCTGCGTGCGATCGTTCATCGCACCCGCGGCAGTCTGGCGAGTCGCGGTCTCATCGGAACGATGAAGCGCGCGGCCGATGAGTTTCGCAACAAGCCGCTGCCGCTCGCAGAATTTCGGATTCCGGAACCGACCGAGGAATTCGCGCCATTCGACGTACCGCTCGGCGACACGCCGCGTGTGTCGATCGTTATTCCGGTTTTCAACAAGATCGCGTACACCGCCGCGTGTTTGCGTTCTCTCGCCGAACACGCGGACGGCATCCCGTTCGAGACCATCGTCGTCGACGACGGATCGACCCATCAGACATCTAAACGTCTTGCGCAAATCCGTGGAATTCGCGTGCTGCGCAATGAAAAAAATCTCGGTTTCGTCGGATCGTGCAACGCGGGTGCAGCAGCGGCGAACGGCGAGTTTGTCGTTTTCCTCAACAACGACACGATTGTCACGGCGGGCTGGCTCAAGAGTCTGCTCGATTGTTTCGAACAGGAACCCGATGCGGGTTTGGTGGGATCCAAACTTGTCTATCCGGATGGTCGCTTGCAGGAAGCCGGCGGCATCGTTTTTCGCGACGGCTCGGGCTGGAACTACGGACGCTTCGACGATCCGGCCGATCCGCGCTACAACTTTCGACGCGAGGCGGATTATTGCTCCGGCGCGGCGATCATGTTGCGGACCGCATTCTTTCGCGAACTCGGCGGGTTCGATCAGCGCTACGCACCGGCATATTACGAAGACACGGATCTCGCGTTTGCGACGCGGGCAGCCGGAAAGAAAGTGTTCTTCGAGCCGCGTTCCGTGCTCGTCCATTTCGAGGGCATCACGGCGGGAACCGATGTCGCCAGCGGCATGAAGCGCTTTCAGTCGATCAATGGCGAAAAATTTCTGGAAAAGTGGAAAATGCAACTCGCCACGCAGCCGGCGCCGATCCACGATGCGGCGATGGCCGAACGCGCCGCCAACTGGCGTGATCGCGGACATATTTTAATTGTGGATTCGTATACACCGACGCCGGACCAGGATTCCGGGTCGCTGCGCATGCTGAATCTGATGCGTCTGCTGCGCGAGTTCGGCTACGCCGTGAGCTTTCTTCCCGATAATCGCGCGCATGCGGGCGCCTATACAAAGGCAGTGCAGGATTGGGGCGTGCAGGCGTTGTACCACCCGTTCGTTGCCGATCCGATCGCCTGGTTGCACAAGCACGGCGCAGAATTGACGGCGGTGATTCTGTCGCGTCATTACGTAGCGACAAATTACATCGACAGCGTCCGTGCGCACGCACCGCGGGCGCGGCTGATCTTCGATACGGTCGATGTGCACCATCTTCGCGAGCAGCGCGCGGCGGAGCTGGCGGCGAGTGACGATCTGTCGCAACAAGCGGCGCGAACGCGCGTGCAGGAATTCAAAGTAATGCGTGCGAGCGATGTGACACTCGTCGTCAGCGCTGCGGAAAAAGAAATCCTTGCGCGCGATTTACCGGACGTCCGCATAGAAATTATTTCCAACGTGCACGAAGTGCATGGACGTCGACGCGATTTCGACACGCGGCACGATCTCGTTTTCGTCGGCGGATTTCAACATCCGCCGAACGTCGACGCCGTGCTGTGGTTCGTGCGCGAGATCTTTCCGATCGTGCGCGACACGTTGTCCGATGTGAATCTGCACGTGATCGGCAGCAAGGCGCCGCAGGCCATTCTCGAATTGGCACACGCCGGCGTTGTCGTGCACGGCTACGTTTCCGACATCGCACCCTACATGGATGGCTGCCGGCTCGCGCTCGCGCCGTTGCGTTACGGCGCGGGCGTCAAGGGCAAGGTGAACATGGCGATGAGCTACGGCCTGCCGGTCGTCGCCACCACGGCGGCGGTCGAAGGCATGCACGTGCGCGCAGGCGACGACGTGCTCGTCGCCGATTCGCCCAGCGATTTCGCCGCCGCCATCGTGCGCGGATATTCCGATGCGGCCTTGTGGCGGACGCTATCCGACAACGGTCTTCAGAACGTAGCGCGTCACTTCTCCTTCGACGCCGCACGCGAATCGATCAAGCGCGTGCTCGATGGAACCCGTCGCTAAATATCAATCTTGCTCGGTCGCCAAGCGATTGACCTAAATCCTCGAATACCTCCGAGGGCGCACAGGATGTGCGCCGTTCGCCGCCGCGACAGGGATGTCGCGTCGGCG
>CAZZWP010000110.1:0-10460 GCA_964657965.1 uncultured Rudaea sp. | reverse complement strand
CGACTGGCGTGACAGGCCCCACCGGAGCTACCGGCCCCACTGGGGCAACGGGCGCCACAGGCGTAACGGGACCGACGGGTCTACAAGGAATTGTGGGCGCAACCGGGACTATCGGTGCTACTGGTGCGACCGGTGCAACGGGTTCCACGGGCGCAACGGGACCAACCGGCGCCCCGGGAACTACCGGAGCCACTGGCCCCACCGGCGTCGGTGTTGCCGGACCAACCGGTCCGACGGGCGCAAACGGAGTTGCCAATGTTTACGGAGATGGCTCGGACGGCGTGTTATCGGTTGCCAGTGCGGATTGGAACTCCTCACCGCCGGCAGGCTCGCTGCAATACACCAACATAACGATTACGGGAACGCTAAACGTCCCGAGCGGATTAGTCATTAGAGCTACTGGAAATGTGACGATCTCCGGTCAAATCAATATCGCGTCTAACCAGGCGGCGGGTGCCGGTATCGGAAGCAGTGCTGCGCAAGAAGGTGGCGCCGCAACGTCCGGAGCCGGCGGGGGTGCCAGCAATCCCTTGTTTGCGCGATTGGCGGTCGATCCAGGCAAGGTCGGTGGTGGCGTGGGGCCGTACATCAATAATAGCGTCGTGAATAATGCCGGCGGTGGCGGCACGATCGTCATTATTGCCAACGGTTCCATCACGATTCCCGGTGGCGGATCTATCCACGCGGACGGAGATACGGGGCGCGCGGCCGTGTTAAACACCAGTACGGGCGGCGGCGGCGGCGGTGGCGGCATCATCGTGCTAGCGTCTAAAACAAGCATCGTAAACAGCGGCACTCTTTCTGCAATGGGTGGTGCCGGTGCTGCTGCTCTCGCCAGCGCTAATGGATCGAGCGCATCCGGCGGCGGTGGTGGTGGTGTCATTGATGTGTTTGCTCCGAGCATTACCGCTGGTACCGAAAACGTTTCTGGTGGACCAGCCGGAAGCGGCTCCAATGCTTCGGTTGGATATGGCGGAGGCGGTGGCGGCTCAGGCGGCGCGGGCGGAGCGTCGGAAAGCCCAAGCAACTCAGCTCAGGCGGGCGGCACGGGAGTAGCGTTCAACAAGACTACATCGGATCCGTCGACGTTGTTCGTGTCGCCGATGCATCCGTGACAAGACGTTTCCAGTGCGAGGCAGACTTCTCGTATGACGCGACTGTTCGTATATAGAAGTTAGCCCAGATGCCCCGTTCGTCAGAGGCCTCGCAGAAATGCGAGGCCTTTTTAATTTCAGTGTGTTGCTGACACTGGCGGGTGCGGGGGAAGGACAGCGGGAGGTGACACGTCTTGGCAAAGAACAGCGCGCTCGATACTCATTTTTTCTTCGCTCGCGCCCTCGGCGCGCATTTCGACGGATCGCCTCCGCAGCAGTTTTCGGTGAGATAGCTGATGAGTCCATTCATCGCATCGGAGTTCGCGCGATACCGAATAAATGTCCCTTCCTGCGCGCGATCGACGAGCCCGGCGTTGACCAGCTCCTTAACGTGAAACGAAAGCGTAGCCGCGGGAATCCCCACATCACTTGCAATCTGCCCAGCAAAAGAACCGTCCGGGCCTGCTTCAACCAATTCGCGAAAGATTGCCAGACGTGATTGCTGAGACAGAGCGGCCAAGGCCGCGAGAACTTTTTTAGTTTGTATACTTCCATAATGATGGAAGTATACAATCCCTGCAACCGCTTCCCGATGACGTTGAATCGCGCCGGCGTGTTCGTAATTTCCCAAACCGTCGCCTTCACTGGCGCGTGGCGGTTTTCATGCGGCTCGTATCGTACGCGTCGCGAGCGATCTCGATCAAAACATGAAATGGTGGAGCGGAGGAGGATCGAACTCCCGACCTCTGCATTGCGAACGCAGCGCTCTCCCAGCTGAGCTACCGCCCCACACGAATCTGCGCCGATCTGGTTCGGCGCGAGGGCGCGCATGATACCGCGCCTGAGGATTTACGCCAAGCATTCATCGCGTTAGCAATACGTCTCGCAACGCGCCGATGTCGGCGGCGATCGGGTCGGCGGAGCTTGCGCGGCTCAGCAGCTGAGCCAGCGGCACGGGAACGTCGACTCCTGTGCCGATCAACGGTTCGACGACGTGCTCGAATTTCGCCGCGTGCGCGGTCGCCACCGCCGCCCAATCGCCTTGAACGCCTTCCTGGCGAAGGTTTTCAAGGGTTCGAATCGCCGTTGCGGTGTGCGGGCAAAAGATCTCGCCGTGGTTCGCGTATCGATCCCGGATCGTCGTGCTGATCGCGTCGTCGCCGACGGCGTCGACGAGAAATTGATGTCGCAATTCGCTATCAGAATAAAGCCAGCGCAGACGCTCGACGTTGCTCGGCGCACCGACGTCCATCGCATTGGCCAAGGTTGCGACGCTCGCCTGTGGCGCGTAATCGCGGCCGGCGAAAAAATCGTGCAGGGTGAGATTCGCGTTAGTAGAAAAAACAATGCGGCCGATTGGCAACCCGAGCGACCGCGCCATGATGCAAGCGACAGCGTTGCCGAGGTTGCCCGTCGGTATAACAAAGTTCAGCCAGGTTTTTTCCGAACGGAAATGATGGAGCGACGCGTGCGCGTAGTACACCATCTGTGGCAATAGTCGACCCAAGCTGATGCTGTTCGCGGAGCTGAGCGGCACTTGGCGCTGCATATCCGAATCGGCCAAGGCGAGTTTCGCGAGCCGTTGGCAATCGTCAAACGATCCGGCGACGCGCAAAGCGCGCACATTGTCACCGAAACATCCGAGTTGATGCGCTTGTCGTGGCGACACGCGGCCATCGGGATAAAGGACGACGACGCGAAAATGCGGCAATTTATAAAATGCGGCAGCGACGGCGGCACCCGTATCGCCGGATGTCGCCACGACGATCGTCAACGGTTTCTCGTCGCCGCCGCGCAAGCGCGCCATGCAGGCGGCAAGAAAACGCGCCCCGAAATCCTTGAATGCGGCCGTGGGGCCGTGGAAAAGTTCGAGTACGTAGTCGTCGCGTGTGGCTAGTGATCGGAGCGGTGCCTCGAACGTGAATGCCTCGGTGCAAATCGCTTCGAGATCGCCGGATAGTGCGTCATCGATGAAGAACGGCCGTAGCAATACGGATGCGATTCCAGTCAGCGAGTCGATGTCATCGAACATCTCTGTCGACAATCGCGGCATCGACGTCGGTATGAATAAACCGCCGTCCGACGCGAGACCCGAAGTAATCGCCGCGCTCAATGACGCTGGCGCCGCTGCACCGCGCGTGCTGATGAAATTCATGGCAGCAGACTCGCGGCGGGTCCGTTCACGGGTGAGATAAATGCTTCGCTGTCGATTTGTACGGAGCCGAATCCCTCACGCATCGATTCCACCGCTTGGGTGGCTTCGCCGAGGGATTCGAACCATGCGAATACACTGGGTCCGGCGCCGGAGATACTCGCGCCCAGCGCCGCATGATCGAGCGCCGCGCGTTTTACGCGATGAAATCCGGGAATCAGCGACGCGCGACGTGGTTCGACGAGCACGTCGGCGAGTCCGGCGCGAATCAGGTTTGCATCGCCGTGATGGCAACCGCTCAGCAGCAACGCCAGATTCGCGCTTTGCGCGACGAATTCTCGAAGCTGATAGGCGCCTTGCAATGCTTCGCGCGCGCGCCGCGTTTCGAGCGAGATGTCCGGGTGTACAAGTACACAATGCCATGTGTCGGGCGCGGGAATGTGAACCAATCGATCGGCAGTCGCGAGCACGATGCCGCCGAGCAACATGGCGCCGACGTTATCGCCATGCAGGCCGCCGCTTGCGACTGCTTCGCCGGCGAGCGCGAACGGATACAGTTGTTCGCGCGACAGCGGCGTGTCGAGCAACGCGTTGGCCGCCACCAGCGCCGCCACGCACGATGCCGCCGAGCCGCCCATGCCCGACCCGAAGGCGATGCCTTTGTCGAGTTCGATGTCGAAGCCGAATGAAAGATGCAATCCATCGCGCATGGCGATCAATGCGGCGCCCGCGGTATTCGATGCGGCATCGTAGGGAAGTTCGACGTTGCCGTTGCGAATCGCGCTGATACGAACGGTCGGCTCGTCGATGATGCGAACCGTCGCTCGATCGCCGGGACCTTCGATCGTGTGGCCGAGAATATCGAACCCCACGCCGATATTGCCCACCGACGCCGGTGCGAAAGCGCTCGCTTGTTTCATATGCGCGCTCCGGACGCGGCGGCGATGCGCAGCAAATCGGCGAACACACCGGCCGCAGTCACTTCCGGGCCGGCGCCGGGTCCTTGGATGACGAGCGGATTGTCGCAATAGCGCTTTGTGGAAAATTGCACAATGTTGTCTGTGAGACGGATGTTGGAAAAGGCGTGATCGCGCGGTAACTCCGCCAAGCCGACCGTCGCGCGACCCTCGCGATCGAGATGCGCGACGTAACGCAGGACGCGATCGGCTTGCTTGGCGGTCGCCAGGCGTTGTGTCATCGGAGCGTCGAGTTGGGTCAACGATGCCATGAACGTCGCGGTGTCGGCGTTTTTCAAGTCGGCAGGCACCAGACTTTCGACGGCCACGTCTTGCAGAGACAGCGTCCACCCCGCTTCGCGGGCGAGGATGACGAGTTTGCGCGCCACGTCGACGCCCGAAAGGTCGTCGCGCGGATCCGGTTCGGTGTAGCCGAGTTTGTGCGCTTCGCGGACCAGTTCCGAAAACGGACGCTTTCCGTCGAAGCGATTGAACAACCAAGCCAACGTCCCGGAAAAAATTCCGTCGACGGCCATCAACTCATCGCCGGTGTCGAGCAGATCGCGTAGCGTCTGGATGATCGGCAAACCGGCGCCGACGGTCGCCTCGTAGCGGAATCGTGTCGCGCCGGATTCGGCGGCGGCGCGAATGGCCGCGTAACGGTCGAACGATCCGGCACCGGCGTGTTTGTTGGGTGTGATCACGTGGATGCCCGCGCTCAGCCAAGCCGGATAATGGTCGGCCACGCTGTCGCTGGCGCTGCAATCGAGAATGATGGCGTGCGGCAGGTGATCGGAGCGCACGTGGGCGGCGAGCTTCGTGAGGTCGCACGGATTCCCCGGGTTGGCAACGTGATCGCGCCACGCGCCTTCGATACCGCGCTCGTCGCACCACATCGTTTTACTTGACGCGATCGCGCGCAAACGCAGATCGATATTCGCTTCGCGTCTGAGACGCGGCGCGGCGGCTGCAATCTGATCGAGCAGAGTGGCGCCGACTTTGCCGGGTCCGATCACGCCGAGCGAGATCGTTTGTGGAGAAAGATAAAATGCGGCATGCGCGGCACGCAGCGCCTTCGTCGCATCCTTTTTTCCGATGGCGATGGAGATGTTGCGCTCGGACGCGCCTTGCGCGATCGCGCGGATGTTGACGCGAACGCGCGCGAGCGCGTCGAACAATCGCGCGGCAACCCCCGGCACACCGGCCATACCGTCGCCGACGGCAGCGAGGACGGCGATGTCTGGCGTGACTTGAATGCCGTTGATCTGATGTGTCGCCAATTCGCGGGCGAAAGCGCCGTCGAGCGCCGCGCGCGCCACATCCGATTGCGCGGCGCGGACGACGCAGCAAATCGAGTGTTCCGACGATCCTTGCGAAATCATCACCACCGACACCTGTGCCGCGCGCAGTGCCGCGAACACGCGTTCGGCCGTTCCGGGTACGCCGATCATGCCGGTGCCTTCGACATTGAGAACGGCCAAATCGTGCGCGAGCGTCAGACCTTTGATAGGGCCGGATGCGTCGCCGTGTTCGTCGATGCGGGTGCCGGAATGCTCGGGTTTGAATGTGTTGCGGATGAAAATCGGCAATCCCAATGCGATCGCGGGCGCCATCGTTTGCGGATGAATGACTTTCGCACCGAAGTACGCGAGTTCGCAGGCTTCTTCGTAACTCATCGCCGACAGTGTCAACGCTTCCGGTTCGACGCGAGGATCGGCACTGAGCACGCCGTCGACGTCGGTCCAAATGTGTAATTCTTGCGCTTTCCACAATGCGGCAAATATCGCACCGGAATAATCGCTGCCGTTGCGGCCGAGAACGGTAGCCCGTCCTTCCAGTCCGCGCGCGACATAACCCGTAACGATCAGGCGCGATTGCGGATGCTCGTTACGCCACGACGCGAGACGTTCGTTCGTTGTATTCCAATCGACGGCCACACCGAGTTCTTCGTGGTGCACGACGAGCACATCGCGTGCGTCGAGCAGTGCATACGCGGCGCCCGATTGCCGCAGATAGGCATGGATCAAATGGGCCGACCATACTTCGCCGAGCCCGCTGATCGCGTCGCCGACCTCGCGGCTGGCGCTGCCGAGCACACGAATGGCGTTGAGCATTTGTGCCAATTCGTCGAATTGTGCGTTGAGCCAGTCGCGTATCGGTCGCGCGTTCGTTTTGAGAAGTTCGTCGGCGGTTTTGAGATGCCTTTCGCGCAGCGATGCCAAATCGGACTGCCACTCACGATGCGACGACGCGCTCGCGGCAAGTTGGATCAACGCGTCGGTCACTTTCTGCATCGCCGAGACAACAACGATCTGCGTCGGTTCGCGTCGATCTTGAATGAGTTTCGCAACGTGACGAATGCGCCCAGCGTCGGCCAGCGACGAGCCGCCGAATTTATGCGCGACTATCTGCGGCTGATTGTCGTTACTTGATGTATTGCCAAACGCGTTCATGAAGCCTCCCGTCGAGGCTCCGCATCCGGTGAGGAAGGGTGCTGGCGCCCGCATCCTCGTCGAGGTGCGGAGCGGTCTTTGCGTCTTATCTGCGCGCGACCGACCGCACCACGGTTGGCGTGGACGTCGTCGTCGTCGTTGATTTGCCTGCGCGCATGACCGCAGTGAAACCGATTCGGTAGTGCATCGTCAAGAGGCGCGTCAGACATTGGCCGACAGCGCGTCGAACAGCAGCGGTTTACGCCAACCGTCGAGTGCGGCGGGCCATACGCGATCGGTCACCAGCGCCTCCATGTGCCGGCGCGAACACAATAAGCCTTCGGGGATATTTTCGCGCTGCGCGATCGCGGTGATTTTGTCGCGCATCGCCTGCATCGCGCGTTTTTGCGGACTATTGAACGGCGCGGGAATCGGCGCGATGTCGAGATCATTCGGTTCCAGCGGCAGCTGCAGAAGTTGTAACAACTCTGCGCGTTGCGGCCCGCGCAATGCGCGCAGACCTTTCGATCGTTCGAATAATTCGTCGCCGTCGCGCGGCGCTCGCGATGCGAATTCAAGCGCGTGTGCGTCGTCCAGAATCCATGAACGCGGTTTATCGAGCGTGCGTGCGTTCGCTTCGCGCCAAAGCAATAGTTTACGCAGCATCGCGCGTTGTTCGATCGGCCAATCGGCGGCGGTGCGGAATGCGCGTTGCGGTTGTTGATCGACGACGGGATGGCACATGCGATCGACGAGACGACGACAATCTTCCGCAAGCCATTCGCGTCGACCGAGCGCACCGAGCTTTTCGTCGAGCTGACGATGAATGTCGGGCAGATGTTCGACGTCTTGCGCGGCATAGTCGAGTTGCGAGGTACTGAGTGGCCGTGCGAGCCAGTCCGAACGCGTTTCGGCTTTCGGCAGATCGACACCGAGCAGGGCGGCTACGAGTTTCTGATAACTCATGCCGAACCCCAGTCCGATCATGCTGGCGGCGATTTGCGTGTCGAATAAGTTGGCAGGGCCGTCCGGAATGATATCGACCAACGCTTCCAGATCTTCGCTGGCGCTGTGCATGACGGTAATCGTGTCGGCGGCGCGCAATCGTTCGGCCAGATCGCCGTGCGCTCCGAGTTTGGGCGAATCCAATAGGGCGATCTCGCCATCGACATTGATTTGCGCTAGCGCCAGCCGCGCGCGGAACGTATTGGTACGCATGAATTCGGTGTCCATGCCGATCACGACGTCGCGCGTGCGAGAAGATAACCACGCATCGAGTGCGGCGGCGTCATCGATCCATTGATACATGCGTTGAATTCCTGTTCAGTCTCGGAGTTGCAGGGCGAGCAGCCGATAGTTAAGGTGCAAGCATCACGCTGCCGCCTTTCCGAATCATCGAATGCCGGGTACCGAAATCGTTCGCAAGCAAACCGTACTGGGAGGTGCGGCGGGGATAGCGCTGCTCGCGATTGCGTTGGTTTATCGATTTTACCCTGTCGGCGGGCATATCGCGCTGCATTCGCCGGTTCCGACCGAACCCACTGCCGCGCCCGACGCGACGCTGCAATCCGCTCCGGTGCCGCCGGTCACGCCGGTCGTGTCGACGCCCGTCAAATCCGCCGCGCCGCCGAAGGCGACAGAATTGACGTCGGCGTCGCCTCCCGTCGAACCGGCTGCGCCGCCGACGAAGGAAATCGCCGCTTTGTTGAAGAAGGCGGACAAAGCGTTCGCGGACGACAAGTTGATCGAGCCGAAAGACAGCAACGCGCTGGCTTTGTATCGCAAGGTGCTGAGTCTCGATGCGACCAATGCAGCGGCGTTGGCCGGAATTGAAAAAATCCACATTTCTCTTTTGCAGCAAGCCGACGATGCGCTCGACAAGAGTGATGACCGCACGGCGTCGAAATTGATCGACGTGATTTCCAGCATCGCCAAAACGGGCGATGACTACACCGCGTTGCAAACGCGATTGAAAACGTTGCGCCAGGTGTCGCCACTGCTCACGCATGCGGCGGATTTGATGCAGCAAGGTCACGCGTTGGCGCCGCCGGAAGACAATGCACTGGATGTATATCGACAAGTGTTGAAGCTCGATCCGAGCAGCAAACTCGCCGATCAAGGATTGGCGCAAATCGAACGCGATTATCTTGACAGAGCACTGGCCGCTGCGGCGCAAGACGATTTTTCCGGTGCCGATGCGATTCTCGAGCAAGCCGCGCCGATACGGCCGGGTTCGCAGAATCTTCTCGACACGCGCACGCGCATCGAGGGAATTCGTCGTGAGCGCGCGGTGAACACGATGTCGCAAGCCAACTCGGCGCTGGACGCGGGTGATGCGAATCTCGCCGAATTGCTGGCGCAGAAAGCGCTCGGTTTGAGTCCCGACTTGAACGGCATCGACGAGTTCAATCGCAAACTGCGCAATGCGCGTTTGTACGCGAGTTTCAGTCCCGGCCAGACGATCACCGACAAATTTCTCGATCGTCACGGTATCGCGCCGGCGTTGGTCGTCGTGCCGATCGGGTCGTTCGTCATGGGTTCGCCGGACACGGATTCCGAACACCGCCCGACCGAGCAGCCGCAGCGCGAAGTAAAAATCGAAACAGGATTCGCGCTGGGTCGCGACGAATTGTCGGTCGGCGAGTTCGGCGCGTTCGTCGAGGATTCGGGTTACTCCACCGACGCGGAAAAAATCGGCAGTTCGACCATCTACGACGAAGAATCCGGCCGTCTCATCGAGCGCCGCGGCATTACGTGGCGCGACGATTTTCTCGGCAACAAGTCGACCGATGATTTGCCCGTCATCCATGTGTCGTGGAACGACGCGAGCGCGTACGCGAAATGGCTGAGCACACGTACCGGCAAAACGTATCGACTGCCCAGCGAAGCGGAATTCGAATATGCGCTGCGTGCGGGCTCGACGACGCGCTATCCGTGGGGCGACGGCAATCCGACGAAGCCGAACGAAAATCTCACCGGTGACATGGATCGATCGCCACGCCTCAAACGTTCGTGGGCGAAAGCGTTTCCGAAGTACGAGGATGGCTATTGGGGACCGGCGCCGGTCGGGAAATTTCCGCTGGACGCGTTCGGGCTGCGCGACATGGACGGCAACGTGTCCGAATGGACGGCCGATTGCTGGCACGACAACTACACACGCGCGCCGGCGGACAGCAAGGCGTGGGTGAATCCTGGTTGCGCCACGCACGTTATCCGCGGCGGATCGTGGGGCAGTGCGCCGGATCAGGCGCGTTCGTCGTATCGTCTCGCCGCCCCCAGCGATACGCGTAGCGCGCGAGTAGGAATCCGCATCGCGCGCGATTTGCAATAGCAGTATCGTCATCGATGCGCCATCGCTCGTATTTGCACCGTCGGAAATTCAACGGATAATCGCCGCACTCCCTCCGGCGACCTTCCATGAACGCTCCAACTCGAATCGACACCGCGCGAGAAGTGCGCGCGCCACGCGGCTCGCACCTGACTTGCAAAAGCTGGTTGACCGAAGCCGCGTTTCGCATGATCCAGAACAATCTCGATCCGGATGTCGCCGAGAAACCGAGCGAGCTGGTCGTGTACGGCGGCATCGGCCGCGCGGCGCGCAATTGGGAATGCTTCGACGCGATCCTGAAATCGTTGCGCGAGTTGAACGACGACGAGACGCTGCTGATTCAGTCCGGGAAACCGGTCGGCGTGTTCAAGACGCACGCGGACGCACCGCGCGTGCTGCTTGCGAATTCGAATCTCGTTCCGCATTGGTCGACATGGGAACATTTCAACGAACTCGATAAAAAAGGCCTGATGATGTACGGCCAGATGACGGCCGGTT
>CAZZWP010000109.1:0-10757 GCA_964657965.1 uncultured Rudaea sp. | reverse complement strand
GAACCGCGGCATCCTGCTCGCGGGTCACTGCCTTCTCAATCTGATCTAGAGCAAAAAAGAGACTGCTGGAATCATTTTCCCGCGAAAGTCTCGTTGAAAAATTCGTGCATCATCGCGTAACCGCGTTTCGCTGCACGCTCGTCGTATTTGCAGCCCGGTACTTCGCCGTTTGCAACCGGGATAGCGAAGCAATGCACTGCACCACCGAAACTGACGAATTGCCAATCGACATTGGCATCGCGCATTTCTTTCTGGAATGCGACGATCTGTTCTTCCGGCACGAACTTGTCGTCGCCGCCGTTCAGTGCGAGCACTTTGGCCTTGATGTTCTTCGCCAATGCCGGATCGTCGGTGGACAGATTACCGTGGAAGGAAACCACGCCTTGCACGTCCGCGCCGGTTCGCGCGAGGTCGAGTGTCGTCGCGCCGCCGAAGCAGTAGCCGATCGCGCCCCAATGCTTGCCGTCGAGCGGCGCTTTGCCGACTTGGCCCTTCAATTGCGTCAACGCAGCGCTGATGCGCGCGCGCAGATCGCTGCGATGGTCATACATATTTTTCGCGGCTTTGCCCGCCTCGTCCGGGTTCTTCGGCCGTACGTCGACACCATATACATCGGCCACGAGCACGACATAATCCTTGCCGGCCACCTGCTTGCCGAGCGCCACTTGATCGGGATTCATGCCCAGCCAGTCCGGCGTCAACACCAGTCCGGGACGCGGCGTCTTCACCGAATCGTCGTAGATGAGCACGCTTTGCATCTTTTTGCCGCCGACGTCGTAGTCGATATTTTTGGTGACCATCGCCGCTTGTGCGGAAATGCTACCGACGGCGAAAAGCGCGCAAGCAATAATCGCTTTATTCATGTCCATCCTCCTGATGAGTGGGACCGATATCATACTGCGCCGACGGAAGGCAGGTGTACGGCCGCAAGGCGCCTGTCTTACACTTAACGCCGGACGTTGGAGAGTTCGCGATGAAATATCTTATGGCCGTCACATTGTTGCTTTGCACGGGCGCGTCACTCGGCGCCGACGCGCAAAACAAGGCGGCCGACGCCGTGCACTATCGCCAGGACATCATGGGCGTGATCGGCTGGAACTTCGCGCCCATGGGTGCGATGGTCAAGAAAAAAATCGCGTGGGACGCAACGGCGTTCGCGATGCGCGCCGAACGGCTGCAGTTTCTATCGACTCAAGTTCTGGAAGGATTTCAGAACTCAGCCAGCGGCGGCGTGGAAACGGATGCAAAAGCGGACATCTGGAATAATTTCGACGACTTCAAATCGAAACTCAGCGATTTCGTTGCCGAATCGAAGGCATTGAATGAAGCGGCAAAAACCGGCGACGAAACGAAGATGAAAGACCAGTTCAAGAAAACGGCTGATTCGTGCAAGGCGTGCCACGATCAATACAAATCCAGCTGATTCAGCGCGACGCCCAAACGATTGCGCCCATCACGGCGCATGCGGAAATAAGCAGCACCACCGACGCGCGCCAAAGACCGGCAAACGTCAGGGGTTGTCCCGCAATTGCTTTTCGGCCGGTGATCATCGGCGTCAGTAAATTGTCGTTGCGCAGCACGAAATAAAGCGCGATCGCGACCACGTGCAACGCGATCAGAGCGAGCAAAACATTCTCGTTCCACCCATGAATACGCGTGAATAGTTTCACCGTAGATGATGCGACGTGCTCTGACATCGGACCATCCGTGTCGACGCCATCGCTCGCGAACAGTCCTGAGATCGCCTGTATCAGAACGGAAAGAATCAACACGATAACCGACCATCCGCCAAGCGGATTGTGCCCGATGCTAACTTGTGGATTTGTGGAAAACTGCGACCGCACGTATCGGACGACGGCGGCCGGCCCGCGCACGAACTGCATGAACCGACTGCTCTGCGAACCGAAAAATCCCCAGCCCACGCGGAAAACGATCAGCGTGAGCGTTGCGTAGCCGAAGCGAAAATGCCAGTCCATGTCGAGGAAGCCAAATTTCGCCGTAGCGTATTGAAGCGCGATCAGGACCACGAGCACCCAATGGAACAGCCGCGTCGGCAAATCCCAGATCAGGCGCGATACGGTTGCCGCGTTCATGAAATGTCCATGCCTTCGATGTGTGCTATCGAATCCGCGTCAAATCCCGCCAATCGCGCGAATTCCCGACCGCGCTGCGCGTAATCGTGAAACTGATCGAAACTCGGCGCGCCGGGGGACAAGACGATTGTGCCACCGCGCGGCGTGATCGCTTGCGCTTCCCGCATCGCTGCGCCGAGTGAATGCGATCGGCGGGCAACGACGCCTCTAACGTCCAGCGCGCGCGCGATCGAATCGCCGTTCGCGCCCATCGTTACGATGCCTCGCGGGGGATGCATTGCCACATAATCCACAAATATACGCCAGTCGACGCCGCGATCGAACCCACCGACGAGGATCGCTACGTCACCTGTCGACAAACTCCGCAATGCCTCGATGCTGGCGTATGGTGTAGTCGAAATACTGTCGTTGACGTAATGAATTCCGGCACGCTCACCGAGTGGCTGCAGGCGATGCGGCAACGGTTTGAAGCTGTGGACATGCCGCGCCAATGCGACCGCATCTTCGCCGGCGGCGTCGAGCGCCGCCAGCGCCGTGCAAACGTTGTGTGCGTTGTGAAAACCCGGCAGCGGAATATCACGCAACTCCACTACCCGAGCCGATCCGGAAAAAATCGCATCGTCATGTATGTGCCAAGCGGCTTTATCGCCGACGACAGCCCGCTTCAAGCGATGGGAAGTAGCATCGATTAACGCCGGTTGCGCGGCGACGACCACAGATTTCGCGCGCGCGAGAATCTTCAGCTTGTCTGCCGCATAATTTTGCGCCGAGCCGTGCCAATCCAGATGCTCTTCATAGAGATTGTTTACGACGGCGACAGTCGGCGCACCGTCGAAATCATACGTTTGGAAACTCGATAGTTCGATCACCCACCACGCCGGCAAGCGCGGCGGATCGAACAATTCGAGCATTGGCATGCCGATATTTCCGGCCAGCGCAACGCATTGTCCAATCTTGCGCAACAGATGCGCGATCAGCGCGGCGACCGTGCTTTTGCCTTTCGTTCCCGTCACACAAATCGTCTTCGCTTCCGCATGTTCGGCGAACCACAGCGCCGTACCGGATGTGAATCGAACGCCGGCGGCCAACGCTTCCGGATACGGCGATTTGTACGGGCTGATGCCTGGCGATTTAATGACGACATCGAATCGCGACAGCCCGTAGACATCGACGGGAGTTGTGATCATTTCGGGCGAGGCAGCCGACAAAGCGCCACGCAATGCCGTCGCCTCGTGTTCGTTGCAAAAAACCGTCAGCGGCTTGTCTGGAAATTGCTTTCGCACCGCATCGAACGCGGCGCGGCCTTCGCGTGCGAAACCCCAGATCGCGACGCGCGCGTCGGCGAGATCAGCGATCCGCATCCAACAGGCTCGCAAGACGTTCGGGAATGAAATGTTCGCCGCCCGGTTCAAGCAACGGCTCGATGCGAAGTGTCGCGCGGTCGAGTTGTGGCAGGATTTCGTCGGCGAAGCGCGCGACGATCGCGTCTTCCCGCCATTCGGGTCGTTGACTCAGTGCGAACATGGCCGCGCGCGATTCCTGTCCTTCGCCGACGCACTCGAACGGTTTGTGATCGCGGTATTCCAGCAGCGCATCGAATGCGGCCGCGAGCGATGCGTCGTCGAGCAGGTTGCGTCCGAAAATCCCCAGCAATCGCGGCTTGGCGACAAACGGGGCCAGCGCCAGAAACACGAAATGGCACTTCGGACATTGTCCACACCAGCGATCGGCCGGACGGTCGCCGCGAATCCGGAAGTTGCGATTGCAACTCGAAAAAACATCGTCGTAATTCGTCTCGCGGGAAAACGCACGCGTCACGGCGAGTTCCGACAATGGCCGTAGCAACGAAAAATAATCGAGATCGCCGGCGATATGCGACTTTGTATACTTTCGCAGCGCTCGCTCGAAGTCGATACCTTTGCTCCACTGATGATTGACGAGCTGGCCGTCGTACTCGAGCGTCGCGGCCGACGCGGAACGCTCATTGGAAAACGCGACGGCATCGAAGCCATAAATAATTTCCGCGCAAATCAGGATGGCCGAGTTGATCGCCGTCACCGGGATGTGGCCGTTGTAGGCGCCGGTTTTGTTGTAGTCGAACAATTCCGGCGCGAGCTGGCGTTTGATGTTGAGCTGCGGCAGTCCCGTGCGCTCGGCGCATACGGCGATTAGCGCGGAATCGCCGATCCACACCGCCGTCGCCGGTTCATTCGCACGTTTCAACAATTCCACGCTGACCAGCGAATCCTTGCCGCCACCGATCGGAACCAACGTGCGCCTGGGCAAACCGATCGCTGCCGCATCGTGGCTGGATTCACTGCGTCGATCCTCGGCTGGGAAGCGAATGCGTCCGCGCAAATCCAGCGCGTTGCGATACGCGAACTCCGCAAGTCCGTTGAGATACACATCGTCCATGAACGACGCGGTGTCGCCATCGAGCGGTTCGCCGTCGATGAGCAGCTGCGCCGGTACGCCGGCTTTGTAATAGCTGATGCCGCCGATCAGGTGCAAAAGTTTCAACGCGGCATCGAACGCGCGTCGGCGGGAATCGGGTAGCGGTGGCGCGTTCGGAAAGGTGATTCGCTCGATCAGTTCCGAACCGTCGTCGAACGCATAAACCAATTGCGCTTCACCGCCGACGTACATGCGCCGGACGAAGCGAAACGCTCGTGAATTGCGCGGATTCAGCAATTCCGTCACAACACGATCTCGCGCGCCGGATCACGCAAGTTGTAGTGCGATGCCATCGATGCGCCATACGCGCCGGCTTGCGCGATCAACAGCACATCGCCTTCTTGCGTTACCGGCAAGCGACGATTGCTGCCGAGCACGTCGCCCGATTCACAGATCGGCCCTACTATTTGCACGAGTTCGGTCGCCGCGTCGTCGATGCGCGTGAGGTTGACGATCTCGTGATACGCATCATAAAGCGCCGGCCGAATCAGCGAATTCATGCCGGCATCCACACCCACATAACGCACATCGCCTTTGCTCTTGAGTTGCGTCACCCGCGCCAGGAGAACGCCGGCGTCAGCGACGAGATAGCGTCCGGGTTCGGCCCACAGCGTGAACTGCGGATAGGCCGATTTCACTTCAGCGAGCGCGCCGTTAAGCGCGACCAGATCAAGTGCGTCTTCATCGGCGCGCGACGGCACACCCAATCCACCGCCGATATTCAACGTGTGCACGCTGCCCATTTTTTCGGCGATGCTGGCGAGCTGCACATAGACGTCTTTCCAATGGTCGACATCGAGAATTCCGGAGCCCAGATGCGCATGCAATCCGCCGATGCGCACATTGTGTGCGGCGGCCAGTCGCTGCACATCGGCCAGTTCGTCCAGCGCAAGACCGAACTTGGAATTGGCGCCACCGGTTTTCACTTTATCGTGATGCCCGCGGCCGTGACCGAGATCGAGACGCAAAAATATTTCGCGATCCGCAAACACATCGGGCCACTGCGCGAGCACATGTTTATTGTCGATCGTCACGTCGAGATTTTTCGCCAGCGCGTCAGCGTATTCGTTGCGTGGCGCGAAGTTCGGCGTGAACAGACAGCGCGCGTCCCGGATGTTCGCCACGCGCTCAATCTCGCCGGGCGATACGCATTCGAGACCAAATCCTTCGTCGACGAGCGCCGTCAAAATATCCTGATGCGAATTCGCTTTGATTGCATAGAACCAGCGATCGACGGTGGGGACTTTGGCGCGCAAATCCTGCGCGCGACGGCGCACACTGGCGACATCATAGACGTAGCACGGTGATTGTTTTTCGACGAGCGCAATGAGTTCGTCGCGCCGCGCGTGCCACCACGGCGTTTCTCTTTCCCCTTCGCCACTCGAATAGAGATCGCGCCACCGCGGACCGAACACGGCGCCGTCTTCGACACGCATCGCCTCTGCTTTGATCAGCAACTCGTGTAAACGTGGAACCAATCCGTCGGCCACATTCTCGTCCACGACGAACGTGAGATTGAGATTGTTCGACGATTGCGAAATCAAATGCACGCGCAACGGCCCGAATTCGGCAAGCACCGCCGACATCCGGTGCAGCATCGCGCGCATACCGCGCCCGACGAGCGTGATCGCCGTGCAAGGCGCGATGACTTTGACGCGACATATACGCGCCAGCTCCGTGCACAACGCCGACAGCACATCGGTGTTGACGAGATTTTCGGTCGGATCGAGCGAAACGGTGACGTTGGTTTCCGACGTGCTCACCAAATCCACCGAGAGGCCGTGCCGCTTGAAATGTTCGAACACATCGGCGAGAAATCCCACCTGCTGCCACATTCCGATCGATTCCATCGCGATCAGCGTCAATCCATTGCGCGAACTGATCGCCTTGATGCTCGGCGCGGCGTCGATCACGGTGGCGGCGATTTCGGTACCGCTCAATTCGGGTCGGTTCGTGTCGCGAATCGCCAACGGCACGCGCGCTTCGCGCACCGGATTGATGCAGCGCGGATGCAGCACCTTCGCGCCGGTCGTGGCGATTTCTTGTGCTTCTTCGTAATCCAGTTTCGCCAACAAGCGCGCGTTGGGAACCTGGCGCGGATTCGCGCTGAACATGCCCGCGACATCCGTCCAGATTTCCACTTTTTCCGCTTTCAGCAGCGCCCCGAAATAACTGGCCGAGGTGTCCGATCCGCCGCGCCCGAGAATGACCGTTTCGCCCTCGTCGTTGCGTGCGATGAACCCTTGCGTGACGAACAAATCGCCGCGTTGCGACAATGCCTGCGCCATCGAAGGATCATGCGCCGTCGGCACCGAGGCGGAAAGATAACGCCCCCACGCGTTCTGGTTCGGCATCGGTTGCGCGTGCAGATGTTCGCGCGCGTCGAGCCAATGCGTGGCGACGTCGATGGAGTTCAAATACGCGACGCCGAGCGTGCTCGACATCAGCTCACCCAGCGCCAGCACTTCCGCCTGCCACGGCAACGCGCCCGCATCGGCTCGCGTGTTGTCGACGAGTGCGCGTAGCCGTTCCAGCCAATACTGGATCGGTCCATGATCAGATAGCGCCAGCTCCGCGAACATCGCTTGATGGCGGGCGATGATTTCGTCGCGTATCTGATGCCGCCGTTCGGCATCCCTGGCTTCGGTGATCGCCTTGAGTTTGTCGGTGATACCCGACAATGCCGACACGACGATCACCACGCGCTTGCCGCGCGCCTGCCACTGTTTCGCGATCGTCGCGATTTTTTGCCATCGCGGCAGCGACGAAACACTGGTGCCGCCGAATTTCAGGACGATCCAGGAGGATGCAGACAAATCATTCTCGCGTTGCGACGGCATGCGGGCATTGTGCTGGTGCGGCGCAAAAAAACAAGTCGATGTCGGCCGCCGGGCGATCGCAGTCTGATGCGCCAACGAGGCGTTTTTCTGGCGCGCGCATGACTTTCGTGCGCCAGATCGCCGTCAATCAATCCGTTATCGTATATTCGCACGCTGGATTTTCGACGGCATCAGGAAGAACGCAATGCATACCCAGCACACGCTTCGCACCAGCGCCTTCAAGCAAGTAGACGTTTTTACGGCCAATCCGATGTACGGCAATGCGCTGGCCGTCGTCTTCGACGCCGAAGGCTTGACGACGCAAGACATGCAGCGCATCGCGGCGTGGACGAATCTGTCGGAAACGACATTCGTGCTGCCGCCGACGCAGGCGACGGCCGATTATCGCGTGCGCATTTTCACGCCGCGCAGCGAGTTGCCGTTCGCGGGACATCCGAGCGTCGGCACTGCGCACGCGCTGATTGAATCCGAGCGCATCGCCGCGAAAACCAATCTCGTCCAGGAATGCGCCGCCGGCTTATTGCCGGTAGAAGTCATCGGCGAAGGCATTGCACAACGCATCTTCGTGCGCGCGCCGCGCGCGGCGATACGCGCGCCCGCGCGCGACATCACTAGCGAGCTAACGAAAGCGCTCGGTACCGCGCCGGTAACGCCGGCGGCGATCGTCAATGTCGGGCCGGATTGGCTGCTGTGCGATCTGGGTTCCGAGGACGCCGTGCGCGCACTGAAACCGGATATGACGGCGTTGCTGCGGTTGAGCGACATAGCCATCGGCGTAGCCGTATTCGGCCGCGCAATCAATAAGGACTTCGCTCTCGCCGTGCGTGCTTTTGCACCAGCCGACGGTGTGCCCGAAGATCCTGTCACCGGCAGCGCGAATGCGGCGATCGGCGCGTTCCTGCACGCGAGCAAAAAACTTGCGCAGATCGGCACCGCGTATCGGGCAAGCCAAGGCCGCGAAGTCGGGCGCGATGGTTACGTCGACGTGCGCGTGAATGAAGCGACGGGCGATGTCGATATTGGCGGGCAGACCGTCACGTGCATCGACGGGGTGCTTGCGCTGCCGCATAACTAGTTACGGCGCTTTGTCGCGAGCGAGATGCAGATCGTTGTATTTGCGGCGCTCGATCAATTCGACGACGCGTCCTTTGTCGTCGCGGCGAAAGATCATCAGATTCTTTTCGTCGTCGCCGCCCATGAAAACGTCTTTCGCGATCGGATCGAGCGCGTTCGCGGGCCTTCCCGGCTTGGTGCGCCATTGCAGTTTGCCGTGGTCGACGTCGACGATCCACGCGCGGTCCGGCGCGTAGCGATACATACCGGCGTAATCGCTCAACGTTAGATTCCTTACGTCGAGTGTCGGCGGCGGCGTCGGCAACGTGACGTCTTCCATCGCGACGATCTTCCATACGCCATCGCGTCGCACGTAGGTGTTCATCGCAAAATACCGCACGACGAGTTTTTGTCCGAATACCGTTTCGGTTTCGTATTCTTCGCAGTCGAGAACTGCGGTATCGCCATAAACGTGAACGCGCGCATCGCGCAGTTCGATCGATCCGGACAATCCCGACGGAAACGGATGCACGCTATCGACGATCTCTTTCTTCGTCTGCCGACGACCGAATTCGTCGATGATCATCGCGTCGTCGGCCAGATCGCGTCGCCACACGTCGGCTTTGCCGGGTACGAGCGCATCCATCAATTCCTGTGTCATCGCGACGATTTCTTTTTTCGTCTCGGGCGACGCTTCGTCGGCGAATAGCGGCGATGCAACGGTGAGTAGCGACATGACGCAAGCGGCACGCCGCGCCGAATTGAACGAACGAGTCATGCGCGTCTCCAGAACGTTTATCGATGATGATCCCGCCTTCGCGGCGGCGGTACGTGCCGGACGTCACGCGAGTGCTCGACACCGTCGCGCGAGTTCGCCATGCTGCACACTTCACGCTTCGGGAACGCGTCGTGGCGACAGAGCCCGCAATTTCGGAAACACCACCCGTCACCTACTTGCGCCGGCTCGGCGTGTGGGATGCGAGCATGGTGGTCGTCGGTGGCGTGATCGGCTCTGGGATTTTTCTGACGCCGGCGGCGATCGCACGACAAACCGGATCGTCGTTCGAACAAATGCTGGCATGGGCCATCGGTGGCGTCATCGCGCTCATCGGTGCGCTGTGCTATGCGGAGCTCGGCGCACGACGTCCCACGGCCGGCGGCGGTTACGTCTACTTGCGCGAAGCATTCGGTATCGTCATCGCGTTTGTGTACGGATGGAACCTGCTCGTCGTCAATCACTCCGGCGCGATCGCCGCTGTGGCGACAGTGTTCGTCGAATACGCCGGTGCCGCCATTGGCGTGACGCCCGACGATCCGCGTCCCTACGCGGTGGGAACCATCGTCTTTCTTACCGGCATCAATTGGTTCGGCATTCGCGCCGGATCGTTGACGCAAAACATTCTCACCGTGCTGAAGCTGCTTGCGATTAGCGTGTTGATCGTCGTCGGACTCGTCGCGCGTGGCGCGCCGCCCCCGCCACCGTCGCAGCCGATCAACTCGTTCGCGCTATTCGGTGCGCTGATGCCGGTCCTTTTTTCCTATGGCGGCTGGTATTACATCAACGACATTGCCGGCGAATTGCGCGATCCCCATCGCAATCTTCCGCGCGCATTGATATTCGGCATGCTGCTCGTGGCCGCGTGCTATCTGTTGGCGAATCTGTCGTATCTCGCCGTGCTCGGACACGACGGCCTCGCCGCCAGCAAAGCGCCGGCCGCCGATCTGATGCGGCATGTTTTCGGCGAGGCGGGCGCACGTGTCATCGCCGCCGGCATCGCGATATCGACCTTGGGTTTCTGCAACATCTCCGTCATCGGCGCGGCGCGCGTGTTTCAGGTGATGGGGGCCGACGGCGTTTTCTTCCGCATCGCCGGGCGTTTGCATCCACGTTGGCGCTCGCCGAACGTTGCGCTCGTCTTGCTTGCCGTTTGGTCTTGTGCGCTCGCACTGACGGGAACCTTCGATCAACTCCTCAACTATTCCACCGTCGGCGACTGGTTAGGTATGGCGGCCGTCATCTCGACACTATTTTGGTATCGCCACATATGCGCGCACGAATCGACCCCATTTAAAGTTCCGCTGTTCCCATTATTACCCATTGCATTTCTTCTAGTCGTCCTCTGGATCGTCGGCGCCACCATCTGGCAAAGTCCTTCGGATGCGGGAATGGGATTGCTAATCACATTAGCCGGCCTACCCGTCTATTGGTTCTGGTCCCGACAACGAAACCCCGCGCTCACCTAATCAGAATGCGACAACCTCGAGGGCGCACAGGATGTGCGCCGTTCGCCGCCGCGACACGGATGTCGCGTCGGCG